>NZ_JARWOJ010000178.1 GCF_029868625.1 Nocardia neocaledoniensis | reverse complement strand
AACCCCCCGCCGGCCGGCCCCCCCCCGCGGGGGGGGGGGGGGCGGCCCCCCCCCCCCCCCCCCCCCCCCCCCCCCGCGCCCCGCTATGATGGTCGCTGCCCTCCGGGGCCGCACCCACCCGCCTCCTTAGCTCAGTGGTAGAGCACCGCTCTTGTAAAGCGAAGGTCGTCAGTTCAATCCTGACAGGGGGCTCAGCTTCCGAAGCCTCCGAACCGCTCGTGGTTCGGAGGCTTCGGGCGTTTCATCGTGGGCTCATGGGGTGTGGACCCGTTCAGGATCGCCGATCGGCGCCTATGAGGTCGTCGGCAGCACCTGCCTATCCCGTCGGCGGGCCCTTCGGCTTCGGTTTCGGCCCGTGTTCGGCGAGCCACCGGGTGATCCCAGGGAGGCGTCCGGGCGCGATGATGCCGAGGATCACCAGGGCGAAGGGGAAACCGAAGAGGACGGTGGGGATCAGGTACAGCAGATCCGCCGCGGCCCACAGCGGACTGTGGAAGGCGTAGGAGTTGGCGCCGATGTCGATCAAGCGCGGTCGGGCCGTCACTGTTTCGCCCGTCGTCACGCCGTACAGGCGAATTGTGCTGTTGTCGGCGATGACACGGCCTTCGCCCGGGTCGCCGCGGCCGATGCTGAGGTTCGCGGACCCCTCGGTGACGACCACCTGCACGGGCTCTCCGTAACCGAGCCAATAGGCGAGGACATTGATCGGCTGGCTGACGAAGAACAATGTCGCGGAACCCAGACACAAGACCAGAGCAGCGAGCAGCAGATAGACCGGAAACGGTGTCCGCTTCGGTTCAGTGGTGTTCGACACGATCCCCCCGTGTTGTGCGACTACTTTGTCTACCAAGCGTTTTCGCGAGCCGGGTCGACCGCCTGGTCGATGAGCCGGTGCAGTTCGGCGGCGAGCCGGGTCGCGGTGACCGGGAAGGCTTCGACGCGTTCGCCCTCGCGGAACAGGTAGCGGCCGTCGTCGATGTAGTCGACGATCTGCAGGCGGGTGCCGCCTTCCTTCCAGCCGTCCAGAGCGGGACCGAGGTCGACGCGGAATTCGGCGTAGGTGCGGAAGGGCCGCTTCAGGAAGCGGGTGGCCAGCTCGCCGGGAGTGCGGCGGGCGCCGGGTCCCTGTGGTTCGGTGAGTTCGTCGCGGTGGACATTGAAGCCCTGGTGCTTGCCCGGCGGAATCGACGGCAGGACCGCGATCAGGCGCTGGGCGACGACCTTCGCCGGTCGCAGATAGATCAGGATGTTCCCGCCCTGGCCGTAGTCGGCACCGGGGATCTGCGCGGCGACGACACCGTTGCCGGACTCGGTGGCCGCGCAGGCACGGACCATGCGGGTGCGGCCGTCGAAGCGGTGACCGAACAGTTCCAGGCGCAGCTCGGGATGGGCCAGCGCGTGCAGGGCGTGGTAGAGCGCTTCGTCGGAGCCGATCTTGGCGATCAGCGAATCCGCGGCGCGGCGGCACTCCTGATCGAACTCGTCCTGGGTCTCGACGCCCGAGGTGAAGGTGAGCGGCCACGGCATCCGGTCGCGGCCGAGTGTTTCCCAGGCGACCCAGAATTCGAACGGGGTCAGTTCCCAGGCGTCGGTCATTCGTCGCCGCCGATCACCGGCGGTACGTGCGGGCGGTCGGGGCCGAGCAGCTCCTCGTGGACGCCGCGCAGGTAGTCGGGGGCCTTGTGCTCGTCCTCGTCGTCCTTGCCGCCGCGCGCACCGGGTGCCATCCCGCCCATGCCGCCCATTCCGGCACGGCCCGCCGCCGTGCTGCCCGGTGTGCCCGGGGTGCCGGCGCGCTGTGGATTCTGGGCACCGCCGCCCGGTACGGCGGTACCCGCGCCGGGTGCGCTCGGGCTGCCGGGGCCACCGCCGCCGCCCGGTGCACCACCGCCGGGGGAACCGGCCCCCGAGGTGCCGGTCGGTGTGGTGGCGGCGGGGGAGGTGTTGCCGGGGTCGGTCGCGGCGGGCGAGGTGTCCGGGTTCTCGGTCGTGCCGGGGTCGGTCGCGGTCGTGTCGTCGCCCGTGGTGTCGTCCGGGGTGGACGTCGTCGGTTCAGTGGGTGTGGTGGCCGGCGTCGTGTCGCCCGGGTCGCTCGCCGGGGCGTTCGTACCGCCGGTGGTGCCGTCGGTCGAGCCGTCACCGTTGGGGCGATACGACGTGCCGTCGTCGGTCGGCCGGCCGGACTGCGGTTTGGTCGGTGCCGGAACCTTCGGGACCTGGGTGTCGGATTGCAGCGCGACCGGCCGGTAGACGGTGTTCATCACCTCGCGCGCCGCGGCCTGGGCGGCTTCGGCACGCGCGGTGCTCGCGCTGTCCATCATCAGCCCCGACATCGGCGACAAGATCTGCACGATGACGCCCATCTTCGTATCGGACTGACTCTCCGACTCGTGCGGCACCGAATACTTCACCTGCTGGAACCCGGACCTGGCCTCGGCCATCTTGTTGGCGATGAGCCGCGCCGCCTGATCCACCCGGTGGATATCGGCGAGGTACTGCCTGGTGCTGGCCAGGGCCTGGGTCGCCGCGCTACCGGCCCACCCGCGCTCCATCTCCTTCTGGATGTTGTCGTGGAACGTGGTGGCCTTGGCGGTGGTGTCGTCGGCGAGCTGGGTCCAGCCCTGGATGCTCGTGCTCATCTGGGTGATGTCGATCGAGTCGACGAACTGCATGATCCGCGAATGCGGCATGTCCTGGAAGCTCTCCATCACGCCGCCGAGCCGCTGCGGATCGTATTCGCCGGTGAACCCGGCGGCCAGGGCGCTGTTGGCGGCGTAGAGATCGGCGCGTTCCCGGTTGCCGTCGGCCTGCGCGGTGAGCTCCGAGTCGGTGGCGCTCACGTCGGAATCGAACAGCTCACCGACGCGGCCTGCCAGCGTCGGGATCGTGGTCCGCGGATTCGCGAGATCCGAAAGGAACTCTCCGAGCGACATGTCTCCCCCTGAGGTCAGTCGAGCGTGGTCGTCTGCTGCTTGATGGCCAGTTGCGTCGCTTCGTCGCAGTTCTTGTACGCCGCACCGGCTTTGCGGTACATGTCGGCCATGTGGGTGAGGACTTCGATGTGCTTGGTCGCGGCGTCGAGGTACGACCCGGAGCCTTCGCCGCCCTCGGCTAAGTTAGCGAACTTCTTGGCGAGCTCTTTGGCAGAGGCGAGGTCGCCGAAAGAGTCGGCGTCGACCATCCTCCTGGTACGCAAAGAGAGTCCACGCAGGTCCGCGATGTAGTCGTCACACCATTTGGCGCACCGTTCGGCAGCATCGGCTTCGATGATCAGGTGACCTGACGCTGCCTCGCCGGCCAATGTCTGAAATTCTCTCGCCAGAACGTTCTCGGCCATCGCTGATCCTTCCTCGGCTCGAGGGTGTGGGCGGCTATCGGGGGATGTACGGGATGAAGTGCGGCGCCGCGTTGTTCGCCAACGAGCACGGATCTGTGGGTGACTTGCTGTCGACGAACTTGCTCGCGTTGATCAATGCCCGGCCCTGGCCGGTCTCGATGGCGAGTTCGCACTCGACCGGAGTCTGCTCCGTGCCGATATAGAACTGCAGGGCCTTCCGGTCGCCGACGGTTACCTCTTTGAAGTCGTGGTATCGATCGTTCGCGCGAATCTCATCCATTGTGTACACCGTCGACATGAAGGAGACGAAGTGTCCGTCGGCCGCCCAGGCACATCCCTTCCATTCGGCGCGCGGCACGGAGAACAGGTTGTCGTCCTTCGACGCCGGATCAAGCCCAGCCGCAGTCAGCGCCCCATCCGGAACCGTGCACGGATCGAACAACTGCTCCTTGGTCAACGGCGTCCCGCTGACCTCGGGCTGCCCGCTGACCTCCTCGGAGCACCCGGCGAGCACCAGCACAGCGCAGGCCCCGGCGGCCAACCCGATCAGTCGCATCGTCTCTCTCCCTCGTCGCGCAACCCACTCGATAGTCTTTGACGCACCACCGATCGCTTCGGTTCCCCTGCACCTCAGATGCGCTGTCAAGGGCCGACCTCGGCGCCCGGCACGCAGACGCCGACCTACCTGCAGGGCTGAAAGACAGTCTGGCCCCCAAACATCGCCAGTCTTTCACGCCGGATGCCCAATCGCATCGGTGGCAGGTGGCAGGCAGGTCCGGTAGCGTCCCGCGCCATGAGCACTCCTGGGGGGAGCGACGGTCAGTCGTTGGCGATCGTGCCTGACGAGGTCCGCGCAGTTGGTCGATACGTGTACGGGATCGCGGATGCGCTCCGGACGGCATTGGATTCGGCGAGTCGTGAGGTCGAGACTCTACTCGGCGATGGCTGGACCGGCGATCTGGCGGATGAGTTCGGCGCGGGCTGGAGTGAGACGAACAGCGGTGGAAACCAGATCTTCCTCGCGTTGACCGAGATGGCCGAGAAGCTGGGAGTCACCGCCGACACCTACCAGAATCAAGACACCACGATCTCTTACGCCTTGAATATGGCCGGCCTCGATCTACCGGAGCTGTGATGGGCACGGAGTTCTCGGTCGATATGGATCGTCTCGACCAGATCGTGGCACGGTTGGCCGGACTGGCAGGATACGTGGCCGATCATCTCGACGATATCGATGATCATGTCGCGAAACTGAAAGGCACCGCTTGGGAAGGTGTTGCAGCAGACGCATACCAGATCGCGCACCAGCAATGGGTTACCGCGGCCCGAGAATTCGCTGAGGGTATTCGGGACATGAGCACTGCTGCGAAAAACGCGCATGGTCGCTATACCACTGCGGCGGAAACCAATAAGCGCATGTTACAGGGCGGATAGCCCGGGTGGCCTGGAATATCGACTCCGGCATGTACTACGACGCCGGGAAAAAGTGCCATCTTCTCGCCGACGACATCAGTCTGGCCCTGGGTCCGTTGAACGCCGCCCTGCAGAACGAGTGCGGTGGAATGGCTGGCGATCATGAAAAGTGTTCGTCGTGGATCACGGCATACGACCGGCACGCGGCCGACATCGTTACCCTCACAGCCACTTTGGCGAACGCGCTTCGTCGATACGGCGACGTGCTGGAAGCAAACGGATACAACTGGTGGCACTCCAACCGCGCGAAAGCCAGCGGTAGCGAACCTGCTCGGCCGACGGCCTCCGAGCCGCTGTACGACTCGGGGATGGCACTTCCGGTCACCTCGAAGGGTGACAACGGTGCGGGTCTGGACGAAGGCGCTGTCGTAGGCCTGCTCGAGAAGGTCGGAAAGATTCCCAACGGTGATGCCACCAAGCTCGCCGCGGCCAGGGACGCGTGGAAGAGGTTCGCTGAAAGCGAATACATCGCTGGTGCGGAAAGTCGGATCAAGGGTGTCGGTGCGAAGTTCGAGGGCAGCACCGACCCCAACATCATCGATATCGACGAGAAGCTCAACACGCTCGAACAGGCGGCGAAGCTGGTCGCCGAGGCCGCGAAGGGCATGGTGACACCTGTCTCGGACCACCATGCCGCGCTCACCGACATGCGTTCGGAGATTCAATCCGCAGTAGCCCAGGCAGGGGTCGAGATCGCGGCCGCCATCGGCATCACCATTGCCGTCGTCGCGGTCACCGCAGTGTTCACCGCGGGCCTCGCCTCCGGGGGAGCGGCGGCTGGAGGAGCGGTCATCACCGTCGAGATCGTCGAGGGGACCGCCTTGATCATCAAGAACACGGTGACCGCCAGCCGCCTTCTCGTCATCTTCGGCGCCGTTGTCGTTGCCGGTGCTGCCACGGGCGGATTCACTGGCATCCCGGACCTAGCCAACGCCGGCATCAGCGCCGCAGTGTCGGCGATCGCAGGAATGGGCGTTTACATCGCCGCCAACGATTCGGATGAGGCAGGAACCTCTGGTGGTGGATCAGAATCGACACCGACGGATCGCATCAAGGAACACCTAACCGATCGTGACCTCGACGCCGCGCGTCGGGAGCTGAACGGGGAGGTGGTTGCTCGTAAACCGGACGGCACACCATGGGACCATGTTCAGGAAGTCCGGGACGCACAGCAAGGGCTTGCCAACCGGATTGATCAGATAAATCGCCGACTTGGATGGCCCGGGCTGGATGCAGCCGAACGGGCGGCCCTCGAGCGGGAGTTGTCGGAGGCGAGCAAACTGCTGGATCACTCCGAGCAGTTCGTCCCCCGGAATTAGTTATCGGATAGGGAAGGCGTTATGGCAGGCGAGACCGCGAAGCAGACGATTGAGCAGGTCGACGGCCCGTGGCCGGAACCGGACGGCAGCGCAACACGGCTGACCCGAACAGTACATCGGCTGCGTAAAGTTCCCATCGAAAACCTGACCACGGAGGACCTGCGGGTACTTGTGACACAAAGGACTTCACTTGAAATTTTAATCCCTCGCGTTCTAGAGGAGCTCATGCGAAACCCCCTGGCGTCGGGCGATTTTTATCCAGGCGACCTACTGGTCGCCACTTTGCGGATCGCGCACACCGATCTCGAAGGCGATGTGCGGGACAAACTGCGGGTGGTTGTCAGCCGGATACCGCCGAGCGAAACCGAGCCAGTTCCTCCGGAGATATGGGAGCTTGCTGCCAGGCTGTGAGGTGGGAAAATCGTTACCGTAAACAAAAATCAATGCACGTGCCGCTGTGGCACGCCTCGGCGCTGCGCCTGGATTTCGCGACCATCCGGACGACTTTGTCATTCAGCGTTGCTCGGTAGATGTTGATTATTGGACGGGCGGGTTCGACGTGGTGTAACTGTCGGCCTGCTGGTCATGGCCCGAGCCCAGACGGAGCGGAACTCGGAGCCGGTGACCTCGTCGAGCCGCAGGGGGATTCGACGTCGCGAACGAAGCTCAGTCGGGGACGTTGGCGCCGAAGCCGAGGTCGCGCAGGGCCGCCTTGATCTTGGACTGGGCCTCGTCGAGGGATTCGGGGGAGGGGTCGGTGTCGGCGCCGGAGATGTCGAAGTCGCCCATGGTGTAGGCGGGGAAGACGTGGGTGTGCAGGTGGGGGACCTCGAGGCCGGCGATGAGCAGGCCGGCGCGCGGGGCGTCGAAGGCGATGCGGACGGCCTGGCCGATCTTCTGGGCGAGGCCGGTCATCCTGGCCATCACGGCGGGGTCGATGTCCTGCCACTGGTCGAGCTCGGCGCGCGGCACGATGAGGGTGTGGCCCTGGGTGACGGGGGCGATGGTGAGGAAGGCGACGAATTCGTCGTCGGTCCAGACGAAGCGGCCGGGGAGCTGTCCTGCGATGATCGCGCTGAAGACGGATGCCATAGCCGCGAGCCTAACTAGATCCCGACGAAATGCGACAGGATGCCCTGCACCTCGTAGATGTCGACCTGCCGGTTGAAACGCTGCTTGACCGGCTCGTTGCCGCTGCCGATCCAGATGTAGAGCTCGGCGTCGAGGTCGAAGGTGCCCGCGGTCTCGACGGCGAAATGGGTGATCGACCGGTACGGGATGCTGTGATAACTCACCTTGCGCCCGGTGACGCCCTGCTTGTCGACCAGGATCAGGCGCCGATTGGTGAACAGCATCGCGTCGCGCACCAGGATGAACGCCGAATACACCTGCTCACCCTGCCCGAACAGCTTGGCGTACTCCTGCTGGGCGGCGGCCGGGTCGATGCGACCCGCGTTGCCCATCATCCCGTCGAGCAGACCCATGACGTTCTCCCCTCGCCTGTTCCCGGCGTGCGTATCGTCGCGCCGACCCCATTGTCCCCCAAGCGAACCCGTCCCGGGTGGCGTGCGCGAGTGAATTCCCGGTGCGGGGTGGGGGCCGGGAACGACGGTCACCGCCGCCGGATATCGCGACTCGATGGCAGGCCGGGGCGTGCGAACCGCGCGCGAAGAGCGCGACTAATCTGTGACCCGTGCGCGTACTCGTCATCGGTTCCGGAGCCCGTGAACATGCCCTCGTCCTGGCGCTGCGCCGGGATCCGTCGGTGACGGCGGTGATCGCGGCCCCCGGCAATCCCGGCATCGGGCAGCAGGCCGAACTACGCCAGGTCGACCCCTGCTCGGCCGAGGCCGTCGTCGCGCTCGCGACCGACGTGGCCGCCGACCTCGTGGTGATCGGGCCCGAGGTGCCGCTGGTGCTCGGCATCGCCGACGCCGTGCGCGCGGCCGGCTTCCCCGTGTTCGGCCCGTCCGCCGACGCGGCCAGGATCGAGGGGTCCAAGGCGTTCGCCAAGGACGTGATGGCGGCGGCGGGTGTGCGGACCGCGCACAGCGAGATCGTCGACAACCCGGCCGACCTGGACGCGGCGCTCGATCGCTTCGGCCCGACCTGGGTGGTCAAGGACGACGGCCTGGCCGCAGGCAAGGGCGTGGTGGTGACCGCCGATCGGCGCGCGGCCCGCGACCACGGCGCCGAGCTGCTCGAACAGGGTCATCCGGTGCTGCTGGAATCGTTCCTGGACGGGCCCGAGGTGTCGCTGTTCTGTCTGGTCGACGGGGAGACCGTCGTCCCGCTGCTGCCCGCGCAGGACCACAAGCGCGTCGGCGACGGCGATTCCGGGCCCAACACCGGCGGCATGGGCGCCTACACCCCGCTGCCGTGGCTGCCCGCCGAGACGCTGACCGAGATCGTCGAGGACGTGGTGAAGCCCGTCGCGGCCGAGCTGGTGCGCCGGGGCAGCGCGTTCTCCGGCCTGCTGTACGCGGGGCTCGCGGTCGGCTCGAACGGGCCCGCCGTCGTCGAATTCAATTGCCGCTTCGGTGATCCCGAGACCCAGGCCGTGCTCGCGCTGCTCGACAGCCCCTTCGCCGAACTGCTGCACGCCACCGCCACCGGCCGCCTGGCCGAGGTCGAGGCGCCGCGCTGGAAGGACGGCGCCGCGATCACGGTCGTCCTGGCCGCCGAGAACTACCCGGCCCGGCCGCGCACCGGCGACGTGATCACCGGCGCCGAGGACAGCCTCGACGGCGACACCCTCGTCCTGCACGCGGGCACCGGCCAGCGCGAGGACAAGGCCCTGGTCTCCGCGGGCGGCCGTGTCCTCAATGTCGTCGGCGTCGGCGCGGACCTCGCCCAGGCCAGGGAACGCGCCTACGCCCGCCTGGCCCAGATCAAGCTGCCCGGCAGCCACTTCCGCACCGACATCGGCGCCACCGAGGTCGTCATCCCGGAACGGGCGGTCGCGGCCGAGTAGGTCCGGCGGTCAGGTCAGGCTGAGGCCGTGCAGGGCCAGCCAGGCCTGCGGGTCGACGTGCTGGCCGTTCTGCACGATCTCGAAGTGCAGGTGGGGGCCGGTGGAGTCGCCGCGGTTGCCGATGCGGGCGATCTGCATGCCGGCGGGGACGCGTTCGCCCTGGGAGACGAAGAAGTCGTACATGTGGCCGTAGATGCTGATGGTGCCGTCGTCGTGGCGGATGCGAACCCACAGGCCGAAGCCCTGGGCCGGGCCCGCCTCGACGACGGTGCCGTCGGCGACGGCGTAGATGGGGCTGCCGATGGGGGCGGCGATGTCGATGCCGCGGTGCATGGTGCCCCAGCGGGAGCCGAAGCCCGAGGTGAACGCGCCCTTCGCGGGCAGGCTGAAACCGCCGCCCGAGGGGGTCGAGCCCGGCACCAGCACGCCGGGGACCACGGGGGCGCGCTGGCCCATCCAGTCCTGCCATTCGCCGGAGGCGGCGGCCGCGGCCTCGGCCTTGGCGCGTTCCAGCGTCGCGCGGGCCGCGGCGGCGACCACGGCGGCCTCGCGCCGTTTCTCACCGGCGGCGATGGCGGCGAGCAGGCGGCTCGACGACTGCGGATTCGGAAGTAGCTGCGGGGTGTAGGCGATCGCGACGTGCTGTGCCTCGCCCAGCGTCACCGGGCGATCACTCGGCACGTCGGCGCGCTGGGCGTCGGCGGCGACGAACACCGCCACCACCGCGACCCCGGCGATCAGCACCCGCCGTTCCAGCAGAACCCGCCGCACGCGTTCCCGGCTCGGCCGCCGCTCCCACAGCGTCTCGGTCAGCGCCTTGGGCCGCACCCAGAAGACCTTGCGCAGCTCGCCACCACGCAATTCGCCCACGATCTCGCCGACCACCGGATGCGCCGCGACCCACCCCCGCGTCCGCTCACGCACACCGATCGCCGGGCGTAGCTGCGCACGCCAATCCGCTTGCAGGATATGCCCATTGGCGGTGAACACCCGGCGCCGCGGACCTTTGTGCGCCGCAGCACCGTCTGCAGCCCCGTCGCCGGCTGAGTCGTCGGTCGTGGTTGTGTCGCGGGCCGAGCTGTCGGCCGTGGTCGTGTCGTCGGCCGAGCTGTCGGCCGTCGTGTCGATCTCGGTGTGGGCTGCCGTGTCGTGCGTGGCGCCCGCGTTCGCAGCCGACCCCGCTTCGGCGCGGTGCGCGACGACAGGTGCGGTGTTGGCCGTGGTGGGCGTATCCGAGGTCGGCGCCCGGTCGACGTTCACGTCGGATTCCACAGCGGCGCCGTGCCGGGGCTCGGTCGGCGCCGCGGCATCGGTGCCGGAAGACGTGTCGTCGGCCGCCGTGGTGTCGACCGTCGATGACGCGCGCCGTCGCGCTCGCGCCGTCTTCACCCACTCCATGCTGCCCCCGCGTACCTGCCCCGACGCGGCCTCGCCTGCTGCGTCGGTGGCTGCGTATTCGCTGTCGGAGCCATTGTGCCGACCATATCGGTGAACGCCCGCATCCGGGTGCTCTACCGTTTTCGGGGTGTCCAGACAATCGCGCCGGTCGACCATTCCCCCCTTCTACGTGATGGACGTGTGGAAGGCGGCGGCCGAGCGGGCCAGAACGCACGGTGACGTGCTCGTCCTCGCCGCGGGCCAGCCCTCCACGCAGGCGCCGGCCCCGGTGCTGCGCGCGACCAGGGCCGCGATCGACCACGAGCTGCTCGGCTACACCGAGACCTTCGGCATCCTGCCCCTGCGCGAGGCGATCGCGGGCCATCACAGCGAGACCTACGGCTACGACGTGCACCCGGACGAGGTCGTGGTGACCACCGGCTCCTCCGGCGCGTTCACCCTGATCTTCCTCGCGGCCTTCGACGCGGGCGACACGGTCGTGGTGGCCCGGCCCGGCTACCCGGCCTACCGCAACACGTTGACGGCGCTCGGCTGCACGGTCGTGGAACTCGACTGCGGCCCGCAGACCCGCTTCCAGCCGACCGTCGCCATGCTCGAGGCGCTGCCCGAACCGCCCGCCGGTCTGGTGGTGGCGAGCCCGGCGAACCCGACCGGCACCATGATCGACCCGGCCGAGCTGGCCGCGCTGGCCCGCTGGTGCGAGGCGCACGGCACGCTGCTGATCTCCGACGAGATCTATCACGGCATCACCTTCGGCGACTCGACCCCGACCGCCTCGGCCTGGGAGTTCTCCCGCAGCGCGGTGGTGATCGGCTCGGTGTCGAAGTACTTCTCGATGACCGGCTGGCGGCTGGGCTGGATGCTCGCGCCGGCCGATCTGCGGCCCGCGCTGCAGCGGCTGGCCTCGAACATGACGGTGTGCCCGCCCGCCATCTCCCAGTACGCGGCGGTGCACGCCTTCGGGCCGGAAGCCAAGGATGAGCTGGACGGGCACGTGCGCCGCTACGCGCGCAACCGGGCGCTGTTGCTGGAGGGGCTGCCGAGCATCGGGATCACCGACCTCGCGCCCGCCGACGGCGCCTTCTACGCCTACGCCGATATCGGTCACTTGACCAATGACTCGCTGGCCTGGTGCGAGCGCGTGCTCGCCGAGACCGGCGTCGCGCTGGCGCCCGGTCTCGACTTCGACACCGTGCACGGCATTCGCACGATTCGCTTCTCCTTCGCAGGCGCCACCGACGACATCGCCGCAGCACTGGACCGGTTGGGACGCTTCCTGAAGGACTGACCAGTCTGGACTCAACAGTGATGTGCGACAACAACTTTGCCTAGTACGAACACATCTTTGCCGGGATGCGGTAAAACTCAGGTATCCCTATTTCCCGCGTTTCCCCGATGACGATTGCGCACGGTTGAACTGATGATGACTGGCACGATGGCACGGTGACCACCGCGACGACCCCGAAAGGCGAACGACGTCGCCAGGCCCTGGTGGCGGCGGCGGCTGAACTGTTGCTCGAAGGTGGCTTCGACGCGGTGCGACATCGCTCGGTGGCGTCGCGAGCCGATCTTCCGCTCGCCTCGACCACCTACTACTTCGAATCCCTGGAAGATCTGATCGCCCGCGCCGTGGAGTTCAGCGGCGCGATCGAACTCGACGCCATGCGCCGCCGGGTCGGTGAGGTCAGCCACCGTCGCCGCGGCTCCGAGGCGACGGTCGACCTCGTCCTCGACCTGCTGGTCGGCCCCGACGACGGCGATCTCGACGCCAGGGGTCAGCTGATCGCGCGCTACGAGCGCTCCGTGGCCTCCGCTCGGCACCCCGAGTTACGCGAGGTCCAGCTCCGACTACGCACCCAGCTCGAAGACCTGCTCGCCGACGTGCTGCGCCGCTCCGATCGAGTGGTGCGCCCCGAGCAGTTGCGCCGTCTGGTCGCCGTCGTCGACGGCGCTGTCGTGGCCGCGCTGATCGAGGGTCATCCCGAACCGCGCCGCCCCGCACGGGCCGGTCTGCTGGAGATGATCGACATCGTCGCCCCGCCCGTCGTGCCGAACATGATGCCCCAGCAGCTGGAACGCGCGCGGCAATTAGACTGAGCGTTCGTGAGCCTTGTCCCGAACGTCCTCGCCACTCGATACGCCAGCCCGGAGCTCGTCGCGCTCTGGTCGCCCGAGAACAAGATCGTGCTCGAGCGCCGGCTGTGGCTCGAGGTGCTGCGGGCGCAGGCCGCGCTCGGCATCGACGTCCCCGCCGGGGTGATCGAGGACTACGAGCGGGTGATCGCCCACGTGGACCTGGCCTCGATCGCCGAACGCGAGCGGGTCACCCGCCACGACGTGAAGGCGCGGATCGAGGAGTTCAACGCGCTGGCCGGGCACGAGCACGTGCACAAGGGCATGACCAGCCGCGACCTCACCGAGAACGTGGAGCAGCTGCAGATCCGGCTCTCGCTCGAGCACGTCTACGACCACGGCGTGGCCACCGCGGCCCGGCTGGCCGAGCGGGCCGCCGAGTACCAGGCGCTGGTGATGGCAGGCCGCTCGCACAATGTCGCCGCGCAGGCCACCACGCTGGGCAAGCGCTTCGCCTCCGCCGCTGACGAGGTGCTCGTCGCCCTCGCCCGCCTGCGCGATCTGATCGACCGCTACCCGCTGCGCGGCATCAAGGGCCCGATGGGCACCGCCCAGGACATGCTCGACCTGCTCGACGGTGACGCGGGCAAGCTGGCCGCGCTCGAACAGCAGGTGGCCACCCACCTCGGCTTCGCGAACGTGTTCACCAGCGTCGGCCAGGTGTACCCGCGCTCGCTCGATCACGACGTGTTGTCGGCGCTGGTGCAGCTGGGTGCAGGCCCGTCCTCGTTCGCGCACACGATCCGGCTGATGGCGGGCCACGAGCTGGTCACCGAGGGCTTCCAGCCCGGCCAGGTCGGTTCGTCGGCGATGCCGCACAAGATGAACACCCGCTCCTGCGAGCGCGTCAACGGGCTGCAGGTCGTGCTGCGCGGCTACGGCTCGATGGCGGCCGAGCTCGCGGGCGCGCAGTGGAACGAGGGTGACGTGTTCTGCTCGGTGGTGCGCCGCGTCGCGCTGCCCGACGCCTTCTTCGCCATCGACGGCCAGACCGAGACGTTCCTGACCGTGCTCGCCGAGTTCGGCGCCTACCCGGCCGTGGTCGCGCGCGAGCTCGACCGGTACCTGCCGTTCCTGGCCACCACGCGCATCCTGATGGCCGCGGTGCGCGCCGGGGTGGGTCGCGAGACCGCGCACGAGGTCATCAAGGAGCACGCCGTCGCGGTGGCGCTGGCCATGCGCGAGCAGGGCCGCGAGCCGGATCTGCTGGACCGTCTCGCCGCCGACGACCGCATGCCGCTCGACCGCGCCGCGCTCGACGCCGCGCTGGCGGACAAGTCGGCGTTCATCGGCGCCGCCTCGGATCAGGTGTCCGAAGTGATCGCGCAGGTGCAGAAGCTGGTCGAGGCCAACCCGGAAGCCGCGCGCTACAGCCCGTCGCCGATCCTCTGAGTCCCGATGCCGCGTCCGGGTATTCGCACCAGGGCGCGGCGTCTGGCGGGCATTTTAGGATGGGGTGTGAACCCCTACACGATCTTCAGTGACATCGTCGCGGGCCGGGCGCCGGCCTCCAAGGTCTACGAGGACGACGACTGCCTGGCCTTCATGGACATCCGTCCCGTGACGCCGGGGCATGTGCTCGTGGTGCCCAAGGTGGCCGCGCCGAGCCTGGCCGATCTCGATCCCGCGCTCGGCGGCAAGCTGTTCCAGGTGGGGCAGCGGATCGCCGCCGCGCTGCGCGCCAGCGAGGTGGCCGCCGACGGGGTGAATTTCTTCCTCGCCGACGGGGTGACGGCAGGCCAGGAAGTGTTCCATGTGCATCTGCACGTGATCCCGCGGACACCGGGCGACGGTTTCGGGCTGCGCGCTCGTCCGACCTCGCCGCCGCGCGCCGACCTCGATTACCTCGCCGGGTCCATTCGCGGCGCCCTCACGCGCTGACTTCCGGGCGAACCGGTCATCTCGTACCGGAGGGTTTGCTGGCGAAACGCCCAAAACGCCGAATGCTTTCTGATCGTTCACCCGTGGGTTACTTTGGACTGTCATTGGCATGCGGTTATGGAGGGTGGGACTGTGCGTCGTACAGGTGTTGCTGCTTCAGTGCTGGCATTCGCCATCGCCTTGCTCGGCCCCGCGATCGTGCACCCCGCCCCCGCGGCGGCGGCCCAGATCGTCGGGATGAACAACCTCAGCTCCACCCGGACGGCCATCACCGTCACCTCGCCCGCCATGGGCCGCAATATCGACCTGCAGGTGCTGCACCCGGCCGGCGGCGGTTCGCGCTCGACCTACTACCTGCTCGACGGCCTCGACCCCGGCATCGGCCAGAGCACCTGGACCAACGCGACCGACGCCGAAGCCTTCTTCCGCGGCAAGAACGTCAATGTGGTGATGCCGCTGGGCGGCCAGGCCAGCTACTACACCGACTGGATCGCCGACGACCCGCGCTTCGGCCGGTACAAGTGGGAAACCTTCCTCACTCAGGAGCTGCCGGGCCTGATCGACGCCGAGTTCGACGGCAACGGCGTCAACGGCATCGGCGGGCTGTCGATGGGCGGAAACGCGGCCTACATCCTGGCCGCCAGGCACCCGGGCCTCTACCGCGCCGTCGCCGGGTACAGCGCGTGCCCGGACAGTGCGATGGCGGCGGGCGCGATCATGTTCTCCATCGCCAACCGGGGCGGCAATCCGGGCAATATGTGGGGCGCGCCGGGCAGTCCCGAATGGACCGCGCACGACCCGGCCCTGATGGCCGATCGGCTGCGCGGCAAGGCGCTGTACATGTCGACCGGCACCGGCATCCCCGGCCCGCACGAGGCCGAGCTCAAGCCGCAGCTGGCGGAGAACATCTTCCTGGGCGGTCCGATCGAGCTCGGCGTCAACACCTGCATGGTGGCCTTCGAGCAGCGGCTGCGCGCCGTCGGCATCCCGGCGAAGATCGACTGGCATCCGGTCGGCACCCATTCGTGGTCCTACTGG
The DNA here is from genome assembly GCF_029868625.1 of Nocardia neocaledoniensis. GTDB lineage: Bacteria > Actinomycetota > Actinomycetes > Mycobacteriales > Mycobacteriaceae > Nocardia > Nocardia neocaledoniensis_A. The sequence goes on along the minus strand of NZ_JARWOJ010000178.1, from coordinate 37,336 downwards.
GAAGACGCGCTGCACGCCTCCTGGCCGACCATCGGTCCGGCACTCGGCGCCTGACAGTTCTTCGACGACCCGGCCCCTTCGCGAGCCGGGTCGTCGCGCGTTATCGGGTGGATCGGCGGCGCAATACCGCGCCCGCGCCTACACCGACGATCGACAGCCCGACGATGATCAGCACGTACCCCGCCGGGAAGCCCAGGATTTCGACGTACTCCGTGCGCTCGACCCGGTCGCGCACGATCGTGTCGTCCGGCGCGGCGCCGAGCGTGAAGTCGCTGGTGATGGCCGACGGCTGGGTGATCCGCACGGAGAGCTGGGTGAGGTAGTTCTTCCCCGCGGCCAGCGACACCAGGTCAGGATCGGTGAGTTCGCCCACGGGCGAAGCGAATTCGGTGAACGTGGACTGCGCCGCGGCGTCCGGGTCGGTGCGCGTGACGCGGTGGTCGCTGAAGACGTACAGCCGCACCGACTGCGGCTTGGTCGCGGCGGCGGACATGCGCATCGGATAGATCAGCCGATCCGTGTCGAAGGTGAGACGGACCGGATCGAGCGCGCCCGAGAGGGGAGCCGCGCTGGTCAGGCGCATGGCCACGAACGACCAGCCCTCGCGCAGATAGGGCTCCAGGGTCGCGCTGACCTCCGGCCGCAGCTGATAGCCGTTGGCGTCCAACCACTCCCTGACCCCGGTCAGATCGCCACCGCGCAGGGTCGTCGCCTCCAGCGGTCCGAGCTGCACCCGTCCGAGGACCTCCGGGCCGGAGCCCGGCGCGGCGCCCGAGGTCTCGCCGGTGTCGCTGCCGAACCAGCGACGGTCGGTGACCACCTCCGGTGCGGTCAGCCGGGACAGCTCGGCGAACGCGGCGGAACTGCCCGCCGTGACGGTCGCCGGTGTCGGCGTCGGCATGATCAGGGCCGCGTCGGCACCCTCGAAGCGCATGTCCAGGCGCATCAGCACCGACTCGCGGCGCCCGTCCCAGCCGAGCACCGCGGTCTCGCCGTCGACCTGCGCCGAGTCGCCCCGGCCGACGACGCCGCCGCAGGCGCACGCCGTCGCCGGTGTCAGCGCCGCGGCACCCGTCGCCAGCACCACCCCGGCGGTCACCACGAGTGCTCGAACACTGTCACACATCCCCATGGCAGCAGGTTACGTCCTCCCGGCGCTCCGGCAATCCGTAGAAATACCCACCCGCCCAACGACTCCGGACGCCACCGATCGATGCCAGAGCTCGTCCGCGACAGCACGCCGGTGACACCTCGACGCTGAGCTTCGGCCGCCACCGCCCGGCGCCACGCCACCGACGTCGAGTCACTCCGAGCCTGCGGGGTCGATCAGGTGATGAGTCAGGACGTTGCCGAGGCGTCGGTGTCGGCGCGGCGTCGACTCACGACGACCCCGACCAGGGCGGAAGCGGCGAGGCCGATGCCGACGAACACCCAGCCGCGCGGCACTCCGAAGAGCTCGACGTTCTCGACGAGGGTGACGGTCTGGCGGAACGATTCATCGCTCGCTGCTCGGACGAAGGTGGCATCGGACGTGATCGTCGACGGCGCGGCGACGGTGGTGGTGAGGACCGTCAGGTAGTCGTGGCCGCGCTGGATCGGTTCGTTCAGCAGCGCCCGGTCGGTCGGCGCGAGGCGTCCGGCGAACTCGATGTCGACGTTGTGCTGATGGGCATCGGCATCCGCCCGTGCGAGTCGATGCTCGGCCAACACGTACATCTTGGTCGCCATCGGTCCAGGGGCGCCACGGTCGGCCCGCATCGGGTAGATCAGCCGATCGGTGTCGAAGCGGAGCAGGAACGGTTCCGTCGAGACGTGCCCGTCCGGGTTCTCGAAGGTCATGCCGCCGTACTCGATCGCGCCGAGCTGGACGGCGGTGAACGACCAGCCGTCCCGCCGGTACTGCTCGAGCGTCTCGAGCGTCGTGGCGTCGACGGTGATGTCACGGGCGGCGAGCCAGGCGTCGACCGCGGCGAGCGAGCCGGACGTGTGCGGCGGGCCGGGTGGCGACATCCCGCCGAAGACACTGATGAACTGCTGGGCCTGCGGCGGTTCGGCGGTGGTGAACCAGTGCCGTTCCACGACGACTTCGGGGGCGGTGAGATCGGCCAGCTCGCCGAAGAAACCGGTGCCGACGGGTGTCGTGATCGCCGGGCTCGGCGTCGGAACGATCACCGCGACCTGCTCGGATTCCGCCTGGATCGACGGGTCGATGATCAGGGTCTCGGTCCGTCCGTCCCAGGTCAGGAACACATTCGTGAACGCGGCAGACGGCGGCGGCGTACCGGCGTGGCCGAGCGGAACGGCGGCCGAGGCCACCGGTGTACTCGCCCACAGCGCCGCGACGGCGAGGCCGAGGCGGAGGGCGATGATCGTGCGCATCGACCCAATCTAGTGAACGGCGCAGTTCGTGGCGTGGCCGAGTTGGCGGGCCGGTGACCACGGCTACGGCTACGGTGGAGCGCATGGCTGGCGAGAATGTGACGGTGTCGGCGCCGAGCGCGAAGAAGGTGCCCACCGAGCGGGTGCACCACGGCGATACGTTCGTCGACGAGTACGAGTGGCTACGGGACAAGGAGAACCCCGAGGTCATCGCGTACCTGGAGGCCGAGAACGCGTACACCGAGGCGCGGACGGGCCAGCTGCAGCCGCTGCGGGACAAGATCTTCGACGAGATCAAGGCGCGCACCCAGGAGACCGACCTGTCGGTGCCGACGCGGCTGGGCGAGTACTGGTACTACTCGCGCAGCTTCGAGGGCAAGCAATACGGGGTGCACTGCCGCTGTCCGATCGACGCGACCGCCGAAGGCATCGATGCCTGGACCCCGCCGCAGCTCGAGGTCGACACGGTGATCGAGGGCGAACAGGTGCTGCTCGACAGCAACGTCCTCGCCGAGGGCCTCGACTTCTTCGCGCTGGGCGCCTTCTCGCTGAGCCACGACGGCAATCTGCTGGCCTACTCTGTCGACAGCACCGGCGACGAGCGCTACACGTTGCGCATCAAGGACCTGCGCACCGGTGAGCTGCTGCCCGACGAGGTGGCGGGCGCGGCGCCCGGCGCGACCTGGTCGCTGGACGGGACGCACATCTTCTATCAGACCGTCGACGAGTCCTGGCGGCCCGACACCGTGTGGCGGCACCGCGTCGGCACCGCGTCCGACGCCGACGTCACGGTGTTCCACGAGCCCGACGAGCGCTACTGGGTGAGCGTGGGCGCCACCCGCTCCGAGAAGTATCTGATGATCTGGCTCGGCTCCAAGATCACCACCGAGGGCTGGGTGCTCGAGTCCGACAACCCCGAGGGCGAGTTCCGGGTGTTGCTCGCGCGCCGCGAGGGCGTCGAGTACTCGGCCGAGCACGCGGTGATCGGCGGCGAGGACCGCTTCCTGATCCTGCACAACGACGTGGTCGACGGGGTGAAGGCGGAGAACTTCGTCCTGGCCGAGGCGCCCGCCGACGACCCGTCGGACATGACCATCCTGGTCGGACACCGCGAGGATGTGCGGCTCGAGGACATCGACGCCTTCGCCAACCACCTGGTGCTCAGCTACCGGCGCGACGCGCTGCCCCGGCTGTCGGTGTGGCCGCTCACCGCCGACGGGTACGGCGAGCTCACCGAGCTCGATTTCGGGCTCGAATTGTTCTCCGCCGGTGCGGGTTCCAGCCCGGAGTGGGAGCAGCCGACGCTGCGGGTCGGGGTCACCTCGTTCATCACCCCGATGCAGGTGTTCGACTATGTGCCGACCACTGGTGAACTGCTGCTGCGCAAGGAGCAGCCCGTTCTCGGTGGTTACGAGCCGAAAGACTATGAACAGCACCGTGATTGGGCGGTGGCTGCCGACGGCACCCGGATTCCGATCTCGATCATCAAGCGCCGCGATCTTCCCGCCGACGGCCCGAAGGCCACGCTGCTCTACGGCTACGGCTCCTACGAGGCGAGCATCGACCCGTCCTTCTCGGTGTCGCGGCTCTCGCTGCTCGATCGCGGGATGGTGTTCGCGGTGGCGCACGTGCGCGGCGGCGGCGAGATGGGCAGGCTCTGGTACGAGCACGGCAAGACGCTGAGCAAGAAGAACACCTTCACCGACTTCGTCTCCTGCGCACAGCATCTCATCGACTCCGGCGTGACCGCCGCGGACCGGCTGATCGCCGACGGTGGCAGTGCGGGCGGTCTGCTGGTCGGCGCGGTGGCCAACCTGGCGCCGGAGCTGTTCGCCGGCGTCCTGGCCAATGTGCCGTTCGTCGACCCACTCACCTCGATCCTCGACCCGTCGCTCCCGCTGACCGTGATCGAGTGGGACGAGTGGGGAAACCCGTTGGCGGACAAGGACGTCTACGAGTACATGAAGTCCTACTCGCCGTACGAGAATGTCGAGGCCAAGGACTATCCCGCCATCCTGGCCATCACCAGCCTCAACGACACCCGCGTGCTCTACGTGGAACCGGCCAAGTGGGTCGCCAAGCTGCGCGACACCAAGACCGGCGACAGCGAACTGCTGCTGAAGACGGAGATGAGCGCAGGTCACGGCGGTGTCAGCGGCCGTTACGAGAAGTGGAAGGAAGTCGCCTTCGAGTACGCCTGGGTCCTCGACAAGGTCGGTCTGTCCGGCGTCTAGAGGCGTGCGGTGATGTTCGTCGGGGCGTCATCGGTGCAGCACGCGGGTGTCACCTGGGGCTGACACCGTTGGTCCATGAACGCTGAGCTGATCGTTTCCGTGTCGGGGATCCGGGACACCACCCGCGACGCCGCGATCGAGTTCGCGGCCGAGATGGACCAGCGGGAGGTGCGGCTGTCGCTGCTGGTCGCGCCCCGGCTGAAGGGCAAGTACCGGCTGGTCGACGATCCGGCGACGCAGTCGTGGCTGCGTGGCAGGCGCCACGAGGGCGACGCGATCGTGCTGCACGGGTACGACCAGGCCGCGACCAAGCGCAGGCGGGCCGAGTTCGCGAGCCTGCCGCGGCACGAGGCCACGCTGCGGCTCAAGGCGGCCGACCGTGTGATGGAGCAGGTGGAGCTGCGCACCCGGCTGTTCGCGGCGCCGCGCTGGGACGCCTCGGCAGGCGCGCTGGCGGCCCTGCCCGACGTGGGTTTCCGGCTCGCGCTCGGCCTGACCACCATCACCGACCTCGAACGCGCCACGACGAGCAAGGCCAGGGTGTACGGGATCGGCGAGGGTTTCCGCGCCGAACCGTGGTGGTGTCGGGCCCTGGTGATGGGCGCCGCCCGCACGGCCCGCCGGGGCGGCATCCTGCGCCTGGCGATCTCGGCCGCGCAGCTGCAGCGCTCGGGCCCGCGCCAGGCGATGCTCGACGCCGTCGACCTCGCGCTCTACCACGGCGCGCGCAGCGACGTGTACCGCTGGGAACCGTTCACCGCGGCCAAGGCTGCCTGACCGCCACCGCCGCGCGCATCGGCGATTACGCGCGCGGCGGTGGCCCTTGTTCCGGCACCTCCGGCCTGGCGTCGTGGGTGAACCCGCCCGCTTCCGCTCTGGTCAGCGGGGTGCGCCGGGGGTTGTCCGAGAGCTGGCGCAGGCCGCGCCGGATGTCGGCGAGCAGCAACTGGACCATGTCGACGGTGAAGCCGTGCCGGAACACCGCCCGCATGATGGTCTCGTCCTGCCGATCGGCGGGCAGCGGATAGGCGGCGATGAGCCAGCCACGGACCCGCAGCCGATCGGACAGGTCGTAGAGGTTGTAGTCGGCGCCGTCGGCCAGCCGCCACGCCACCGCCGTGATGCCCCGCTCGGGCTCGCCGGCGTGGATCAGCTCGAACGGTCCCAGCGCGCGCAGCCCCTCGGCGAAATGCCGGGCGACCAGATAGATCGCGGACTGCACGCGGGTGTAGCCGGCGCGGCCGAGCCGGATGAAGTCGTAGTACTGGGTGATCACCTGGCCACCGGGCCGGGAGAAGTTGAGGTTGAAGGTCGGCATGTGGCCGCCGAGGTAGTCGACGTCGAAGACCAGTTCCCTCGGCAGGTCGGCGGCCTCGCGCCACACCACCCAGCCGACACCGAGCGGCGCGAGCCCGGTCTTGTGACCGGAGGCGTTGATCGACTTCACTCGCGGTAACCGGAAGTCCCACACCAGATCCGGGGCCGTGAACGGTCCGAGGAAGCCGCCGCTGGCCGCGTCGACGTGGATCGGGATGTCCGGTCCGCCGTTCGCGTGGAGTCGGTCGAGGGCCGCGCTGATCGCGGCGACTTCCTCGAACAAACCGGTGAATGTCTGGCCGAAGGTCGGCACCACCGCGATGGTGTTCGCGTCGCAGTAGGTCGCCAGGTCGTCGGGATGCAGGGTGTAGCGGTCGCCGCGCAGGGGCACCTGCCGCAGCTCGACATCGAAGTAGCGGGCGAACTTCTCCCAGCACACCTGGACCGGGCCGCTCACCAGGTTCGGGGTGCCGGTCCCGCCGCGCGCCCGCCAGCGGAACTTGGCCGCCAGCCCGCCGAGGATCGCGGCCTCGCTGGAACCGGTGGTGGACGTGCCGAGGGTGGTCGCCGGGTCGGGCGCGTGCCACAGGTCGGCGAGCATCCGGACGCAGCGGTGCTCGAGCTCGGCGGTCTGGGGGTATTCGTCCTTGTCGACGATGTTCTTGTCCAGCGACTCCGCCATCAGCCTGCGGGCGGGTTCGTCGATCCAGGTGGTGCAGAAGGTGGCCAGGTTCATGCGGGCGACGCCGTCGAGCAACAGTTCGTCGTGGACGATCTCGTAGGCGACCTCGGGGAAGAGCTCGTAGGCGGGAAAGCCGCCGTGCGGTGCGGGGCGGGTGAAACCGGGAAGGCTGAAAAGGTCGTGGGGATCCGGATTCTCGGCCATGGGGGCTCCAGTCAGGGGGTGCACTGCCAGGTGTTAGCTCCAACGGAATTCTGCAACGATTTCGCGCGAAAGTGCTCGATTCGAGCGTATCTGGAGGATGCTCGGCGGTTACTATGCGTGAGCAGTTGATCAAGGGTTTCCGCTAGTTGTGCATTCACAGCAGGAGGCAGCGTTGATGACGGGCACCGCGACGAAAGCCGCGACGACGACGAAGTATCTGTCCTGGGTCACATTGGCGCTGATGACCACGAGTTCGGTGGCCAGCCTCCGCTCGGCCCCCACCATGGCCGTCTACGGATTGGCCTGTGTCTTCCTGTATGTGATCCCCGCGATTCTCTTCCTGCTCCCGACCTCGCTGGTCGCGGCGGAATTGGCGTCGGGCTGGGAGGGCGGCGTCTACAAATGGGTGGGCGACGGGCTGAACAAGCCGCTCGGCTTTCTCGCCGTCTGGTGCCAGTTCGCCATGACGATCTTCTACTACCCGAGCCTGCTCGCCTATGTCGCGAGCACTTTCGCCTACATCATTCATCCGTCGCTGGCGTCCAACGGTCTGTATGTGGCGATCGTGATCATCACCGTCTATTGGGCGGGCGTGTACGTGTCCTCGCAGGGCACCAAGACGGTGGCGGGCCTGTCGAGTATGGGCCTGGTGATCGGCACGCTGATCCCGGGAACGGTACTCGTGGTGCTCGGCCTTGTGTTCCTCGCGCAGGGCAATCCGTCTGCGGCGCCGATGGATTCGAGTCACCTGCTGCCCGCGTGGACGGGCCTGGCCAGCCTGGTGCTGATCGTCAACAACTTCCTGTCCTACGCGGGCATGGAGATGAACGCGGTGCACGTGTCGTCGCTGAGGAATCCGGCCAAGGAATTCCCGAAGGCGATGTTCCTGGCCATGGGGCTGGTGCTGGTGATCTTCATTCTGCCCGCGCTGGCGATCAGCTGGGTCGTCCCCTCGGCGAGCCTGAGTCTCACCGCGGGCGTGATGCAGGCCTTCGACGGATTCTTCAGCCATTTCGGGGTCGGTTTCCTGACGCCGATCGTCGGCATCGCGCTGGTGGCGGCCGCGCTCGGTGGCATGCTCACCTGGCTGGCCGGGCCGTCGAAGGGCCTGTTGCTGATCGGGCGCAGCGAGGGCTATCTGCCGCCGATCCTGACCCGGCTCAACAAACACGGCGTGCAGCAGAACATGCTGGTGGCCCAGGGCATTTTCACCACCCTGATCGCGCTGCTGTACGCGTTCATCCCGAATGTCTCCAGCGCGTACTGGATTCTGTCGGTGATCACCACGCAGGTGTATCTGATCATGTATGTGCTGATGTTCGCGGCGGCGGCGAAACTACGCAGAGACGATCCCGATCATCCCCGTGGTTATCGCGCGCCCGCGTTGCTGGCGCTGTGCGCGCTCGGCGCCGCGTCCTCGATCGCCGCGTTCGCCATCGGTTTCGTGCCACCCTCACAATTCGGCGCGGGCAGTCCGTGGGTGTATGTGCTCATCGTCGGCGGCGGCATGGGCATCGTCGGCCTGCTCATTCCGTATCTGTTCTACCGAAATCGCAGGGACAGCTGGAAATTCGCCGTTCCGGAAGGGGAGAAGGCATGACGACCGGAGACGCCCCCGAACAGAAGCGCCGCTGGATCTACCTCACGGCCGCGGTCTTGCTCGTGGTCTTCGCGTTGACCGGGCTGTTCACCTTCACCGCGATTCGGGAGAACACCCAGGCGGACACCAAAGCCCGACAGCTACACGACAATCTGCTCGCCGCCGGGCTTCCCGCGCCGGAGCCCGAGGTGATCGCGACCGCGCTCGGTGACGACGGCGGCTCGGTGTGCCAGGACCCGAGTTCGCCGCTGATCAAGGCGAAATACCAGGCCTCGCTGAGCAACGGCGCGTCCGGACCCGGCCAGCGCCCGGTGATCGGGCCGCGCGACACCGCCGAGGCGGTCGGTCTCACGATCGCGGTCTACTGCCCGGATCGACTGCGGGACTACCTTTCTCATCTGGACACCCTGAAGCTGGACGATACGACGAAGTGAGGCGGGATCGATGACCGAAGCCCCCGATGTGGACGCGCTGCGCGGCGAGATCGCCGGCCTGATGGGCCGGGCGAAAACCGATCTGGCCGAGCTCGTTTCGCTGAAATCCGTCGCCGATCCGCGCCAGTTCCCCGCCGAAGGGTGCGAGCGGACCGCGCAGTGGGTCGCCGACGCGTTCAGCGCGGCCGGGCTCACCGAGGTGGGCCTGCACGAGACGCCCGACGGGAGCAAGGCGGTCATCGGGCACAAGCCGGGCCCGCCAGGAACCCCGACGGTCCTGCTGTACTGCCACTACGACGTGCAGCCGCCGCTCGACGACGCCGCCTGGCAGACGCCGGTCTGGACGCTCACCGAGAAGGACGGGCGCTGGTACGGGCGCGGCGCGGCCGACTGCAAGGGCAATATCGTCACCCACCTGACGGCGCTGCGCGCGATCGGACCGGACTTCCCGATCGGCATCAAGGTGGTGTCGGAGGGCTCGGAGGAGCAGGGCACCGGCGGGCTGGAGAAATTCGTCGTCGCCAACCCCGAGTTGCTCAGCGCCGATGTCATCCTGGTCGCCGACTGCGGCAACTTCGCGGTCGGCGTGCCCACTTTCACTCAGACCCTGCGCGGCAACGTGAATGTCGTTGTCACCCTCGAGACGATGCGGGGGCCGATGCACTCCGGCATGTTCGGCGGGCCGGCGCCGGACGCGCTGGCGGCGATGATCCAGCTGCTGGCCTCGCTGCGGGACAAGGACGGCAACACCACCATCGACGGTCTCACCGACGATCAGCAGTGGACCGGCGTGCAGTACCCCGTCGAGGACTTCCGCGCCGACGCGGGCGTGCTCGACGGAGTCGACCTGCTCGGCAGCGGCACCGTCTCCGACATGGTGTGGGCGCGGCCCGCGCTGACCGTCCTCGGCATGGACGTGCCCGCGGTCGTCGGATCGTCGGCGGCGATCCAGCCGACCAGCCGGGCCAGGCTCAACCTGCGGATTCCGCCGGGCACCGAGCCCAAGCAGGCATACGACCTGCTGGAGAAGCACCTGCGCGCGCACGTGCCGTGGAACGCGCGTCTCGACATCGAGGTCGAGGCGCTCGGCGAGCCGTTCGTCGCGTCCGAGCACGGGCCTGCCAGGTCGGCGCTCGAGCAGGCGATGGCGACCTCGTACGGGCGCGCGGTGACCACCGAGGGCCAGGGCGGCTCGATCCCGCTGTGCAATGTCTTCGCCGACACCTATCCGCAGGCGGAGATCATGCTGATCGGCGTGGAGGAGCCGAAGTGCCTGATCCACGCGCCCAACGAGAGTGTCGACCCGAGCGAGATCGAACACATGGCGCTGGCCGAGGCGCTGTTCCTGAGCAGCTACCGCTGACTCAGAACTGCGCCTGGTCCTCCGGCTGGATCACCCGGAACTCGGTTCCGGCCGGAGCCATCTCGGTCAACCTGCCGAAATAGACGCCGTGGGCCGCCGGATCGATGACACCGTGGTGGATGGGAACGGCGGTGCGGGGATTGACCGCGCGCAGGTAGTCGACGGCGTCCCAGATGCGCATCCACGGCGCGGCGGCCGGGATGGCCAGGACGCCGACCGGCACCGGCGGCACCCACAGCGAGTCGCCCGGGTGTACGAGCTGGGCCGGGTCCGCCGCGGTGCCGAGCTGGAAGACGGTGTTGTCGATCACCGGGATGTCGGGGTGGATCACCGCGTGCCTGCCGCCGCCACCGGTGATCTGCAGCTCGCCGAGCTCGAGCACCTGACCGGCCGAGACCGGCTCCCAGCCCTCGGCGCGCTGCTGCGCGGTCTGCGGGTCCGAGAGCAGGCGCGCCGTCGGATTGGCCTCGATCAGGGCCTCGATCCGGTTCGGGTCGATGTGGTCGGGATGCTGATGGGTCACCGCGATCGCGTCCAGCCCGGTGATGCCCTCGAAGCCGTGCGCGAAGGTGCCCGGATCGAACAGCACTTTCGTGCCGTGCAGTTCCACGAGGATGCAGGAATGACCGAAGTGGGCGATGCGCATGTACCCGATGCTAAGCCGCCGCGACCCCGGAAGGCGGGCGCGACGGCCGGGTCAACTAGGATTTCTCCGTAACCCCCACACCACATGAGGAGCAACGCGTGGCACGAGTCGTGGTCGAGGTCATGCCGAAGGCCGAGATCCTGGATCCCCAGGGACAGGCCGTGGTCGGCGCGCTCCCGCGTCTGGGATTCGCCGGAATCTCGGATGTGCGGCAGGGCAAGCGATTCGAGCTCGAGGTGGACGAGAGTGTCTCCGACGCCGAGCTCGAGCAGATCGCCGAGGCGCTGCTGGCCAACACGGTGATCGAGGACTGGAAGGTCGTTCGGGTCTCGTGAGCGCGCGTATCGGCGTCATTACTTTCCCCGGCACGCTCGACGATGTCGACGCCGCCCGCGCGGTGCGGCTGGCCGGTGCCGAGGCCGTGAGCCTGTGGCACGCCGACGCCGACATCAAGGGTGTCGACGCGGTGATCGTGCCCGGTGGCTTCTCCTACGGCGACTACCTGCGCTGCGGCGCCATCGCCCGGTTCGCGCCGGTGATGGGCGAGGTCGTGCGCGCGGCCGGTCAGGGCCTGCCGGTGCTCGGCATCTGCAACGGCTTCCAGGTGCTGTGCGAGGCGGGCCTGCTGCCCGGCGCGCTCACCCGCAACGAGGGCCTGCACTTCATCTGCCGCGACGAGTGGCTGCAGGTCGAGGCGACGAACACCGCCTGGACCTCCCGCTACGAGCAGGGCGCGCAGATCCTCATCCCGCTCAAGTCGGGCGAGGGCCGCTACCAGGCCTCGGCGCAGGTGCTCGACGAGCTCGAGGGCGAGGGTCGCGTGGTGTTCCGCTACGCGGGCGACAACCCGAACGGCTCGCAGCGTGGCATCGCGGGTATCTCCTCGGCCAACGGCCGGGTCGTCGGCCTGATGCCGCACCCCGAGCACGCCACCGAGGCGCTCACCGGTCCCAGCGACGACGGTCTTGGCATGTTCTACTCAGTCATCGACAGCCTGGTCGGGGCCTGATCAGCCCAGCCGGTCCAAGATCTCGAAATCCACGCCGTCGGCTCTCGCGAGAAACGCGGGGCCGACGGCTTGGTTTCCGATGAAGCCGCGGCGCGTGGACGGTCCGTCCAGGAAGACGCCGGTGGCGAGGCGCTCGGTGATCGTCGGCACGTCGAGGGTGCCCACCGTGTCGGCCAGGGTCCGCAGCAGGTGCATCGCCTCGTAGGTGGAATTGCTGAACGTGGTGAGCGCGGGTGCGAACCGGCCCTGGTGTTCGCGGTAGCGGGCGCGCCGGTCGCGACCGTCGGCGGTGTGCTCGTCGACGAAGAAGCCGGAGGCGACGAACAGGTTCGCATTGGCGCCCGGGCCTCCGCTGAGCAACACGTTCTCGTCGACGGCCGGGCTCAGCCGGGGCATCGCGTCGGCCAGACCCGCCGCGGTGAACTGGCGGTTGAAGCGGGCGGTGTCGGCGCCGACCAGCAGGATCAGCACCCCGTCGGCGCGGGCGAGTGCCGGGCTGTCGAGGAACGCGTGGAAATCGGTGGTGCCGAGCGGGACGTACTGCTCGAGCACGATGTCGGTCGGCGAGGGTAGGGCGCGGCGCAGCGCGTTGACGGTCTGGCGCGGCCAGATGTAGTCGCTGCCGATCACCGCCCACCGGCGCACGCCGAGTTCGCGGCCGAGCCACGCGACCGCGGGCACGGTCTGCTGGTCGGGATGTTCGCCCACCAGCAGGACGCCGGGGCGTTCGTCGGGCAGGCCTTCGTGGTCGGTCGCGTACAGGTAGGGGACCCGGCCGTCGACGGCGTCGGCGACCGCTCGGCGTACCGCCGAGGTGTGCCAACCGGTGATCGCGCCGACCATTCCGGTCGCGAGAAATGCCTCGACCTCGGCGGCGACGGCATAGGGGGAGCGGCCGCCGTCGATGGTCGTCAGCCGAATTTCCCGACCGAGAATTCCTGTGCCACCATTGATTTCATCGACGGCGAGGGAAATCGCGGCGGTGCAGGAGGGGGCGATGATGCCCGCGGGGCCCTGCGTCGGCACGATCGAGAGAATCTCGATCGTCTCGTTCCGACTCTCGTCGCGCGTTGGCATTCTGTACTCTATCGCTTTGAAATCATGTCGGCAGGTGGGAAATGCGATCGGTGTCCATCATAAGTGGGTCTTCCACACTGCACGGTGCGCTGCGTTCGGCGGAACGCAACTGGGTTCGCCGGCTGGAATCGGCCCTGTCCGCCGACAATCTCACCGCCGATCACTGGGCCATTCTCTCCCAGCTCTCCACCGATGACGGCATGACCATGTCCGAATTGGCGGCCGCGGCGCGGTTGGCGCCGTCCTCCGCCACCCGGCACGCCGATTATCTCGCCGAACGCGGCCTGATCTTCCGCGTCGCCGCGACCGATGATCGCCGCCGCATCCTGATCGGTCTGAGCGGCCTCGGTGCCAAGGTCGTCGACCGGGTCAGGACCCAGGAGCAGCTCGCCGAGGACGAACTGCGAGCGCGGCTCGGCGTACGCCGCTACGGCGAGCTGGCCGCCGCGCTCGCTGTCATCGCCGACCTGTAGCGCGGAATCAGCTGGTCAACGCGAGCTCGACGAAGGCGCCGAGCGCGTGGTCGATGGGGTGGGGCACCGGCCTTCCAGTGGCGTCGAGATCGTTCCAGCGCTGCATGTTCACCGCCAGCGACAGCTGCCGCGTGCCGTCGGCGCTGATCCAGGAGATGGCGCCGCCGCCCCACACCGAACCCTCATGGCCCCAGTAGGTCCCATGCCCGGGAATGGTCATCTTCTGTAGGCCGAGTCCGTATTCGATGATCTTTCCCTCGAAGGAGACCACCGGACCGGTGCGCCGCATCCGTTCCAGCGACGAGGAGCTGATGATCTCGCCCGCCAGCAGCAGCCGGTAGAACCGGTTCAGATCGGTGACGGTCGAGATGAGCGCTGCCCCGGGGCCCACCCACGACATGTCGTAGACGCTGTAGTCGCGCGGTGGGTCGATCATGCCGAACCAGGCCTCGTAGTGCAGCGAATGCGGTCCGTCGAGCTCCGGTCCCGTGGGGAGTTCGGTCTCACCTAGCCCGGCGGGCTCGATGACGGCGGCGGTGATGTAGTCCCGCGCGGGCAGGCCGGTCACCGCCGTGACGAGTTCGCACAGGAGCAGGTAGTTGGTGTTGGAGTACACGCCAGGTGTACCGCCGGGCGTGCCGGTGGCGGGTGCCGCGACGCCGAGCGCGATCAGGTCGGCCGGGACGAATCGGGTGAATCGGTTGTCGTCGAGGCTGGCCGGGGTCGTTTTCGTCAGGTCGGGAAAGGCGGCGAGGGACGGATAGGCGTGCGGCAGGATGTCGGCGAGCCCGCTGGTGTGGTCGATCAACATCCGGATCGTGATCGCGGCGCCGCGTTCGCCGGGAACCAGGTGCGGCAGGTGCCTGCCGATGGGTGTGTCGAGCTCTATCAGGCCGTCCTCGACCAGGCGCAGGACGGCGGCGGCGGTGAATGTCTTGGTGATGCTGCCGACGCGATGTCGCATATCGGCGGTGACGGGGCGGCCGGTGGCGAGATCGGCGACGCCGGCGGCGCCGCGCCAGCTCTCGTCGGCGGCGCGTACCTCGGCGAAGACACCGGGCAGGCCGGCGCGATGGATGGTCTCGAGGGCGAGCTGGAGCTCGGCTGGATCGAAAGTCGTGGTCACGGCACAACTATCGGGCGATGGCCCCCTCGGGGTATTGGAAGAAATTTCCCCACGCCCGGTATCGGTGCTTGGCGATGGTGGGCAGATAGTGCGTGGCCAGCGTGCCCGGGGTGCGGTGCGCGAAGATCGACACATCGCGACACAGATGAGCCTGGTCGGCGTATCCGCAGTCCGCCGCAACCTCGGCGGCCGGGCGGCCGGCCAGGAGGCCGTCGACCGCCGATCGGAACCGGACCAGCATCGCCGCCCGCTTGGGGGTCAGGCCGATCTGAGACTCGAACCGCGTCCACAATCGCTTGTTGCTCCAGCCGAGTGATGTGGCCAGCGCGCCGATGCGGACCCGGCCGCCGGTGCTGAGGATGCGATCCCAGCCGGCGAGCACCTCCGGATCGGGGGCTTTCGTCGGCCGGTCGCCCTGTGCCAGAAACGCTTTCGTCAGCGCGAAACGGTCGTCCCAGGTCCGCGCGGACGCGAGCTGGTCGCGTAGGCGCTGGGCGCGCGAGCCCCACAGGTCGTCGAGGGCGAGCGCGCCACGGCCCAGTTCCGACGGGGCGACGCCGAGCAGCGAATAGGCCAGGACCGGCGAGAGCCGAACCTCGATACACGCCGCCCGCGCACCACGGATGCGCATGGGTTCGATGGGCATTCCGGCGACGAAACCGCCCAGGCTGCGGCTGCCGGACACGTCGTCGACGACCAGTCCGTGTTCCCCGAATTCGATCAGTACGGTGACCACCGCGGCCCCGGCCACGCGCAGATCGACGCCGGTCCCCGCGGTGTCGCGGTAGCCGATGATCGCGGCACCCGGCGGGACGGCATCGGCCGGACCAGCGAAATCCCAGCCGCCATCGGGCCGGTGGTCCGAGTCCACAGTCCCCACCCCTCCAGGCTAGGGGAAAGATACGATCGCGAATATGCCTGTATCTCTGACCGCGGCCACGGCGAGTGGCCTGTGCGCCTTCATCGACGCTTCGCCGTCGCCCTTCCACGTGTGCGCGACCGTCGCGGAGGAATTGGCGGCGAACGGGTTCACGCCGCTGTCGGAGGCGCAGCCGTGGGAGAGCGCGGGTGGGAAACACTATGTGGTGCGCGGCGGTTCGCTCATCGCGTGGGCCGACTACGACGCGGCGCCCACCGACCCGTTCCGGGTGGTCGGCGCGCACACCGACAGCCCCAATCTGCGGGTGAAGCAGCATCCCGATCTGGCGGGCGCGGGCTGGCAGCTGGTCGGGCTCGAGCCCTACGGCGGCGCGTGGCTGAACTCGTGGCTGGACCGCGAACTCGGGGTCTCCGGGCGCTTGAGCGTGCGCGAGGGCGCGCGGATGCGCGATGTGCTGGTGCGCGTCGACGAGCCGATCCTGCGGGTGCCGCAGCTGGCGATCCACCTGTCCGAGGATCGGCGCGGGGTGACGCTGGATCCGCAACGGCACGTCAACGCGATCTGGGGGACCGGTGACGCGCCGGCGTCGTTCCTGGATTTCGTGGCCGAGCGGGCCGGGGTCGACGGCGCCGACGTGCTCGGCTGGGAACTGATGACCCACGATCTGGCCCCGAGCACGCTGGTCGGGCGCGACAACGACCTGGTGAGCGCGCCCCGCCTGGACAACCAGGGCACCTGCTACGCGGGGTTGCAGGCCTTTCTCGCCGCCATCGACGATCCCGGCGCCGCGACGCCGGTGCTGGTGATGTTCGACCACGAGGAGGTCGGCAGCCAGTCCGATCGGGGCGCGCAGTCGGATCTGCTGCCCGCCGTGCTGGAGCGGATCGTGCTCGCCCGCGGCGGTGGTCGCGCGGACTACCTGGCCGCCCTCGCCGGTTCGGTCGTCGCCTCCGGTGACATGGCCCACGCCACCCACCCCAACTACCCGGATCGCCACGAGCCCGCGCACCGGATCGAGGTCGGTGGCGGGCCCGTGCTGAAGGTCAACCAGAACCTGCGCTACGCCACCGATGCCGCGGGGGCGGGCGCGTTCGCGCTGGCCTGCGCGCAGGCGGGGGTGCCGTTGCAGCGCTACGTCCACCGCGCCGATCTGCCGTGCGGTTCCACCATCGGCCCGATGACCGCGGCCCGCACCGGCATCTCCACCGTCGACATCGGCGCACCGCAGCTGGCCATGCACTCCTGCCGGGAACTCATGGGCGCGGCCGACGTCCCCGCCTACGCGGCGGCACTGGCGGCCTTCCTGACCCCGGCCGAGCTCGACTGACGCCTCAGGCCGTGGCGAGTTCCGCGGTGGGCTCGCGCTCGGGCCGGTAGGTGATCACCGCGTAGACGATCACCGCGAAGGTTGCCCACACATAGGTACTGCCGATGATCTGCTGCCACCACGCCCAGGCGAGTTCCTTGCCGCCCGAGTGCGGCAGTACCCACTGCGGGCCGATGATGAAGATCACCGTGAAAACGCCCACGAGCGTGCTGAATCCACGCGAGCGGCGGCGCGTGGCCTGGTCGACGGCGACGACCAGCGCCGGGGCGACCCACACCCAGTGGTGCGACCACGACACCGGCGAGACCAGCAGCACGGCGGCCGCGTTGACCAGCAATGCCGAGACGTCCCGGCCTGCGCCGATCAGCCGGTACATCCACACCGCGGCCAGGGTGACCGTCAGCGCCGAGAGCAGCAGCCACAGCCCGGTCGCCACCGACTCGTCGAGGCCGAGACGGAACAGCGTGCCCTTGATCGACTGGTTGCCCGCGAAATACGGCGTGCCGATGCGACCGGTGTCGGTGACGGTGTGGAACCAGTACTGCACCGAATCGTTCGGGAACAACAGGAATCCGAGACCGACCGCGCCCGCCGCCGACACGACCATGGTGCCCGCGGCCTTCCAGTCCCGGCGCAGCAGGAAATAGAGCAGGTAGGCGGCCGGAATCAGCTTGATCGAGACCGCGATGCCGATGAGCATGCCGCGCGGCCAGAACGGCTTGCGCACCAGCACGTCGACGGTGATCGCGGCCATCAGGATCAGATTGATCTGGCCGAAGTTCACCGTCTGGCGGATGGGTTCGAGGAACTGGGCCAGACCGAGCCCGGCGATCACGACGGTCAGCACCGAGATCCGGTCCAGCTCGGGCCGGATCCGGCCCAGCACCACCCACAGGGCGACGGCCAGGCTCAGCAGCGAGGTCACCAGCACGGCGATCTCGGCGACGGGCAACGGCATGAGCGCCAGCGGCACGAAGAACGCCGCGGCCAGCGGGGGATAGGTGAAGGGCAGGCCGAGCCCCATGACCGGCGGCATCGGCCCGTAGAGGTCGCCGCCGTCGAGCCACACGCGCGCGCCGTTGCGGTAGACCTGCAGGTCGATGTACCCGTGCCACCAGTGCGCGAGCACCGCGACCACCGCGGAGAACGCGAAGAGCCCGATCGCGGCGGCGAGCCTGCGGCGCTGCCGATCGGTCACGCGGGGTGCCGCCGAGGACCCGGCGGGAAGGGAGCCGGGCACTGCGTCATGCGCGGGAACGGGTGACTCGACCTGCTCGGCAACCCCCGGACTCTCGTTCACGGCGTCAGACTAGCGGGTCGGGCCGCGCCCGAAGCGCAGGTGTGACCAGGGCGAGTGCGAGGTCTGTCACTTGTTCGCAATACTCGGGGCGGGCCGTTCGGCCGCGACGAGGGCCAATTAGACTCTGTAGTCAAGTTCCCCCGGCCGAAAGGACCCTGGTCTCCCGTGACACTGCAGGTCGACACCGTCGCTACCGCCGCAGCCACCCCGGATGCTCCGCAGCCGTACAAGGAACTCGGTCTCAAAGACGACGAGTACGCCCGCATCAAGGAGATTCTGGGCCGCAGGCCCACCGACGCCGAACTGGCGATGTACTCCGTGATGTGGAGCGAGCACTGCTCCTACAAGTCCTCGAAGGTGCACCTGCGCTACTTCGGTGAGACCACCACCCCCGAGATGAAGGCCTCCATGCTGGCCGGCATCGGCGAGAACGCTGGTGTGGTCGACATCGGCGACGGCTGGGCGGTCACCTTCAAGGTGGAGAGCCACAACCACCCGTCCTACGTCGAGCCCTACCAGGGCGCGGCCACCGGCGTCGGCGGCATCGTGCGCGACATCATGGCGATGGGCGCGCGCCCGATCGCGGTGATGGATCAGCTGCGCTTCGGCGCGGCCGACGCCCACGACACCCGTCGCGTGGTCGACGGCGTCGTCCGCGGCATCGGCGGCTACGGCAACTCGCTCGGCCTGCCGAACGTCGGCGGCGAGACCGTCTTCGACGCCTCCTACCAGGGCAACCCGCTGGTGAACGCGCTGTGCGCGGGCGCAATGCGCGTGGAGGACCTGCACCTGGCCTTCGCCTCCGGCGCGGGCAACAAGATCATCCTGTTCGGCGCGCGCACCGGCCTCGACGGCATCGGTGGCGTGTCCGTGCTCGCCTCGGACACCTTCTCCGGCGAGGAGACCGGCACCGGCCGCAAGAAGCTGCCCGCCGTGCAGGTCGGTGACCCGTTCACCGAGAAGGTGCTCATCGAGTGCTGTCTCGACCTCTACAAGGCCGGTCTGGTCGTCGGCATCCAGGACCTGGGCGGCGCCGGGCTGTCCTGCGCCACCTCCGAACTCGCCGCGGCCGGCGACGGCGGCATGCACATCGACCTCACCAAGGTCCCGCTGCGCGCCAAGCACATGACCCCCGCCGAGATCCTGTCGAGTGAGTCGCAGGAGCGCATGTGCGCGGTGGTCACCCCCGAGAACGTGGACGCCTTCATGGCCGTCTGCAAGAAGTGGGACGTGCTGGCCACCGTCATCGGTGAGGTCACCGACGGCGATCACCTCGTCATCACCTGGCACGGCGAGACCGTCGTCGACGTGCCGCCGCGCACCGTCGCCCACGAGGGCCCGGTCTACGAGCGTCCGGTCCAGCGTCCCGAGTACCAGGACGCTCTGATCGCCGACACCACCGCGAACCTCCCGCGGCCCAAGACGGCCGACGAGCTGCGCGAGACCCTGCTGACGATGATCGCCAGCCCGCAACTGTGCAGCCGCAAGTGGATCACCGAGCAGTACGACCGCTACGTGCGCGGCAACACCGTGCTCGCCGAACACGCCGACGCCGGTGTCGTGCGCATCGACGAGGAGTCCGGCCGCGGCATCGCGCTGGCCACCGACGCCTCGGGCCGCTACACCAAGCTCGACCCGTACACCGGCGCGCAGCTCGCGCTGGCCGAGGCCTTCCGCAATGTCGCCACCACCGGCGCCACCCCGAAGGCCGTCACCAACTGCCTCAACTTCGGCTCGCCGGAGGACCCGGGCGTGATGTGGCAGTTCCAGCAGGCCGTGCGCGGTCTGGCGGACGGCTGTGCGGCGCTGGGCATCCCGGTGACCGGCGGCAATGTCAGCTTCTACAACCAGACCGGCAAGGACGCCATCCTGCCCACCCCGGTGGTCGGCGTGCTCGGCGTGATCGACGATGTGCACCGCCGCATCCCCACCGGCCTCGGCCTCGAGCCCGGCGAGTCGCTGATCCTGCTCGGCGAGACCCGCGACGAGCTCGACGGGTCGATCTGGTCGCAGGTCGTGCACGATCACCTCGGTGGCGTGCCGCCCAAGGTCGACTTCGCCCGCGAGCAGCTGCTCTCGGAGGTGCTCACCTCGGGTTCGCGCGACGGCATGATCTCGGCCGCGCACGACCTGTCCGAGGGTGGCCTCGCGCAGACCGTCGTCGAGGCCGCGCTGGCGGGCGAGACCGGCTGCCGGATCATCCTGCCCGAGGGCGCCGACCCGTTCGTCGAGCTGTTCTCGGAGTCGGCGGGCCGCGTGCTCGTCGCCGTGCCGCGCTCGGAGGAGACCCGCTTCACCAAGATGTGCGACGCGCGCCAGCTGCCGTGGGCGCGCATCGGTGTGGTCGATCAGGGCTCGGATTCGATCGAGGTGCAGGGGCAGTTCTCGGTGACACTCGCCGAATTGCGCGAGGCGTTCGAGGGCACCCTGCCTAAGCTGTTCGGAGCGCACACCGCCTGACCCTCGGGTTCGTTCTCTCCGCCTGGGCGTTCGGCTCAGCGGAGGGAACGACGATGACTGTGCAGGACACCGCCGGTGCGGCGGTCACCACACCGGCCGGACGCGCGAATCCGCTCGTCCGGGCGCTCCATGTGGCGGAGCGGTTCTTCCACCCGAACTACGTGGGCCTGATCGTGGCCACGATCCTGTTCTGCTGGTCGATGACACCCTCGCTGCTGCCGCGTGATTGGTTCTTCCAGGGGCTGGTCAGCGGCATCAACGCCACCATCGGCTACGGACTCGGCTGCCTGCTCGCCTGGGCGTGGCGGCGCTGGGTCGCGCCACGGATCATGCTGCCCGCCCGCGCCGCGGAGGTGTGGGAACAGCGGCCGAGCTGGACCGCGCTGGCGATCAAATCGGTCATCGTGGTGATCTGTCTGATCGCGGCGCTCCTGATGACGATCCAGTCCGGTCATTGGCAGCGCGAGATCACCGACCTGATGGACATGGAGCCGATCGGCGACTCCGGCTACCTGCGCACCCTGCTGGTCGGCGCGGTCGTGGTGGGACTGCTGATCTGGATCTCGCGCGGGGTCGCCCGCCTGGCCCGCGCGGTGGCGCGCGGACTGAACCAGTGGGTCCGGGTGCCCGCCTCGGTCGCCCGGCCGCTCGGCGCGCTCGTCGTCGGTGTCGTCGCCGTACTGCTGTTCAACGGCGTGCTCGCGAAAGCCTTCTTCGCCGTAGCCAATTCGGCGTTCAGCGCGCGCAACGGACACACCTCGGCGCACGCGATCCAGCCGACGCTGCCCGAACGCTCCGGTAGCCCCGAATCCCTCGCCGCCTGGGACACGCTCGGCTCCGAGGGCCGGTGGTTCGTCTCGAACGCGCCGACCGCGCTGGCCATCAGCCAGGTCACCGGAAAGCCCGCGCGCGAACCGATCCGGGTGTACGCGGGCCTGGAATCGGCCGACGGCTTCGAAGCGCAGACCGATCTGGCCATCGCCGAACTCGACCGCACCAAGGCCTTCGAACGGGAAGTGCTGGTGGTGATCAGCACGACCGGCACCGGCTGGGTCGACTCGACCAGCGCCGAATCGGTCGAGCTGATGTTCGGCGGCGACACCGCCCTGGTCGCCACCCAGTACTCGTATCTGCCCAGCGCGCTGTCGTTCCTGTCCGACCGCGACAAGTCGATGACCATGGGTCGCCTGCTGTTCGACAAGGTGTACGAGCGCTGGTCCGCGCTGCCCGAGGACACCAGGCCCAAGCTGCTGGTCTACGGCGAGAGCCTCGGTTCGCAGGGCTCGGAGGGCGCGTTCTCCGGCCTGGCCGACATCCGCAACCGCGCCGACGGCGTGCTGTGGGTGGGACCGCCCAATTCCAACCGGCTGTGGTCGGAATTCGTGCGCCGCCGCGATCCCGGCACCGAGGAGATCACCCCGATCTACGCCGACGGGCTCTCGGTGCGCTTCGCCGCCGCCGCCGACCAGCTGGCCCGGCCGTCCGACAAGTGGACCGATCCGCGCATCGTCTACCTGCAGCACGCCTCCGATCCGGTGGTGTGGTGGTCGCCGGATCTGCTGTTCGAGCAGCCGGACTGGCTCAGGGAACGGCGCGGCCCCGATGTGTCGCCGGCGATGGCCTGGTATCCGATCGTCACGTTCTGGCAGGTCGCCGCGGATCTGCCACGCGCGCAATCGGTGTCGAACGGCCACGGCCACAACTACGGCAACGTGGTGCCCGACGCATGGGCCGCGGTGGCCCAACCGCCGGACTACACACCGGAATTGGCCGAACGAATCAAGGCCTTCCTGGTCGAGTCCGCGGCCACCGAACATCAGCTGAAGTAACCGGGCGGGGCAGCGCCGAACCCCTCGATCGAGGCTGCCCCGGCCCGGCTACGGCACCGATCGGAACGGATTGTGTTCGGCGATCAGCTGTTCCAGCCGCGCCTCGTCGATCCGTCCGATCAGCGACTGTGCCTCCTGCTGGTCGCGCACGACCTTCGCGAGAGTGAAGCAGCTGGTCACCAGGAACAGGCCGGACATCGCGAGGAACCCGCGCTGCCAGGCGTCCAGCGGCAGGTAGTAGATCCCGGCGGCGGTGCCGAACAGGCTGACGGCGAACGCGATCGCGGCCTGGACCATGTACGCCGAGGTGTTCTTCGGCTTGGCATTCGGTGTGCTCATGGAAATCAGTGTGCTGAGCGGGGGTTTCACGCGGGCGCGTGAAACTACTCGAGTGAGGTGGGTAGTTGCCGCCGCCGAGAGTGACCGACGCGCCATCCACAACACCCCGCTGGGCCGGAACCGGCCAGCCATACTGGATCGGTGTCCGCGACAGGCTCCACCCTAGAGACGCTGCGTGCGCGCGGCGCCGTGGTGCTGCGCCGGCTCGAGGACATCATCGACCTGAACTATCCCGGTCTGGCCCTGGCCACCCTGTTCTTCGCGCTGTCGGTGACGCCCTCGCTGGTGCCGCGCGACTGGCTGTTCCAGGGCCTGATCAGCGGGATCAACGCCGCCATCGGATACGGGCTCGGGTGTGTGCTCGAATGGCTGTTCCGGCGCTGGGTACGGGCGAAGATCCCGATCCCCAGCCCCTCGGACCGGCTGCGCTACGGCATCAAGGCGACCGTGCTCGTCGGGTGCGCGCTGGTCGCCGCGCTGATGCTGATCCAGTCGGCGCGCTGGCAGCGCGAGATCACCTCGCTGATGGGGATGGAAGGCACCACCACCCCCGCCTACCTGCGAACCGGGCTGCTCAGCGTGGCCGTCGGCGTCGCGGTGGTCGCCGCCTACCGGACCGTGCGCACGCTGGTGCTGGTGCTGGCGCGGCAGCTGAACCGGTGGGTGCGGGTGCCGCGCGAGCTGGCCCCGGCCGCGGGCGCGCTGGTGCTGGTCGTGTTCACGGTGACCATCGTCAACGGTGTGGCGTCGCGGGCGTTGTTCGCCGTGGCCAACTCCGCGTTCAGCGTGCGCAACGACCGGATGACCGAGCACGCGGTGCGCCCGGCACAGCCGGAACGCTCGGGCAGCTTCGCCTCGCTCGCGCCGTGGGAGACCTTGGGCTACGAGGGCCGCTGGTTCGTCGCCAACGGGCCGCGCGCCACGGACATCACCGCGGTGACCGGACAGCCCGCGCGCGAACCGATCCGGGCGTATGTGGGTTTGGAGTCGGTGACCGGCGAGCAGACGGCCGCGCGGCTGGCCGTCGACGAGCTCGAGCGGACCAAGGCCTTCGAGCGCGCGGCGATCGTGGTGGTCACCACCACCGGCACCGGCTGGGTCAACGGGATGGCGGCGGGCGCGATCGAATACCTCTACGGCGGCGACACCGCGATCGTCGCCACCCAGTACTCGTATCTGCCGAGTGTGCTGTCGTTCCTGTCGGACCGGGCGAAGGCGGCCGCGGCCGGTCGGGAACTGTTCGACGCGGTGTACGAACGAACCAGGGCCCAACCGCCGGAGCACCGGCCGAAGCTGTTCGTGTACGGGGAGAGCCTGGGCTCGCAGGGCTCGGAGGACGCCTTCGACGGGCTCGCCGATCTGCGCGAGAAGGTCGACGGGGCACTGTGGGTGGGGCCGCCGAACTCGAATCGGTTGTGGCGCCAGTTCGTCGACCGGCGAGATCCCGGGTCGCCCGCCGTCGCGCCACGCTACGCCGACGGGCTCGTCGTCCGATTCGCCGACGACGCGGGGGATCTGGCGAAGGGCGTCACCTGGTTGGAGCCACGCATCGCCTATCTGCAGCATCCCTCCGATCCCATCGTGTGGTGGTCGGCCGATCTCATCTTCACGCGGCCCGACTGGTTGAGCGAGCCGCGCGGCGCGGATGTCTCGACGCAGATGCGGTGGGCGCCGTTCGTGACGTTCTGGCAGGTGACGGCCGATCTGACCAACGCGCAAGGGGTTTCGGACGGGCACGGGCATCGATACGGAACGCTGGTGCTGGACGGGTGGCTGGCGGTGGCCGAACCGCCGGGAGTGAGTACTGAGGTCGTCGAGAAGACGCGTGCCGCACTGGAATCGGCGGAGGAGTACGAGCGGGAGGTCAAGTGATTCCGCCCGAGATGAGCGGTGCGACATCGTCGAGCGGCGGCGAACCGGGCGGTTCGTGGCGGTACGCGCCGGGTATCCCGTGGCGGACGCGGTAGTGGCGGCGCGGGGCGCACGACCGCACCGTCCGGCGACGCTATGGCGAAGGGCGCGTGGGGTGTTCGCGCTGGGACTACCGCCGGTGTGGAGCAATCGGGTGCTGCCCGCGCTGGATCTGCCGCTGCGTGGGCGGACAGTAGCGAACCTCGGGTTCGCGGCGGGGTATGCGGTGATGTTCAGTGGCCGTCCGAACTGGGTGTCGGCCAAGGGATTTCGCTGGGGCATCGGTGGCGCGGCGCTGGTTTTCGCCGGTTACGGTGTGGCTCTCGCGGTTCCGGCGCTGCGGCGGTTGCCGCTCGAAGTCGCCGAGCGGGTGCCGGAGACCTCGACGCTCGAGTGGATCGTCCTGCACATTCCCGTCGGTACGGTGTTGGCCGAGGAGACCGTCTTCCGAGGCACGCTCGACCCGCTGCTCGACGAGATCACCGACCCGCGCGTGGCGGCGGGGGTGGGGGCGCTCGATTTCGGGCTGTGCCATATCAACGCCGCCCGCACCACCGGCGAATCGGTGGCCGGAACCGTCGCCCTCACCGCCGTGGCCGGGCTGGTCTTCGGCGTGCTGCGTAGGCACACCGGCAGCGCGACCGCGCCCGCCTTGCTGCACCTGGCGATCAATGCCGGGGGAGCGGTGCTGCCGCGCGCTGCCCTGTGGATCGAGCGGCGGCGGGGCTAGCCGCGAGCTCGATCAGGCCGTCGCGACGAAGCCCGCGACGGCGTCGGTGAAGGCGTCGTTGTCATCGCCCGCCGCGGTGTGGGCCGCGGTGGTGATCTCGGCGAGGCGGGCGTGCGGTGCGAGGGCGAGGAAGGCGGCCGTGCCCTCGTCGCTGACGACATCCGATTTGCCGCCGCGCACGAGCAGGACGGGGATGGTCAAAGCCTCTGCGGCCGCTTCCATCTCGGCGATGCGCGCCTCGGCGTCGGCGTCGAGGTTGCTGATCAGGTCCGGGTCCCAGTGCCAGTACCACCGGCCGTCGCGCTGACGCAGATTGCGCAGCAGGCCGTCGGCGTTGTCGGGTCGCGGGCGGTGCGGCAGGTAGGCGGCGACCGCGTCGGCCACCTGGTCGAGGGTGTCGAAACCGTCGCGGTGCCTGCCGAGGAAGTCCATCACGCGCTCGACGCCCTTGGATTCGGAGCGGGGCACGATATCGACGAGCACCAGCGCGCGGATCGCGTCGCCACCCGGCGCGGCCGTCGCGAGCAGGCCGGTGATGCCACCCATGCTGGCGCCGACGACCACCGCGCCGCGCTCCGGTGTGGCGCCGAGCTGCGCGAGCACGGTGAGCAGATCGCCGACCATCACTTCGCGCGTGTAGTTGCGCGTCGGCGACCATTCGCTGTCGCCGTGGCCACGGGCGTCGACCGCGACCACCCGCATCCCCTCGGCGGCCAGCGCGCGTCCGGTGCGCTTCCACGAGTGCCGGTTCTGGCCGCCGCCGTGCAGCATCACCACCAGTGGCCCGTCCGCGGGGCCGAAGGCATCGGCTGCCAACGTCAACCCGTCCGCGCCGCGCAGTCGCAGCGTGGTCGGTTCCAGCGGCTCGGTCGAGCTCGACATGACACCTCCTGAACGACGTTCACTGTGCTGAACGATGTTCAGAATGTAGCGTGATGACCCGATCGAAGGGAAGTGGGGACGAGTGGCCGAACCGAGCCGGGCGGGACGACGCGACGAGATCGCCGAGGCGAAACGCGCGATCATCCTGCGCGCGGCCCGCGCGATCTTCGAGCGAGACGGCGTCGACGCGGCCAATATCCGGGCGATCGCCACCGCCGCCGGCTACACCCCCGGCGCCCTCTACGCGTACTTCCCGAGCAAGGAACACATCTACGCCGCGCTGCTCGGCGAATCGCTGGAACGGCTCTCGACCGCGGTGGCCGCGGTGACGTCTCTCGTGGATCCGGCCGACCGATTCCGCGCCGCGGGCCTGGCCTTCTTCGACTTCTACGACGGCAATCCCCGCGACCTGGACCTCGGCTTCTACCTCTTCCGCGGCGGCATCCGTCCCCACGGCCTCGGGGCCGAACTGAACGCGGGCCTCAACGCCGCCATGCTCGCCGGCCTCGCCCCGATGGTCTCGGCCACCATCGAACTCGGCGCCACCGAGGACCGAGCCCGCGTCATCACCGCCGACGTCCTCGCCCACCTCTCCGGCCTGCTCCTGCTCGCCCACACCAAACGCCTCGCCCTCCTCGGCGGCACCGACGCCCGCCAGATGATGCGCGAATACCTCGACCTCCGCATCTCCGCCCTGCACACGGGCCGAGTCTGACCGCCGGCTCCCCGCGGCCGCAGAAGGTCGGTGTGGCTCGGTAGCGTCGTCGGCATGGTGCGGAAGGTGATGGGAGCGGCCGAGGTGCGGGCCGCGGTGGCCGAGGTGGCCGACTGGCTGTTGGCTGAGGAGGAGTCGAAGCCGGAGCGGCCGGTGCTCGCGGCGGCGGTGCGGGGGACCGCGCGGGCGTTGGCGGCGGACGCGCCGGGGCATTCGGTGGAGGTGCGGGTGCCGCCGTTCGTGGCGGTGCAGTGTGTGGAAGGGCCGCGGCACACCAGGGGGACGCCGCCGAACGTGGTCGAGACCGATGCCAGGACCTGGTTGCTGCTGGCCACCGGGCTGCTCGAATTCGACGCGGCGGTGGAGTCCGGCGCCCTCTCCGTCTCCGGAACGCGGGCGAGTGAGATCGCCGCGTGGCTGCCGATCGTGCCGCTGAAAGCGACGCCGGACTGACTCCTCAGGCGTTCTTGCGGTGCAGGCCCTTGCGGTCGTAGTAGCGGGTGATGACGATGCCGCCGACCACGGCGATGCAGATGCCGAGCAGTGACATCCAGATGCCGCGATCCAGGCCCGCCTCGTAGTTGGCCTCGAAATAGAGGATCGAGCGGACGCCGAGGAACACCTGGTGCATCGGTTCGAACTCGGCGAGCCAGACGAACTGGGTCGGGATGGCCTCGATGGGGACGGTGCCGCCGGAGGACGGCAGCCCGAGGATGACGAACAGGGCCAGGTTCACCAGCAGGCCCGCGGTGCCGAGGGCGGCGAGCGAGGTGAGCGCGGTCCAGCCGACCGCGATCATGGCCAGCACCGAGAACAGGAACAGCGCCAGCGGATTGTCGATCGGCATGCCGACGATCTTCGCCGCGATCATGAACACGACCGACACGATCACCGCGACCAGCGCCATCACTCCCCATTTGATGAGCAGCGTGTGGAACCGCGAGATCGACGCCGTCGGGTAGTGCACGAACCAGGGCCCGTACTCGGTCGGGACGAAGCCGAGGTGCGCGTCGATCATCGTGTGGATGACCATGCCGCCGACCATCCCGGCCAGCAGCAGGAGCAGTGCGTAGAAGAACGCCGTCAACCCCTCGCCGGTGCCGGGCGGCAGTGGACGGAACTGCTGCTGCGCCACATCGACCGGGCTCTCCAGGGTGATCATCGCCGCGCCCGAGACCTGCGGAACCGGCGCGCCCTCCGGCGTCTGCGCGAGGGTGTCGCGCACCTGCTGGGTGAGCTGCGCGCCGACCTGCTTGTTGACCTCGACCAGCGCCTGATCGCCGATGCGGTGCACGATCTGGGTGCCGAAGGCGCCCATCCGCGGGTTGGTTTGCAGCGTGATGACCGGCCGCTCCATCTCCCCGGCCACCACGCTGCCGACACCGAGATTGCCCAGCCGTTTGCTGAAGTCGCCGGAGATGATGATGGCCCCGTACACCTGCGCGTTGCGCAGCATCTGCTCGGACTCGGCCTTGCCGACCACCCGCAGGTCGACCTTGTCTGTCGGCACGTTGGCGATCAGTCCGTCGGCCACCTGCTTGCCGTAGTCGACGCGCGCGCCGGTGCTCGTCACATCGCCGACATCGAGATTGACCAGCGCTACCGGGAAGTCGTGCAGGTTCTCCTCGGGGTCGGCGATGTAGCCGAGGTACATCACCCCGAGCAGGGCGGTGAGCACGGTGAGGACCAGCGTCGGCATGACCACAATGTGCGACCAGTGCCGTCGATCGTTCCCAGATGTGGCGAATGTCGCTCCGCCTGTCGCGGGCTGCCCGGAATCTTTCGGCTCAGCCGGGGCGTTCTCACTGTTCTGAGCGGCACCATCGGCCGGTTCGTGCGCGCTGTGGTCAGTCGTCACCTTGCGCACGGTAACAGCTCGCCGGGGCCGATCGGTGGGTTCGCGACCGGTGATTGCCGCCGGTGTGCGAGCGCGCGTACAACGCGGTCGCCCGCACCCGTAGAATGACGAGTGCCCCCAGCCCGCCCGAACAGGGAGCAAACGGTGAACGACCTTCACGAGCCCGAGAACGAGCCCCGCGAGGAGTGTGGCGTCTTCGGCGTCTGGGCTCCCGACGAGGACGTCGCCAAGCTCACCTACTACGGCCTGTACGCCCTGCAGCATCGCGGGCAGGAGGCGGCGGGTATCGCCGTCTCCGACGGCTCACAGATCCTCGTGTTCAAGGATCTCGGTCTGGTCAGCCAGGTCTTCGACGAGCAGACCCTGGGCGCGATGCCCGGGCATATCGCCGTCGGCCACTGTCGCTATTCCACCACCGGTGGTGTCACCTGGGAGAACGCGCAGCCGATCTTCCGCACCACCGCCGTCGGCTCCGGGCTGGCGCTCGGTCACAACGGCAACCTGGTGAACACGGCCGAATTGGCCGGGCGCGCACGCGAACTCGGCCTCATCGGCGCAGGCGTGATCGACGGTCGTCCGCAGATGACCGGCGCCACCTCCGATTCCGACATCGTCACCGCGCTGCTGGCCCACGCCGCCGCGGACTCCAGCATCGAACAGGCCGCGATGGAGCTGCTGCCGCAGCTGCGCGGCGCGTTCTGCCTGACCTTCATGGACGAGCACACCCTGTACGCGGCGCGCGACCCGCACGGCGTGCGTCCGCTGGTGCTCGGCCGGCTCGAGCGCGGCTGGGTGGTCGCCTCGGAGACCGCCGCGCTCGACATCGTCGGCGCCGCCTTCGTCCGCGAGATCGAGCCGGGCGAGCTGCTCGCGATCGACTCCGACGGCGTGCGCTCGATGCGCTTCGCCAACCCCGAGCCCAAGGGCTGCGTCTTCGAGTACGTGTACCTGGCCCGCCCCGACACCACGATCGCCGGACGTTCGGTGCATTCCACCCGCGTGGAGATCGGCCGCAAGCTGGCCAAGGAGAACCCGGTCGACGCCGACCTGGTGATCCCGGTCCCGGAATCGGGCACGCCCGCCGCGGTCGGTTACGCGCAGGGCTCCGGCATCCCGTACGGCCAGGGTCTGATGAAGAACGCCTATGTGGGCCGCACCTTCATCCAGCCGAGCCAGACCATCCGCCAGCTCGGCATCCGGCTCAAGCTCAACCCGTTGCGCGAGGTGATCCGCGGCAAGCGGCTCATCGTCGTCGACGACTCCATCGTGCGCGGCAACACCCAGCGCGCGCTGATCCGCATGCTGCGGGAGGCGGGCGCGCTGGAGATCCACGTGCGGATCGCCTCGCCGCCGGTGAAGTGGCCCTGCTTCTACGGCATCGACTTCGCCTCGCGCGCGGAGCTGATCGCCAACGGCACCGGCTCCGAGGACAGCTACACCGACATGGTCGACAACGTCCGCCGCTCGATCGGCGCCGACAGCCTCGGCTACATCTCCACCGAGGGCATGATCGCGGCCACCGAGCAGCCCGCCTCGCGGCTGTGCACGGCCTGCTTCACCGGTGAGTACCCGATCCCGCTGCCGGAGGAAGCCGCCATCGGCAAGAACGTGCTCGAGGGCATGCTGTCGGGCAAGCCGGAGTCGCGGTTGCTGGCGGAGAACGTCAACGCCGACGCGTTGAGCAGGCCGTAGCGTCACTCGTTCGCCGGAAGGGTCGGTCAGGATAAGCCTGGCTGGCCCTTTTCGTGTTGTGTACGCAAGAAATTCCGGTGCACGAATATTTCGTAAGATTAGTTCATAACATGACGGCAATTTTTCGCTCGATTTGAAACTGGGCGGTAATGGTTCGCCTGTACGGTCCCCCGTTATATCGCTAGCTCACCGCGTCGTCACCGCACCTGAGATCCGGGTGCGGCGGCGACGCAGGCGTTCGAGAATGGGACCTGATGTTGAACAGTGCAATGGGCGGACGCAAGAATCGCGCGAAACAAGTTGCCGCAGTGGGAATCGCCGCCGTGGTCGCCGCCGCGCTGGCCGGGTGTGGCTCCGGCCGGACCGACCAGGCCGGCTCCGGAGCGGGCCTGGTCGTCGGCACCACCGACAAGATCTTCGCGCTCGACCCGGCCGCGGCCTACGACAACGGCTCGCTGCTGGTGGAGACCCAGATCTATTCGTACCTGCTGAATTTCGCGCCCGGTGACACCACGCCGAAGCCCGACGCGGCGGAGAAGTGTGAGTTCACCAGCCCGACCGTCTACACCTGCAAGATCAAATCCGGGCTGAAATTCGCCAGCGGCAATCCGCTCACCGCCAAGAGCGTGAAGTTCTCCTTCGACCGCATGGTGAAGATCAACGATCCGCACGGTCCCGCCTCGCTGCTGGGCAATCTCGACAAGACCGATGTGGTCGACGATCTCACCGTCGCGTTCACCCTCAAGGTCGCCAATGATCAGACCTTCCCGACGGTCCTGCCGACCCAGGCGGGCCCGATCGTCGACGAGAAAGTGTTCCCGGCCGACAAGGTCGCCACCGACGAGGAAGTGTTGCAGGGCAAGGGATATTCCGGCCCCTACACGATCACCAGCTACGACAAGAACAAGCTGGTCGAGTACAAGGCGAACCCGGACTACCAGGGTCTGCTCGGCAAGCCGGCGACCGAGACGGTGTCGACCAAGTACTACGCCACCTCCGACAACCTCAAGCTGGACCTGCAGAACGGCGCCATCGACGTCGGCTACCGCTCGTTCACGCCCACCGATATCGATGCGCTGCGCAACGACAGCAACGTCAAGGTGCACGACGGTCCCGGCGGCGAGCTGCGCTACATGGTCTTCAACATGAACACCATGCCGGGCAACACCCCCGAGCAGAAGCTGGCCGTGCGCAAGGCGATGGCGTCCTCGATCGACCGTGAGGCGCTGGCCACCAACGTGTACAAGGGCACCTACCAGCCCGCGTTCGGCTATGTGCCGCAGGGCATGCCGGGCGCCGCGACCCCGCTGCAGGACATCTACGGCGCCAAGCCCGACAAGGACAAGGCCGCCAAGTTCCTCGCCGACGCCGGCGTCGCCGCGCCGGTCACGCTGAACCTGCAGTACAACCCGGACCACTACGGCCCGAGTTCGTCGGAGGAGTACGCCGCGATCAAGTCGCAGCTCGAGGCCTCCGGCCTGTTCAAGGTGAACCTGCAGTCCACCGAGTGGGTGACCTACCAGCGCGAGCGTGCCTCCGACACCTACCCGCTGTACCAGTTCGGCTGGTTCCCGGATTTCCCGGACGCCGACAACTACCTCTCGCCGTTCTTCGGCCCGAACAACTTCCTGCAGTCGCACTTCGAGAACCCCGGCATCAACGCGCAGCTGACCGCCGAGGCCACCGAGCCGGACAAGACCAAGCGGCTCGAACTGATCAAGCGGCTGCAGACCGATCTGGCGCAGAACCATCTGCCGACCCTGCCGCTGCTCTCGGGTAAGCAGGTCGCGGTCGCCAAGCCTGGCATCACCGGGCTCGACCAGACCCTCGACGGCTCCTTCAAGTTCCGGTTCACGGTGCTGGGCAAGTGAGTCAGGACACCGCCGCGCCCGGATCGCCGGTCCGGGCGCGGCGCACGGGGACGGGGACGGGAAAGAGCAAGGGCGGCGGGCAGTCCCGCCAGGTGGCGTTGCTGAAGTATCTGGCGGTCCGGCTGGCGCTGATCGTGCCGACCGCCTGGCTGCTGGTGACGGTGGTGTTCTTCCTCATGCGCGTGATCGGTGACCCGATCAGTGCGGCCCTGGGTGGTCGGCTCACCCAGGACCAGATCGAGGAACGCAAGGAAGCGGCCGGCTTCAACCGGCCGATCCTGACCCAGTACTGGGAGTACATCTCGGGCCTGGCGCGACTGGATTTCGGGCGCTCGCAAGACAACCGAGCCATCAGCGACGTCGTGGTCACCTACGGCGCGGCGACGGTGGAACTGGTGTTCTGGGCGCTGATCGTCGCCTTCGCGGTGGGTGTGCCGCTGGGTCGCTACGCCGCGACCCATCGCGACACCCCCGCCGACGCGGCCTTGCGCCTCGGCGCCATCGTGGCCTACGCGGCGCCGGTGTTCTTCGTCGGCATGCTGCTCAAGCTCGTGTTCTCGGTGGGCCTCGGCTGGTTCCCGGTCGGCGGCAGGGCGAGCACGAATGTCGAACTCGCCCTGCAGCATGTGTCGCCGAAGACCAACATCCTGGTCATCGACGCCATCCTCTACGGCGACCCGTCCTACCTGCTGGACGTGCTGAAACACGCGGTGCTGCCCGCGGTGGCGCTCGGCCTGCTCACGGCCGGTGTGTTCCTGCGGTTGGTGCGGGTGAACCTGATCCAGACCATGCGCAGCGATTTCGTCGAGGCGGCCAAGGCGCGCGGCCTCACGCCGCGCGTGGTGGTCGGCAGGCACGCGGTGCGCAACGCGCTGATCCCGATCATCACGGTGATGGGCATGTGCATCGCGATGATGCTCGGCGGCGCGGTGCTCACCGAGACCACTTTCGAGTGGAAGGGCCTGGGCTATCAGCTCGCCGAGTACCTCAAGGCGCGTGACTTCGTCGCGGTGCAGGGCATCGTGGCCTGTATCGCGCTGGTCGTCGCGCTGATGAGTTTCGTCGTCGACGCCATCGTCGCGATGATCGACCCGAGGGTGAGGTTCTGATGAGCGCACCGGTGGCCACCAGCAAGTGGCGCATTCCCGGCGCGGAGCTGATGGCGAGAACGGCGGGGCTGCAACGGGTCACACTGATCACCGGCCTGGTCCTGGTGGCGGTGTTCGTCCTGGTGGCGTTGTTCGCGCCGTTGCTCGCGCCCTACGACCTGGCGCAGAACTCCGCCGACGGGGTGGCCTTCGTGCCGCAGCAGGGGCCGTCGGCCGAGCACTGGTTCGGCACCTCGGTCCGCGCGGAGGACGTGTTCTCGCGCGTGCTCTACGGCGCGCGAACGGCGTTGAGCGTCATCGTGATCGCGGTGTCGCTCTCGCTGCTGATCGGCGTGCCGCTCGGCCTGGTATCCGGCTACATCGGGCGCTGGGTCGACCGGGTACTGACCCTGGTGATGGACGCGATCTACGCGTTCCCGACGCTGCTGCTGGCGATCGTCGTCTCGATCGTGGTGGCCGGTGGCACGTCCAGCAGTCTGGGCGGAGTGCTCTCGGCCGCGATCGCGATCACGGCGGTGTATGTGCCGCAGTACTTCCGGGTGGTGCGCAACGCCACGGTCGCGGTGAAGAACGAGCCGTATGTCGACGCGGCGCGGGTGACGGGTGCGTCGACCACGCGAATCATGTTCCGCCACATCCTGTCCAACGTCACCAGCTCGCTGCCGGTGATCCTCACCATCAACGCCGCCGAGGCCATCCTCACCCTGGCCGCGCTCGGATTCCTCGGCTTCGGCATCGAACCGACCCAGGCCGCCGAGTGGGGCTACGACCTCAACAAGGCGCTCAACGATGTCTCCAACGGCATCTGGTGGACCTCGATCTTCCCCGGCACCGCGATCGTGCTGGTCGTGCTCGGGATGACGCTGGTCGGCGAGAGCCTGGACGAGACGCTGAATCCGATGCTGCGCACCCGGCGCTCGGTGACCACGGCCACCGAGAACCCGGCCGCCGCCGTCGACGACAAGGAACTGACCGAATGACTACAACTGTCGAAGCGGCGGCCGCGCTGTCGGTCTCGGGTCTGTCGGTCACCTTCGCGACCGACGCGGGTCCGGTGCATGCCGTGCGCGGGGTGTCGTATGAGGTGTTCCCCGGCGAGGTGCTCGCCATCGTCGGCGAGTCCGGGTCGGGCAAGTCGGTGAGTTCGCGCACCGCGATCGGGCTGCTGCCGCAGTCCGCGCAGGTGAGCGGGCTGGTGACGGTCGGGGACCGGGCCGTCACGCAGATGAGCGAGAAGCAGCTCACCGCGTTGCGTGGCGGGGCGGTGTCGATGGTGTTCCAGGAACCGGCCCGCGCGCTGGACCCGCTGTTCACCGTCGGCTTCCAGATCGCCGAAGCGCTGCGCGCGCACAGCGAGATGAGCAAGAAGGACGCCAGGGTCAAGGCGATCGAGCTGCTGCGCTCGGTGGGCCTGCCCGATCCGGAGCACCGGGTGGACTACTACCCGCACCAGCTCTCCGGCGGGCAGAAGCAGCGCGTGATGATCGCGATCGCGATCGCCTGCGAACCGAAGGTCATCATCGCCGACGAGCCGACCACCGCGCTCGACGTCACCGTGCAGGCCGAGATCCTGGAACTGCTGCGCGATCTGCGTGACCGGCTCGGCAGCGCGATCGTGCTGATCACCCACAACATGGGCGTCGTCGCCGACCTCGCCGACCGCGTCGTGGTGATGCGCGAGGGCGTGGTGGTCGAGCAGGCGCCGGTGGACGAGCTGTTCGCCAGCCCGCAGGCCGCCTACACCAGGGCGCTGCTCGACGCCGTCCCGCACCTGGGCGCGGCCACCACCGCGCGGCCCGCGATCGACGCCGACGCGGAACCCGTGCTCGAGGTCAGCGATCTGGTGGTGCAGTTTCCCGGGCCGTTCGGGCGCCCGGCCTTCCGGGCCGTCGACGAGGTGAGCCTGACGATCAGGCCGGGAGAGACCCTCGGACTGGTCGGCGAGTCGGGGTCGGGCAAGTCCACCATCGGACGCTGCGTCGCGGCGCTGCAGCGGCCGACGGCCGGGCACGTGCGCATCCGCGGGCAGGACATCGCCACGCTGTCCCAGCGCAAACTGCGGCCGATCCGGCGCCGGTTCGGGTTCGTCTTCCAGGATCCGGCCGGCTCGCTCAATCCGCGCCTGACCGTCGGCGAGTGCGTGGCCGAACCGATGGTCGTGCACCGCACCGGCGACCGTGCGGCCATTCGCGCCAGGGTGCGCAAGCTGCTCGACGACGTGCAGTTGCCCGCGGGCGCCGAGAATCGCTATCCGCATGAGCTCTCCGGCGGGCAGCGCCAACGGGCCAGCCTGGCCAGGGCGCTGGTGCTCGACCCCGACCTGCTGGTGGCCGACGAACCGACCAGCGCCCTCGACGTCTCGGTGCAGGCGGCCGTGCTGGAGCTGTTCGCGCAGCTGCAGCGCGAGTGCGGCTGGGCGTGCCTGTTCATCAGCCACGATCTGGCCGTCGTCGACCAGCTGGCCGACCGGATCATGGTGCTGCGCGACGGTGCCTGCGTCGAGGAAGGCGACAACGAACAGATCCTGCGCGCCCCTCGGCACGAGTACACACGTCGGCTGGTCGCCGCGGTCCCCGTCCCCGACCCGGTGCGTCAGCGAGCGCGGCGGGCCGAGATCGCGGCCACATTCGCCACGGAGCTGGAACAATGATGTAGGAGCCGGAGGCCAGCTGAACCGGCGGATCACTTAGAGTTACTAGGCATCTATCCGCCGATTCGGTTTGGAGCTTTCCCCCACAATGACTGAACAGACCCCCAGCGGCGCCGGCGCCTCCTACGCCGCCGCCGGCGTGGACATCGAAGCCGGTGACCGCGCCGTCGAATTGTTCGGACCATTGGCGAAGAAGGCCAGCCGACCCGAGGTGCAGGGTGGGCTCGGCGGCTTCGCCGGCCTCTTCGCGCTCAAGGGCGGATACCGTGAGCCCCTGCTCGCGGCCTCGACCGACGGCGTCGGCACCAAGATCGCCGTCGCGCAGGCGCTGGACAAGCACGACACCGTCGGCCTCGACCTGGTCGCCATGGTCGTCGACGATCTGGTCGTCTGTGGCGCCGAGCCGCTGTTCCTGCAGGACTACATCGCCATCGGCAAGGTCGTCCCGGAGAAGGTCGCCGAGCTGGTCTCCGGCATCGCCGAGGGCTGCATCAAGGCCGGCTGCGCGCTGCTGGGCGGCGAGACGGCCGAGCATCCCGGCCTGATGGACCCGGACGACTACGACCTGTCGGCCACCGGCGTCGGCGTGGTCGAGGCCGATTCGGTGCTCGGCCCCGACCGGGTGCGCCCCGGCGATGTCGTCATCGCGATGGGGTCCTCGGGCCTGCACTCGAACGGCTACAGCCTGGCCCGCAAGGTTCTGCTCGACATCGACCGCATGTCGCTGACCGGTCACGTCGAGGAGTTCGGCCGCACCCTCGGTGAGGAACTGCTCGAGCCGACCCGCATCTACGCCAAGGACTGCCTCGCGCTGATCGCCGAGACCGACGTGCGCACCTTCTCGCACGTCACCGGCGGCGGTCTGGCCGCCAACCTGGCGCGCGTGCTGCCCGCCGGCCTGGTGGCCGAGCTGGACCGCGGCACCTGGAACCCGGCCCCGGTGTTCAAGATGATCGCTCAGCGGGGCCGCGTGGAGCGGGTCGAGATGGAGAAGACCTTCAACATGGGCGTCGGCATGGTCGCGATCGTCGCGCCCGAGGACGCCGACCGCGCGCTGGCGGTGCTCACCGCCCGCCACATCGACTGCTGGACCCTGGGTCAGGTGAAGAAGGCCGCCGACGCCGACGCGCCGCGCGCCGTGCTGTTGGGGGATCATCCAAGGTTCTGACGAAACCTTTGCACCATTCGGGGCCGGGGGGGGGGTTGGGGGGCCCGGCCCGGGGGGTGTTTTTGGGGTTT
>NZ_JARWOJ010000177.1 GCF_029868625.1 Nocardia neocaledoniensis | reverse complement strand
CCCCCCCCCCCCCCCCCCCGGCCCCCGCCCCCGCCGCGGCCGCCGCCCGGCCCCCCCCCCCCCCCCCCCACCCCCCGCCCCACCCCCCCGCGCCCCCCCCCACTTTTCCGCGTGCGCTCAGGCGTAGAGCTTGACGAAATTCTCCAGGGACCGTTCGATGTCGCCGCGCAGCGCCTTGGCCACCGCCGATCCGATCGGCCCGAACAGCGGCGCGCCACCGAGATCGATGTCGACGCTCACCTTGGAACCGCTGCCCGCGGGCTCGACCAGCAGGCCGAGACCGAACTTGGTGCCGCCGATCCCGGCGCCGGTCAGCGCGAGCCGGCGCGGCGGTTCGGCCGTGCGCACGGTCCAGGTGACCTTGTTGCGGAACCCCTTCACGCGCGCGATCCCGACGAGCACGGTGCCCGGGGTCAGGTCGTCGGGCAGCTCGCCGCGCCACGCCTCGTGAATGGTCAGCCAGTCACCGAGTGCGGGCAGGTCGGCCGCGTGCGCCCACGCCTGGTCCGGCGGGACGGGGACATCGACGGAGAGCTTCAGTTTCGCCACGCCCGGATGGTATCCGGTACCCGTGGTTCCACGACGGGCGGTCCGGGCCCGGCGCGTCAGAATAGTGCATGGTCCAACCCATCCGGGCCGGAATTATGATGGCGGACAGGATGATCCACGACGAGGTCCGCGCGGTGCTGCTACTGTGTGCGAGTCGCAGGCAGCGGGGCATGTGAATCGGATATTCGCGCCCGCCTCGCGGTCGTGCGCACGCCTCCCCGGGCCGACCGGTGAGGGACCCACCGACCCAGCCGTGTGTGGTCGACGACGACGAAAGATCTGATGAACTCAGGAATCGCGGTGCTGTTACTCGTCATCGGAGCGCCGCTGTTGCTGCTCGCGCTGGCCGTGACGATCCTGGCCATGCGCAACGAACGCCAGCAACGGCGCCGCGCCGACGCGGCCATCCGCGAACGCATCGCGTGCGAGAACGCCCTGATCCAGCTGGCGAACACCACCCTGCCCGCGATCACCGACGCGGTCCGGCGCCACGACATCCCCGCCGTCGCGGTGGATGTGCCCGTGGAACTGCGGGACTCGCGCGTCGCCGAGGCGCTGCAGCACATCGCCACCGGCCACGCCGAGGACCTGCGCACGGTCACCGAGGAAACCAGGGCCATGGTCGAGCGCTACGGCGAGCAACGCCGCCTCGCCGAGGTGCAGGCCGCCGAAGAGGCGGCCAAGGCCGAGGTGGCGGCGTCCTCGCGGGCCGCGACCAGCGCCGCGGTGCGCTCGTTCGGCACCTCGGTGGTCAGCCTCGGCACCGACCTCGGCCAGGTGGTCAGCGCCGCCCTGCGCGAGCACCGCGACGACGCGATCTACGAGACGCTGACCCGCATCGACCACACCGTGCAGCAGATGATCCGCCAGGCGCAGTCCTACGTGATCGTCTCCGGCGGGTTGCCGGGCCGTCGCTGGCCGCAGCAGTCGCTCACCGACGTGGCGGGCGGCGCGACCGGACGTGTCAGGGAGTTCCTGCGGGTGCGGTCCGGGCAGTCGGATCGTGTGGTGATCAGTCGCGCGGTGGAACCGCTCGTGCACACCCTGGCCACCCTGCTGGACAACGCGTTGCGGTATTCGCCGCCGTCGTCGTTCGTCGAGGTGGGATTCCAGGAGGGGCACCACGGCGTCACCGTCATCATCGACGACGCGGGCATGCGGATGAGCCCGGAGCAGCTCGAGGACGCCCGCCAGGTGCTCAGCGGCGAACGCGCCGTCGACATCCACGATCTCGGCCCGGCGCCCAAGGTCGGGTTCCCCGGTATCGCGGCGCT
This sequence comes from Nocardia neocaledoniensis, assembly GCF_029868625.1. Lineage (GTDB taxonomy): Bacteria > Actinomycetota > Actinomycetes > Mycobacteriales > Mycobacteriaceae > Nocardia > Nocardia neocaledoniensis_A. Next base: position 46,963 of record NZ_JARWOJ010000177.1, on the reverse strand, counting down.
GGCGCGCCGGTACGGGTTCTCCGTGCACGTGGACGGCCCCAACATCTTCGGTGGCATGCGCGCGATGGTCTATGTGCCCTCGGCCCTGCTCGTCAGCGGCGCCGCGCCGCGCCTGCCGGAGCCCGAACTCGCCGCGCCCGCCCATGTTCCGGTGCCCGTCCCGGTACCGGCCGAGAACGAGACACCGGGAGCGGAGATCCACGAGATCACCAGTGGGGGACTACCCAAGCGCCGCCGCAGGCCGGTCGCGCCGGATCGGGCGGGGGTGCCCGGCGAATCGGGGCAGCCGCGCCCGGAACTCGCCGCTGCCTGGCACAGCGGTTCCCGTAGCGGCCGCGCCGCGGCCGAGCGAACGACGGAAGGAACAGCCGATGAGCACACCGGTGGCCGATAGCACGAACCGATTGGCGTGGCTGCTCGAGGATCTGCAGATCCCCGGCGTCCGTTTCGCGGTGCTGCTGTCCGATGACGGACTGCGGATCGCGCACTCCCGTGGCGTCGCCAAGGACGACGCCGAACGGTTCGCGGCGGCGGCCTCCGGGCTCCGCTCGCTCGGCAAGGCGCTCGGCGAGTTCTGCGGCGGCCCGTCGAACGCGGTGCGCCAGAACATGACCGAGTACGACGAGGGCATGATCATGATCACCGCGGCGGGCGCGGGCGCCCTGCTCGGCGTGGCGACCACGGTCGACGTCGACGTCGCGCTGGTCGCGCACCGGATGAACGAACTGGCCTCCCGGGTCGGCCACGAGATCGGCAGCGCGCCCCGCAACGGTGGCCGGTAATGAGCCGGGGCAGGCGGGATCCCGACCTGGTCAGGTCGTATGTGCGCACCGGCGGCCGGGTTCGGGCCGCGCATGAACTGGATCTGGTGACCCTGGTCCGCGCCGTCGCCGACGCGCGCCCCGATCATCGCCCCGACGAGCGCCGGGTCCTCGCGCTGACCAGCCGACGTGGCGCGCTCTCGATCGCCGAGCTGTCGGCGTATCTGGACCTGCCCGCGTCGGTCGTGAAGATCATCGTGTCCGACCTGCTCGACAGCGGACATCTGCACTGCCCCACCCCGGCTCAGGTGAAGCCGGAACTCGCGTTGATCAAGGAGGTGCTGCATGGTCTCCGTGCCATCGCGGGCTGAGGTCGATTACGTCGCCGAGACCGTGACCCGGTCGGTGAAGATCCTCGTCGCCGGAAATTTCGGCGTCGGCAAGACGACCTTCGTCTGTGGGGTGTCGGAGATCCGGCCGCTGCGCACCGAGGAGACCATCACCGAGGCCAGCATCGGCGTCGACGACATGGCCGGGCTCGGCACCAAGGTGCAGACCACCGTCGCGCTCGACTTCGGCCGGATCACCCTGAATCCGCAACTGGCGCTGTACCTGTTCGGCACGCCGGGCCAGGAACGCTTCGCGCCGCTGTGGGAGGAGCTCGCGCGCGGCGCGCTCGGCGCGTTGGTGCTCGTCGACACCCGGCGCATCGAGAAGGCCGACGACGTGCTCGCCGCGCTGGAACTGCGCGGCGTGCCGTACGCGGTGGCGGTCAACGAGTTCGAGGGTTTCCGGCGCTATCCGCTCGAGGAGGTCCGCGAGGCACTGGACCTGGCGCCCGAGACCCCGGTGGTCGCGGTCGACGCCCGGCGCCGTGATCACGGCCTGCGCGCCCTGATCACGCTGGCGGAGTACCTGTTCCAGCGGCAGGAAGCGGCGGCGGTGTCATGACGCTCGACCTCGCGGTCGGTGCGCGGGTGCCCATGTACGCGCCCGAGTTCGCCGCGGACCCGCAGGCGGCTTACCGCGAGATGCGGCAGCGCTTCGGCGCCCTGGTACCGGTGGAGTTGTCGCCCGGCATCAGGGCCACGCTCGTGATCGGCTATCACACGGCGGTGCGGATCCTCAACGATCCCGAGCACTTCCCGGCCGATCCGCGCATGTGGCAGCGCAACATTCCGCAGGACTGCCCGGTGCTGCCGATGCTGCAGTTCCGCCCCGCCGCGTTGCGCACCACCGGCGCCGAACACACCAGGTATCGGCAGGCCAATGTCGCCGCGATCGCCGGGGTCGACCTCTACGCGATGCACAGCACGGTGGAGCGGTTCGCGATCCCGCTGATCAACAGCTTCTGCGCGACCGGATCGGCGGACCTGCTGAGCCAGTACGCGTTTCCCCTGGTGTTCCAGGCGCTCAACGCCATGCTCGGCTGCACGCCGCAGATCGGGCAGCGCGTCGCCACCGGGATGGCGCAGATCTTCGAGGGCAACGACGCCGAGGCGGGCAACGAGCTGCTCGCCACCGCGCTGGCGGACCTGGTGACACTGCGTCAGCGCGAGCCGGGTGACGACGTCGCCACCCGCCTGCTGACCCATCCGGCCGCCCTCACCGACGAGGAGCTGGTGCATCAGCTGCTGGTGCTCTACGGCGCCGGGATCGAGCCGATGCTGAATCTCGTGGTCAACACGCTGCGGCTGATGCTCACCGATCCGCGCTTCGCCGGCGATGTGCTCGGCGGCAGCAAGTCGACCCGTGACGCCCTCGACGAGGTGCTCTTCACCGATCCGCCGCTGGCCAACTTCTGCATGACCTACCCGCGCCAGCCCATCCTGGTGGACGACACCTGGTTGCCCGCGCACGAACCGGTCGTGATCAGCATGTCGGCGTGCAACAACGATCCCGCCATCGCCGGGCGCGACGTCGTCGACAACCGGGCACACCTGGCGTGGAGCGCCGGCCCACACGGCTGCCCCGCCAAGTCGGTGGCCTACCTGATCGTGCAGGACGCGATCGACCAGTTGCTCGACGCCCTCCCGGAAATGCGGCTCGCCGTGGACGCCGAGGAACTGGTATGGCGTCCCGGACCGTTCCACCGGTCACTGGCCGCACTGCCGGTCGAGTTCCCGAAGACCCCGCCGCTGCCGATGCCCTGACCTCGCCGTCAGGCGGTGCGCAGGGCCGGTCCGACGAACCGTTCGACCAGCAGGCGCTCGGCCGCGGCGTCGGGCAGCGGCCAGGTGAGCAGCGACAACACCACCCGGACGATCCAGGCCGCGGCCGCCTCGTCGGGGGCGATGTGGGTGAGTGCGGTCGCGATGCGGCCGAGTTCCGGTGCGCCCGCCAGCAGGTCATCGGTATCGGGGGAGCGGTGCCGGATCAGCCACTGCCGCAGGACCGGGTCGGCGCGAATCGCGGCGACGGCGGCCAGGATCGCCTCGACGGGCCTGCGCCGTTGCGGCACCCGCGCGACGGCGGCTTCGACGCGTGCGGCGACGCTCGCCGCCGCCCGGACCATCACCGCGCGCACCAGACGCGGCTTGCCGCCGACGTGCCGGTACAGCGTCGCGCGCGAGCAGCCCGCCGCAGCGGCGATGTCGTCGGTGGTGACCTGATCGATGCCGTGTTCGAGGAACAGTGCGAGAGCCGCCTGTTCGATGCGGTCGACCGCGACGGCGCCGCGGTCACCGCCGGTGAGCCAATCGGACGGCATTGCCCCTCTTTCTCGTGCTGAGACAGTTCGCGAGATATGTCTAGCGCACTTCGGCATGGCCACGGCCCCCTTTTTCCGCTCAGCCGGGTGGTCGTTCACGTGGGCATCGCTGTCTCGAACTGAGACAGGTGTTGCCGGGACGGCTCGCGCCGGGGACCGTGAGCGCCGACGAACCGACCAGGAAAGGCGGCGGCCATGACCACCGAACTCGCGGCGATGGACCCCTTCGACCCAGCGGTGCTCGATGACCCCTACCCGCTCTATCGCGCCCTGCGGGAGCACGTTCCGGTCCACCGGGTCCCAGGCACCGACTTCTTCCTCGTGTCCACGTGGGCCGCGGTCGCCGAGGCCACCGCCCGCCCGGCCGACTTCTCCTCACACCTGACCGGCGTGCTCGTCGCACGACCCGGCGCTGCGCCGACGACCTTCGACCTCGACGCCACCGGCCAGGCCGTGCATGTGCTCGCGACTGCCGATGCCGATGTGCACGCGGTGCATCGCGGCATCGTCGGTCCCGCGCTGGCCAAGCGGGTGCGGGGCATGGGCCCGACGGTCTCCGCGCTCGCCGAACAGCTGTGGGCGGAAGAACTCGACGGCGACCGGATCGACTGGGCGACCGGGATGGCGGATCGGCTGCCGCTGGCGCTGATCGCCGAACTCGTCGGCCTGCCCGGCGCCGATGTGCCCCGCCTGCTCGGGTGGGCCTACGACTCCACGGAGATGCTCGGCGGCATCGTGCCCGACGGCCGGATGACTGCGCTGATCACCTCGGCCGCCGAACTCGCGCACTACGCCCACGAGGCCGTCGGCGCTGCGAAAGCCCGGGGCGCCGCGACGGATTCGCCCGCGGCGCTGATCGATGTGCTCGCGGCGGCACTGGCGGCCGGTCGGATCGACGAGCAGCAGGCGGTGCTCATCCTGGTGCAGTTGATCGGTGCGGGCGGTGAGTCGACCGCGGGGCTGATCGCGGCGGCGGCCCGGCTGCTCGCCGAGGACCCGCGGCTGCAAGCGCGCGTGCGCGCCCGTCCGGACCTGCTGCCCGCGTTCCTGGAGGAGACGTTGCGGCTGGAGTCGCCCTTCCGCGGCCACCACCGGCACGTTGTCGCCGATACCGAGTTGTGTGGAATCGACCTGCCGGCGGGCAGCCACCTGCTGTTGCTCTGGGGCGCGGCCAACCGCGACCCCGCGCGTTTCGCCGAGCCGGATCAGGTCGACCTGGCGCGCCCCCGTGGCCGGGCGCACGCGGCCTTCGGCGCGGGCGCGCACTTCTGTGTCGGCTCGGCGCTGGCCCGGCTGGAAGCCACCGCCGCTCTCGGCCTGCTGCTCGAACGCAGCACCCAGTTCAGCCTGATCGAGGATGCCCCGCCCCGCTGGGTCCCGAGCCTGTTCGTCCGCCGCCACGCCGCGCTGCCGCTGCGGATCACCCGCTGAGCCACCCGGCACCGGTGGCCGAGCCGCCACGCCGCGCGGGTGACGTCGTGGCGTGCGCCGGATCAATTCCGCCGGCGCCGCGCAACATTCGCAGCCCGTCGACAGGCGGGCGCGGGTGCGCTGACTCATCGCGGCCCGCCGCGCGACTCGGGATTCCCGCCATTTTCCGGCAACCGGCCGCGCGGCCGTGAGCTGGTGGATTAGCTGAACGCTTGCCCGCGGATCGAACCGGTCGGGTTGAAACACGGATGCTTCGCAACTTCGCAGACGGCTGCAAATTGTTGCGTCGTACTCGCCGGTAGTCGAATTCGTCGTCGGAGAACTCCTTGACGGGTTCATCGGGCCGCCCTACCGTTCCCCATCACAGTTCGATATCGAAGTGTTCTGCAGCGTCACCCGAAAATGGTTTTCCCGGACGGTATGTCGGCCCCTGCCGTCCATCCGAGTGCATTTCAAGGAGTACTGAGAGTGCGAAATCGAATTCTGTCCGTCGCCGGTGTCATGGCCTTGGCGCCCCTGGCGAGTCTGCTCGCTCCCGCGGCCGAGGCCGGGGCGCACGGCTGGGTCACCGGACCGGCCAGCAGGCAGGAACAATGTGCCAAGGGGCTCGTCCCGTGCGGTGCGGTGAAATACGAACCGCAGAGTGTCGAAGGGCCGAAAGGCCTCACCAATTGCAGCGCGAACAAATATCCCGAACTCGACGACGACAGTCTCGGCTGGGTGTCGCAGAAGGTGTCCGGCCGCACGACGTTCACCTGGAAGAACACCGCCAATCACCGCACCCTCAATTGGGAGTATTTCCTCGGCGACACCCGTATCGCGGTGATCGACGGCGGGAACGAACAGCCCACGATGGAAGTCACGCACACCATTGATCTGTCGAATTATTCGGGACGCCAGAAACTGCGCGCGGTCTGGAACATCGGCGACACCGCGGCGGCCTTCTACAGCTGTGTCGACCTGGAGATCGGCGGCTCCGGTAGCGGCACGACCACGCCGAGACCGACCACCACGAAACCGACAACCACGAAACCCACAACCACCACGGCGCCCACGCCGACCACCACACCCCCGGCCACCACCCCGGCGCCGACGACCACCCATCACCACCCCACGACGACCACCGCCCCCGCGTCGACAGCCTGGCGCCACGGCGCGACCTACGCCGTCGGCGACAAGGTCACCTACCAGGGGCGGACCTATACCTGCAGGCAGGCTCACACCGTCCACGATCCGAATTGGACCCCGCCCAACACGCCGGCCCTCTGGTCCCCGGCGTAGCGATTCGTTCGTGTGTTCTCCCGACATCGGTCCCGCGATGGGGTGAGGATGGGGGTCGACTCGCCGGCCTCGCGTTCGGCCGGCCCCCGCAGCACAAGGACGTGAGATATGAGTGACCGGAAATTCGCCTTCGCCGTCGCGGCCGCCGGGACAGCGTTGCTGGCCGTGACCCTCGGTTCCCCCTCGGCCGGTGCGGCGGTCTCGCAGCTGACCGTCGATCCCGGCCTCAGCGTCGGGAGCGCAACCAATTACGGCACCGGGTGCACCCATCACCTGGTGGCCCGGCTCAGCGTCGGCATCGAGCCCGTCTCGTTCTACGACAACGGCACGCTGCTGGCGGTGGTCACCCCGACCGACGGCATCGCCGACCTGACCTGGGTGCCCGCGAGCACCGGCACGCACACCCTCGCCGCGCTGCAGGGCGGAGTGGGCCGCGGCGCCGACGTCCATGTCGGCCGTGGCTACCGGTTCGGGGAGTCCTGCGTGGTCACCGGCGGCTGAGACAACACCGCGATGGCCCGGTTCGGCGGAACCGGGCCATCGTCGTCGTGGCGCTACTTCTTCGCCGCGACCTTCTTGTCCTCGCCCTTCTTCTTGGTCTGCTTCTTCACCGATTTCGGCGCCGCGCCGTTGGTGTCGGCTTTGCCGCCGGTCGGCGCGACCGCGGTGACGACCAGATCGTCGTCGGCGGTGTCGACCCGGACCGTCGCCCCCGGTTCCAGCCCGCCGTCGAGCAGCAGCCGCGACACCCGGTTGTCGAGTTCACGCTGCACCGTGCGCCGCAACGGCCTGGCGCCGAACTCGGGCTGGAACCCGCGCTCGCCCAGCCAGTCCACCGCGGAGTCGCTGATGTCGAGCTCGATGTCCTGGGCGGCCAGCAGGCGGCGGGTCTTGTCCAGGATCAGGTTCACGATCCGCTCCAGCTGCGTCTTGTCGAGGCGGTGGAACACGATCTGCTCGTCGATGCGGTTGAGGAATTCCGGCCGGAAGTGCTGGCGCAGGCGCTCTTCCAGCTGGGGCACGACCGCATCCAGGTCGCCTTCGGGCGCGGCCAGGATCAGATCCGAGCCGATGTTGGAGGTCATGATGACGATCGTGTTCTTGAAATCGACGGTGCGGCCCTTGGAATCGGTGACCCGGCCGTCGTCGAGCAGCTGCAACAGCACGTTGAACACGTCCGGGTGCGCCTTCTCCACCTCGTCGAACAGGATCACCGAGTACGGCTGCCTGCGCACCTTGTCGGTGAGCTGGGCGGCATCGTCGTAGCCGACGTATCCGGGCGGCGCGCCGACGAGCCGGGAGACCGTGTGCTTCTCCTGGAACTCGCTCATGTCGAACCGGATCAGCCGGTCCTCGTCGCCGAACACCGCCTCCGCCAGCGCCTTCGCCAGTTCGGTCTTGCCGACGCCGGTGGGGCCGAGGAACAGGAACGAGCCGATCGGCCGGTTCGGATCCTTGAGCCCGGCCCGCGCGCGGCGCACCGCCTCGGCCACCGCGACGATGGCCTCGTCCTGTCCGATGACGCGTTTGTGCAGCACGTCCTCGAGCGCGAGCAGGCGCTGCTTCTCCTCGGCCGTCAGGTCGGCGACCGGAATGCCGGTCTGCCGCGAGATGACCTCGGCGATGGCGAGCACGTCGACCTCGGGCTCGGCCGCAAGCTCACCGGACTCCTCGAATTCCTCCTCCTTGGCCGCGATCTCGGCCTTGAGCGCGGTGGCCTTCTCGTAGTCCTCGTTGTTGACGGCGGCGTCCTTCTCCCGGTACAGCCGCGCGATCTCCTCGCCCCTGGCCTTGGCCTCCGGGTCGGGGGTGCCCGATCGCAGCCGGACCCGCGCGCCCGCCTGATCGATCAGGTCGATCGCCTTGTCGGGCATGAACCGGTCGGTGATGTAGCGATCCGACAGCTGGGCCGCGGCCACCAGTGATTCGTCGGAGTAGCGCACCTGATGATGCTCTTCGTAGACATCGGCGAGCCCGCGCAGGATCTCGATCGTGTCCTCGACCGACGGTTCCGACACCAGCACCGGCTGGAAGCGACGCTCGAGCGCGGCGTCCTTCTCGATGTGCTTGCGGTACTCGTCGATCGTGGTCGCGCCGACCACGTGCAGGTCGCCGCGGGCGAGCGCGGGCTTGAGCAGATTGCCCGCGTCCATCGAGCCCTCGCCTCCGCCCCCGGCGCCGACGATGGTGTGCAACTCGTCGATGAACACGATCTGCTCGTCCTTGTGGGCGCGCACCTCGTCGAGGATCTTGGTCAGCCGCTCCTCGAACTCCCCGCGATACTTGCTGCCCGCCACCAGCGAGCCGATGTCGAGCGCGATGACCCGCCGGTCGGCGAGTGTGGCGGGCACGTCGTCGTTGACGATGCGCTGCGCGAGCCCCTCGACGATGGCGGTCTTCCCGACGCCGGGATCGCCGATGAGCACCGGATTGTTCTTGCGCCGCCGCGAGAGGATCTCGATGGTCTGCTCGATCTCCTCGGCCCGGCCGACGACCGGGTCGACCAGCCCTTCGCGGGCCTCGGCGGTGAGATCGCGGCCGTACTCGTCCAGCGTCGGCGTGTCCGACTTGCGCTGCCGCTTGGCCGGCGCGGCCGCGCCCGGGGTCGCCGGGCCGGAGGAGTTGCCGCTCTGGGTGGCCGCGATGCCGGCCATCAGCGCCTGGGCGGCGACGCTGTCCGGGGCCGACGCGATACCGAGCAGAATGTGTTCGGGGCCGATGTAGCTGCTGCCCGCCTGCGCGGCCTGGCGCTGGGCAGCGCGCAACGCCATCTTCGTGGCGGGGCTGAGTGTGATGTCGGACAGCTCGTCCGCACTGGGCGCGCCGGTGTCGAGATGGTCCTGCATCTGTTCGGCAACCTGGTCGGGGTCGAGGCTGAGCTCGGCCACGATGCTGCGGCCCGGCTCGGCTTCCGTGGCCGCGTAGAGCAGATGCTCCGGGGTGATCTCCGGATTTCCCCACTCCTGGGCGGCCTCGCGCGCCGTGGCGATCAGCGCCTTGGCGTTGTCGGTCATGAGTCTGCCCAGGTCGATCCGTTGCACCGGCGGTTTCGCCGACATCCCCGGCCCGAAGAATCGCTGGAAGATGTCGTCGAAGGAATTCATCGAACTACCCGGCCAGCTCGCTGTCATGTCCCACCTCTTCGCTCGTCGTGCCGCGTCGCGGCGACTTCCTGCAGATCGGGTTGGTACTGCTGGCAATACTTCGGCATCCCCCGGCGGGGTGCAAGGAGTTGGACAGTTTCACATCGGCAACATCGCGGGGTATGGCGCACGAACCAAATTCCGGTGGAACCCGTCCCAAACCACCGGTTTTGTCCGATTCTTGATCGTGGAGCGGCACGGCGAGGTAGCGTGACGAGCCCGACCGAGCTGGTCGAACAGGTCGACGGGAAGAGCACGGAGTTTGGTCACCGACGTCATCGATGTCACCGCGGATTTCACCATCGCGCGGCAAGCCCTGTGGAATGTGCTGCTGGATCCGCAGAGCTATCCACGGATGTTCACCGGCATCGGCAGTTGCGAACAGGTGGAGGGACCCGACGGCGCGGTCCTCTGGCAGGTGCGGATCGGATCGGCCGCGGCCGGAATCGAGAACCACGATTTCATCCTGGAGATCGGGCGCTGGTACGAGAGTTTCGAACTGCGCTGTTCGGCCCTGGGCAGCTTCGTGGCGGTCCGGCTGCGTGGGGACGAGCGGCGCACCCGGCTCGACATCACCCTCTTCGCCGCCGCCAACGTGCACCCCGCCCTCGCCGAGTGCGGCAATTCCGCGGTCACCGACTGGGTCAAGGCGGGGTTGCGCCGCACCGCCGATGTCATCGCGGGCACCCGCTCCTCGGTGGTGATCAACGCCGAACGCTCGCCGCTGCGCCGCAACGCCGGGGTGGCGCGCAGCATCGCCGCCACCGGACTGGTGCGCGCCGAACCGCGGTCGATGGTGCGCCAGCTGCGCTCGCTGACCAAGTGGGGGTTCAACCTCGCCGGCGGCTATGCCGCGGGCGCCGCCCACGCCCCGGACCGGCTCGCGCTGATCGACCCGCACGGCACGCGCACCTTCGCCGACATCGACGCCGACTCCACCGCGCTGGCGGCGGCGATGTACGCGCAGGGCCTGCGCGCCGGTGATGCCATCGGCCTGCTGGCGCGCAACCACGCAGGAATGGTCGAAACCATGGTCGCGGCGGGCAAACTCGGCGTCGACGTGGCCCTGCTCAACGCCGGGCTGTCCGGTCGGCGGATCGAGGAGATCGTGCAGCGCCACCGGCTCAGCGCGGTCTACGTCGACGGGCGGCTGGAGACGCTGATCCGCTACCTGCACAGCGCGGTGCCCCGCATCACCACCGACGCCGAGCCGCCCGATCCCGAACGCACCACGATCGCGGGCATGATCGCGGCGGCGGCCACCGACTTCCCGGTGCCCGCGCATCCCGGCCGGCTGATCGTGTTGACCTCCGGCACGAGCGGGTCACCGAAGGGCGCGCGCCGCCCGCACGCCAAGGGTTTCGGCACCATCGCCGCGCTGCTGTCCCGGATCCCGCTGCGGGTGGAGGAGGTGATGCTCATCCCGGCGCCGCTGTTCCACACCTGGGGTCTGGCCGGATTGCAGCTGAGCACCGCGCTGCGCGCCACCGTCGTGCTGAGCGACGGTTTCGACGCGCTCGACTGTCTGCGTGCCATCGCCCGGCACCGGATCACCACCCTGATCGTGGTGCCCACCATGGTCGAGCGCCTGCTCGACGTGCCCGAGGCGGTGCGCGCGGACATCGACCTGTCCAGCCTGCGCCACGTCGTCAGCTGCGGCGCGCCGCTGGCGGGCGCCACCGTGCTGCGCTTCCTCGACTCCTTCGGCGACGTGCTCTACAACGTGTACGGGTCCACCGAAGTGTCATGGGCCAGCGTCGCCACCCCCGCCGACCTGCGTGTCTCACCGACCACCGCGGGCCGCCCGCCGCTGGGGACCAGGGTGGCCGTGCTCGGCCCCGACCTGCGACCGGTGCCGGTCGGCGTCACCGGGCACATCTTCGTGGCCAATCACATGCTCTTCGACGGCTACGTCAACGCGGCGCCGCCGGAGGAGGCCGACGGCATGCTCGACACCGGCGATCTCGGCTACCTGGACGCCGCGGGCCGGTTGTTCGTGGCGGGCCGCGACGACGAGATGATCATCTCCGGCGGCGAGAACGTCTTCCCGCGGCCGGTGGAGGAGGCGCTGGCGCATCTGCCGCAGATCTCCGAGGTGGCCGTCGTCGGCGTCCCCGATCGCGAGTTCGGCCAGCGACTGGCCGCGTTCGTGGTGAAACGCGAAGGGGCGGGTCTGGATTCGGACATGGTGCGCACCTACATCCGCAACCGGCTCAGCCGCTTCTCCGTCCCGCGCGATGTCACCTTCCTCAACGCCCTGCCCCGCGGGGAGACCGGCAAGATCCTCAAACGCGTCCTGGTGCCGACGGAGTCAGCGCTGAGCGAGTAGCAGCCGCAGCGCCCGCTCGAGCGCGGCCGTGGCCGCCTCGCCGGACAGGCCGCGCCGGTCCTGCAGATGGTGCCGCGCGGGCCAGGCCAGCGCGCCGTCGACCAGGTCGAGCAGTTCGTCGTCGCCGCCGAGTTCGGGGGCGAACAGCGCGGCCAGTGTCGCGCGGATGCGGTCGTCGGTGCGGCGCATCCGCGCGTCGATGGCGGCGACCGTGCGCGATTCCTGCAGACCGGGCAGCCGGGGTGTGCGCTGCAGGTCGAAGATCGCGCCGCTCTGGCGCGCCGCGAGCGCGATCCGTTCGGCCAGCGGCAACGCGGGATCGGGCTCGACCAGACACGCCTCGACCATCTCGGACTGCCGCTCGACGGCGGCGATCAGCAGGGCCTCGCGATCGGGAAAGTGCACGAAGACACTGCGTTCGGAAGCCCCTGCCCGCGCGGCGATCGTGCGGGCGGTCGGCGCGAAATCACCGTCGGTGATCGCGGCGAGCAGCCCGTCGATGATGGCTTCCCTGGTCTTCTCCGGATCGCGGCGCCGCCGCGGCGGACGTGCCTGCTGCTCGTCCGCCGCGTCGGTCCCGTGCCCTGATCTCATCGCCCCATCACAGCACAGACCGGGCGGGACCGGTCTACTCGCTCGGCTGGGGCGCCGTCCGGTTCATCACCGAATGGGTGCGGGAGTAACCGAAATACACGATCAGGCCCACCACCAGCCAGGCCAGGAACCGCAGCCAGGTCTGCCACGGCAGCGAGTAGATGAGGTAGGCGGAGAAGCCGATGCCGATCAGCGGGATCACCGGCATGAGCGGCAGCCGGAAGGAGCGCGGTGCGTCGGGCCTGGTGCGGCGCAACACGATCACCGCGACACAGACCACGATGAAGGCCATCAGGATGCCGATGTTGGTGAGCTCGGCGACGGTGTTGATGGGCAGCACGCCGGCCAGGATCGCCGCGCCGATACCGACGATCCAGGTGACCCGGGTCGGCACCTTGCGGGTGGGGTGGGTCTTGGCGAACCACTCCGGCAGCAGCCCGTCTCGGCTCATCGCGAACCAGACTCGGGTGACGCCGAGCATGAACGTCAGCACCACGGTGATGATGCCGACGATCGCGCCGATCGCGATGATGTTGGCGACGCCCGGCATCCCGACCGCTTCGAACGCGGTGGAGAAGCCGCTGGTCGGGCTGATCTCGGTGTATTTCTGCATGCCGGTGAGCACCAGCGTGGCCAGCACGTACAGCACCATCGCGATGGCCAGCGAATAGATGATCGCCTTGGGCAGGTGTTTGCGCCCGTCGACGGATTCCTCGGCCGCGGTGCTCATCGCGTCGTAGCCGAAGACCGCGAAGAACACCGTGGCCGCGCCCGTCCAGACCGCGCCCGCGCCGAACGGGAAGTACGGGTCGTAGTTGGCGCTGTCGATGTGGAACACCCCGAGCGCCACGATCAGCACCACCAGCGCGACCTTGATCCCGACCGCGACCGTCTCGAACCGGCCGACACTGCCGATGCCCCGCGAGAGGATCCACGCGGTGCCGAGGCAGAACAGCACGGCGAACAGGTCGATGACCCGCCCCTCGCCGGTGTCGGGCGCGCCGAGCATCCACTCCGGCAGCGTCAGGCCGACCTGGTCGAGCAGGAACCCGAAATACCCGGACACCCCGATCGCGACCACCGCCGCCACCGCGATGTACTCGAGCAGCAGATCCCAGCCGATGAACCAGCCCGCCAGCTCGCCGAGCGAGACGTAGCCGTAGGTGTAGGCCGAGCCCGCCTTCGGGACCATGCCGGCGAATTCGGCGTAACACAGCGCCGCCGCGGCGCTGGCCACACCGGCGATGAGGAACGACAGCAGCACCGCCGGCCCGGTCACCGAATGGGCGACCGACCCGGCGAGGGTGAAGATCCCCGCGCCGATGATGCCGCCGACGCCGATGGCGGTGAGCTGCCACAGGCCGAGCGATTTGGCGAGCCGTTCATCGCTCGGAATCTCGTCCTCCACCTCGACGAGCGGTTTGCGGCGCATCATCTGGGCGCGCAACTCTGCGAATGACATTCGCGTTCCTTCCGTCGGCACGCATCGCCGCTGCGCGATGCACGCACCCGAGTACACCGCCATCGTTCGACCGCGGGCACCGAGAGTGAATATTGTTCAGCGCCCACCGGCGAGTGCGCGCAGGAAGAACCCGAGGTTGGCGGGCCGTTCGGCCAGCCTGCGCATGAAATACCCGTACCACTGCTCACCGTAGGGGATGTACACGCGGACATGGTTTCCCGCGTCGGCGAGTCGCTGCTGTTCGTCGGCGCGGATGCCGAACAGCATCTGGTACTCGTACTCCTCGGTCTTGCGTTGCGCCGACACCACGGCCACACCCGCGGCCGCGAGCACCGCCGGATCGTGCGAGGCGATCATCGGATATCCGGATCCGGCGGTGAGGATCGCCAGGCAGCGCAGATACGAGGCGTCGACCTCGGCGCGGTCCCGGAACGCGACCGCCGCCGGCTCGTCGTAGGCGCCCTTGCACAACCGGATTCGCGATCCCGGCCCGGCCAGGGCGCGGCAGTCGTCCTCGGTGCGGCGCAGGTAGGCCTGCAGGACGGTGCCCAGCCACGGGTAGTCCACGCGCAGTTCCCGCACGATCGCCAGCGTCGAGTCGGTGGTGGTGTGGTCCTCGGCGTCGACAGTGACCCAGACGCCCGCGGCTTCCGCGGCGGCGCAGATCTGGCGGGCGTGCTCGCGGGCGATCGCGTGCCCGTCACCCGGGAGCGCCTGTCCGAGGGCGGACAGTTTCACCGAGACCTCCAGCGGCCGAACGGCGCCCGGCGCCACTTCGGCCCGCGAGAGCCGGCCGAGCGCGGCGATCAGCTCGCGGTACTGCGCCACGGTCGCCTCGGCCGTGGCCAGGTCGGTGGTGTCCTCGCCGAGATAGTCGACGCTCACGAAACGGCCGGAGCGCAGCAGGGTCTCGGCCGCGCGCACCGCGTCGGCGGTGGTGGTGCCCGCGACGAACCGCGACACCACCGACCTGCTGACGGGCAGCCGGGTGATCGCGCGCTCGAGCCGCGGTGAGCGGGCGGCCGCGAGCAGCGGCGAACGCAGCAGGGTCGACATCACCGGACCTCCGTCTCGGGTGCCTGATGGGGATAGCGGTGCTCGGTGGGTGGGGTGAAGGTCTCCTTGATCGTGCGCGCGGAGGTCCAGCGCAGCAGGTTCTGCGCGGACCCGGCCTTGTCGTTGGTGCCCGAGGCGCGGGCGCCGCCGAAGGGCTGCTGGCCGACCACCGCGCCGGACGGCTTGTCGTTGATGTAGAAGTTGCCCGCCGCGAAGGTGAGTCGCTCGGTCGCCGCGGTGATCGCGGTCCGGTCCTCGGCGATGATCGAGCCGGTCAGCCCGTAGGCGCTGCCGCGGTCGACGAGGTCCATGGCGTCGTCGAAGCCGGTGGGGCCGCTGTCGTCGTAGACGTGCACCGCCAGGATCGGGCCGAAGTACTCGGTGCGGAAGACCTCGTCGGCGGGATCGTCGCCGACGACGATGGTGGGCTCGACGAACCAACCGACGCTGTCGTCGCCGTGCCCGCCGGCGACCACGGTCAGCCCCTGGGTGGCCTTGGCCCGCTCCAGCGCGGCCGTATTGCGCTCGAACGCGCGCCGATCGATCAGGGCCCCACCGAAATTGGTGAGGTCGGTGACATCGCCGTAGCGCAATTCGGCGGTCTTCCCGATCAGATCCTCCGACATCCGTGCCCACACCGAGCGCGGGATGAACGCCCGCGAGGCCGCCGAACACTTCTGGCCCTGGTAGTCGAACGCGCCGCGCAGCAGCGCGGTGGTGAGCACCGCCGGGTCGGCCGAGGGGTGCGCGAGCACGAAATCCTTACCGCCGGTCTCGCCGACCAGCCGGGGATAGCCGCGATAGCTGTCCAGACGGCGCGCGACCTCGCGCCACAGGTGCTGGAAGGTGGCGGTGGAGCCGGTGAAATGCACACCGGCCAGGCGCGGATCGCCCAGCACCACCTCGGAGATCTCCGGGCCTGGACCGTGCACGAGGTTGATCACTCCGGGCGGCAATCCGGCTGCCTCGAGCAGTCGCATCGTCAGATAGGCCGCGACGGCCTGGGTCCTGGCCGGTTTCCACACGACCGTGTTGCCCATCAGCGCGGGCGCGGTGGGCAGATTGCCCGCGATCGCGGTGAAGTTGAACGGGGTCACCGCGTAGACGAAACCCTCGAGCGACCGGTACTGCATCCGGTTCCACACGCCGGGAGAGGAGATCGGCTGCTCGGCCAGGATCTGGCGGGCGAAGGAGACATTGAAGCGCCAGAAATCGACCAGCTCGCACGGTGCGTCGATCTCGGCCTGATAGGCGGACTTGGACTGCCCGAGCATGGTCGCCGCGGCGAGGGTCGCCCGCCACGGTCCGGCGAGCAGGTCGGCCGCGCGCAGGAAGATCGCGGCGCGGTCGTCGAAGGACATGGCCCGCCAGGCCGGTGCCGCGGCGGTGGCCGCCTCGACCGCCGCCGCGGCCTCGGTGGTGCTCGCGTCGTGCAGGGTGCCCAGCACCGCGGCATGGCGGTGCGGCTGCACCACATCGAAGCGGGGACCGTCGCCGCGCCGGTGGCGGCCGCCGATCACGTGGTGGATCTCGGTCGGCGTCGCCGACAGGTCGGCGAGCGCGGTGCGCAGCCGGGTGCGTTCGGGGGTTCCCGGGGCGAAGGTGCCGACCGGCTCGTTGACCGGCGGCGGGGTGGTCGCGATGGCGTCCATGACGGCGGCTCCTGCGTCTGTGGGTGGCGGGATGTGACGTAGTCAACACCGGTACTGGGCGGTCATAATCGTCTGATCGGATGAAGAACCAGTCGAATGTTCGTCCGATCGGACAAAGGAGGGCGGCATGCCGGAGGCGGCCACCACGCTCGGCGAACTGCTCGCCGCGCTCGACCACACGGTCGCGACCCTGGTCGACGCACCGGCGGGGCCGGCGGTCGCGGTGCGTACGGTCGCGCTGGCCGAACCCGCCGATCTCCCCGAGCAGCTCGAGACCTCCGGTCCGCTGCCGCAGGTGTACCTGCTCGCCGGAGTCGACGCCCTGGCCACCGCGGGCTGGCTCCGCGCGGTCGCCGCGCGCGAGCCCGAGCACCGGCCGCGCGTCCTGATGACCAAGGGCGCCAACGACTCTCCCGAGGTCCGCGCGGCGGCCGCCGAGGCGGGCATCGCGCTGGTCCATGTGCACCGGCAGGCACGGTGGGATCAGGTGTTCGGGCTGGTGCGCCGGATGCTGACCCGCCCGCCCGGCCTGCGCGCCACCGACGACGAGCCCGACCTGCTCGCGGCCGATACCGACCTGTTCGGGCTGGCTCAGGTCGTCGCCAGGGAAACCGGGGGCATGGTCTCCATCGAGGACCCGCAGTCCCACGTGCTGGCCTACTCGGCCTCCGACGCCTCCGCCGACCAGCTGCGCATCCGGTCCATCCTGGGGCGCGAGGGCCCGGCCGACTATCTGCGGATCCTGCGCGACTGGGGCGTGTTCGACCGGGTCCGCGGTGGCGACGAGGTCGTCGACGTCCCCGAACATCCCGAACTCGACATCCGCCGCAGGCTCGTCGTCGGCATCCGCCGGGGGACACCGGCCCGCATGCTCGGCACCATCTGGCTGCAGCAGGGCGACCGGCCGCTGCGGCCCGACGCCGCCGAGGTCCTGCGCGGCGCCTCGGCGGTGGCCGCGCGGATCATCGCCCGCAGCCTGGACGCGCCGTCGACGGAGGCGCTGCTGGTGCGTCGGCTGTTCGGCGCGCACGGCGAGGGTGTCGACGTACCGTCGGTGGCCGCCGCGCTGCACCTGCCCAGCGCCGGGCCCGCGGCCGTGATCGGCATCGCGGCGCTCGGTCCGGTCGCCGAGCTGGCCGCATCGAGCGGGCTGATCCGCCTGCACGCCAGTGCTTTTCGCGAGGACTCGGTGACCGAGGCGATCGGTGACCGGGTCTACGTGCTGCTGCCCGCCTATCACTCCGAGCGGGCCGTCGGTTCGTGGGTGCGGCGCCTGGTGACCCAGTTGGAGCAGGCGCGCGGGCTGGTCGTGCGCGCCGCCGTGGCCGCCCCGGTGGCGGGACTGACCGCGGTGGCCGGGGCCCGCGCGGAGGTCGACCGCGTGCTGGACAGTCCGGCGACCGGCGGTGACCGCGTCAGCACCCTGGCCGAGGCGCGCACGGCGGTGCTGCTGGCCGAGATCATCGGGCTGATCCGGGACCGTCCGGAACTGCACGACCCCCGCGTTGCCGCGCTCGATGCCTACGACCGGGAGCACTCGACGGAATTGCGCACGTCGGTAGGCGCGTATCTGCGGGCGAACGGCGAGGTGAGCGCGGCCGCCACGGCGCTGCGCGTGCATCCGAACACGCTTCGCTACCGGCTGCGCCGCGCCGAAGCCGTCCTCGGGCTCGACCTGGCCGACCCGGACGATCGGCTGCTGCTCGAGATCCAGCTGGCCGCTCTGCCGATTGCTCGGACCTAACCACGCTATTGCAGTTATGCTGCAATAGCGACGCGGGTCGCACCGCCGGTGACGGCGGCCGATGATCGTCTGAATGAGGTTGTGCAGTGGTGGATGGTGCGCACGGGGACCGGTTCGCGGTGTCGCGGCGGGGACTGCTCGGGGTCGGGGCGGGTGCCGCCGCCGCGGTCGCCGTCGGCTTGACCGCGACCGGATGCGCCGACGAGGCGGCCGGTATCTCGCCGTCGACGACGCAGACCGACCCGACCGAGGCCATCGCCGAGGCCCATCGCGCGCTTGCCGACACATTGCCCTTCGGCGACACCGCCGACTTCGCCGACGCCGATCGCGGCTGGATCGCCTCCCTCGAACCGGGCACCGTCACCGACGCGTCGGGAAAGGTGGTGTGGGACAACGAGTCCTACGACTTCCTCGCCGGATCCTGTCCGCAGTCGGTGAATCCGAGCCTGTGGCGGCAGGCCCAGCTCGCGGTGAAGCAGGGCCTCTACGAGATCGCGCCGGGCTTCTATCAGATCCGCGGCCTCGATCTGTCGAACATGACCCTGATCGAGGGCGACACCGGGGTGATCGTCATCGACCCGCTCATCTCGGCGGAAACCGCGGCGGCCGGGCTCGCCCTCTACCGCGAGCACCGCGGCGACCGGCCGGTGACGGGCCTGATCTATTCGCATTCCCACGTCGACCATTTCGGTGGCAGCTACGGCGTGATCACCCCGCAGGACGTGGCCGCAGGCCGCTGCCCGGTGATCGCGCCGTCCGGGTTCCTCGAGCACGCCGTCGCCGAGAACGTCTACACCGGCACCGCGATGGCGCGCCGCTCTGCCTACATGTACGGCGCCGCCCTGCCGCGTGGCCCGAAGGGCCAGGTCAGCGCCGGGCTCGGGCAGACCACCTCGACCGGAACGATCAGCCTCGTCCCGCCGACCGTGCACGTCACCCGCACCGATCAGGAGGAGATCGTCGACGGGGTGCGCATGGTCTTCCAGCTCACCCCCGGCACCGAGGCGCCCTCGGAGATGAACTTCTACTTCCCCGACCGCCGCATTCTGTGCATGGCCGAGAACGCCACCCACACCATGCACAACATCGTCACGCTGCGCGGCGCGCTCGTCCGCGATCCGCACGTGTGGGCGAAGTACCTCACCGAATCGATCAATCGCTACGGACGCGTGTCGGATCTGGTGTTCTCCTCCCATCACTGGCCGATCTGGGGCACCGAGCGGATCGTGGAGTTCCTCGGGCTCCAGCGCGACATGTACGCCTATCTCCACGACCAGACCCTGCGGCTGCTGAACCAGGGGTACGTCGGCGCCGAGATCGCCGAGATGATCACCATGCCGCCCGCACTCACGCGGTCGTGGTCGACGCGCGGCTACTACGGCTCGGTCAGTCACAACGTCAAGGCCGTCTACCAGCGGTACATGGGCTGGTTCGACGGGAATCCCGCCCACCTGTGGGAGCATCCTCCGGTCGAGAACGCCCGTCGCCACGTCGCCGCCATGGGCGGGGCCGCCGCCGCGCTGCAGCAGGCGCAGCGGGCCTACGACGACGCCGACTACCGGTGGGTCGTGCAACTGGTGAACTACGTGATCTTCGACGACCCGGCCAACGAGACCGCGAAAGCCTTGCAGGCCAGCGCTTTCGAACAGCTGGCCTACGGCGCGGAGAACGCCACCTGGCGCAATTTCTACCTCAGCGGCGCGCACGAACTGCGCCACGGCCCGTTCGGCACGCCGACCACGGCGAACTCCGCCTCCCTGGCGGCGGCGCTGAGCGTGGAGCAGGTGTTCGACGCGATGGCGCTGCGCCTCGACGGTCCCAAGGCCTGGGAGGTGCGGATGAGCACGGACTGGCGGATCAGCGACGAACGCGACCGGGTCCACCGCGTGGAACTGCGCAACGGTGTGCTCGTGCACCACGACCGGTTCCCCGGCGACCGGCTGCCCGCGCCGGACGCGACGCTCACCCTCACTCGCGCGGTACTGATCCGGGCCCTGCTGGGACGCGGCGACCTGAAGAAGGAGGTGGCCGACGGCGCCATCGTCATCGACGGCGATGCCACCGCGCTCGCGAAGCTGCCCGCCCTGATCGACAAGCCGGACCCGGACTTCGCCATCGTCACGCCATAGGTGTCGCACGCGCCGGAGCCCTCGCACCGGCGCGTGCCGCCCCGCGGAGATCAGGACCCGGTGGGCACCTCGCCCACGGCCTTGGCCGGATCGATGATGCCGAAGACCTCGCCCTGCGGCGCCTGCAGAATGCCCATGCGGCCGAACGGGCTGTCGTCGGGGCCCATGATCACCGACGCGCCGAGTTCGGTGGCCTTGGCCAGCGCGCCGTCGGTGTCGTCGACCTGGATCCAGGTGAGCCAAGAGGTCGGCGTGCTCAGGGCGGAGGCGTCCATCATTCCGCCGACCTCCTCGCCGCCGCTGGGCAGCTTGAAGGTGGAGTAGGTGAAGTTCTCGCCGTCGCCGATCTCGGTGTAGCTCCAGCCGAACACGGCACGGTAGAAGTCGTGGGCCTGCTCGTAGCCGCTGGTGTGCAGCTCGTTCCAGCAGTAGGCGCCGGGCTGATTGAAGATCCCGGCACCCGTATGGGCCTTGGCTTCCCAGACGCCGAATACCCCGCCGGTGGGGTCGGCCCCGATGAACATGCGCCCGACATCGAGCACGTCGAACGGCGGCATGAACACCTGCCCGCCCGCCTCGCTCACCTTCTCCGCGATCTCGTCGGCGCGCTCGGCGGCGAAGTAGGTGGTCCAGGTGGACGGCATCATCCGCATGTTGTCGGGTTTGGGGCCGATGCCCGCGGCCGGTCGGCCCTCGAGCGTCGCCATCAGGTACCCACCGGCGTCGGCGGGCCCGTCCTGAACGGTCCAGCCGAACAGGGCGCTGTAGAAATCACGGGCGGCTGCGGTGTCGTCGACCTGACAGTCGATCCAGCAGGGCGTGCCCTGCGGCCAGGCTTCGTCACGTGTCGGCATGTCGAACGTCCTCCTCGGCGATGGGATGGGAAACCGGCCGGAACCGCTCCGGCATGGGCTCAGTCAACCACCAGCCACCGACACCGCGCGGGCGTTCGCGCCCGACCCGCAGGCCGCTGAACTGGAACAACGCGTAGTCACTGCGACAGTCCGAGCGGGCCGAGGCTGACGGCGTGCGGTCGTTAGCGCTGTTACAGTTTCCGCGCTGATCCTGCGGTGCTTCAGGTCAAACGGTGCAGACGAACCGGTCGGGGAGCGACACAATGGCGGGTAGAGGTTCGGAACGCGGGTTCGTCCGGATGGCGGTGACGATGCTCGCGCTGATAGTCGTGCTGGGGTGTGGTGGTGGTCCGGCGGCGGGTCAAGCGCCGGAGACGCCCGCCGCGCGCTGGACCGCGCAACACGACGGACCCGGCGCCTACCCGGAGGTCCGGGTGGAGCGCGGCGTCGAGATCGCCATGAGCGACGGCGTCGTGCTCAAGGCCGATGTCTACCGTCCCGCCGACGCGGCGGGCGTGATCGAGACGCGACCGCTGCCGACGATCGTCAGCCTCACGCCCTACTCGAAACTGATGACCGGCCTGATCGAGTCGGCCGCGGCGGTGCCCGGTCTGCAGGCCACCGCCGTCGACATCGTGCGCAGGCTCAATCTGTCGACCACGCCGATCAGCGGGTTCGGCGATCTGATGCAGGCCCTCGACGGCGGCATGATCCAGACCATGCTCGGCGTCGACCGCAAGCTCATCAGCAGCGGCTACACCGTCGTCGTCGCCGATGTGCGCGGAACCGGTCTGTCGCAGGGCAAGTGGGACACCCTCGGCGCCAGGGAGCAGCTCGACACCCGCGAGGTGATCGAATGGGCCGCGCACCAGCCGTGGTCGAACGGGCGGATCGGGATGAGCGGGGGCTCCTACTCCGGGATCAACCAGCTGCGCGCCGCGGAGAACGCGCCCGCCCCGCTGCAGGCGATCTTCCCGGTGGAACCGGGCAGCGACCTGATGCGCGACGTGGTCGCGCCCGGCGGCGGCGTCGGGACCACGTTCCTGCCGCTGTGGCTGAACTCGGTGAACCAGCTCAAGCTCGTCCCCGATGTCGCGTCGATGGCCGACGGCAGCTTCGACTGGACCTGGTTCCACGACCGGCTCGCCGATCCGACCACCAACTTCGATCTGCTCGCGCAGTCGCTGCTCACGCCGTCCCTGGACGAGATGCCCTCGGCCCTCGACGGCGCCCTCGACGACACCTCGGCCTTCCGCGAGGCGATCATGGGGCACCCCGAGCAGGTGACCGTGCCGACCTTCGTCTACGGCGGCTGGCACGACATCTTCGCCAACAGCGCGACCAAACTGTACGAGCAGATCCCGCTGCCCGCCGGCCGCAAACAACTCGTCGTCGGCGACACCTATCACGCGAATCCCGGTGCGGGAACGGGTGTTCCGGGCGCGCCGCCGCGGCTGGACGTGCTGCAGCGCGCCTGGTTCGACAAGTGGCTCAAGGACATCGACAGCGGTATCGAATCCTTCGGGCCGGTGACCGTGAAACAGCAGGGCGGCAGCTGGGTGACGCTGCCCGAGTTCCCGATGCCCGGCGTGACGCACCGGCGGGTCTACCTCTCGGCGGCGCCGAGCGGCAGCACCGAGGACAGCCGCCACGACGGATCGCTGAGCGCCACCGGCCCGACTGCCGTCGAGAACCTCACCGTCGCACCGGGTCTGAGCACCATCTGCTCGCGGGACGCGGCGCAGGGCTCGGCCGGCATGACCGCGGCGCTCGACATCTGCGCCAAGGACTCCCGGATCGCCGAGCGCAACGCGCTCACCTTCACCAGTGCGCCGATCACCGAGCAGACGGTGATCTCGGGCCCGATCAATGTGCGGCTCAACACCGTCCACGACACGGCCGACGGATTCTGGAACGTCACCGTCAACGATGTCGCCCCGGACGGCACGTCGACGGTGCTCACCACGGGTCAGCTGACCTCCTCGATGCGCGCCATCGACGAACGGCGCAGCGCGCGCTCGGTCAACGGCGACCTCACCGCCCCGTTCAATCCGCTGACCGTCGACCGCCTGCTCCCGGTGGAGCCGGGCGCGCCGACCGACCTGGACGTGGCGGTCATCCCGACCCAGGCGGTGCTGGCGCCGGGGCACCGACTGCGGATCGATGTCTACGCGGGCAACGCGCCCAAGGCGCTGCCGTTCCGGCCGATGCTCAACGCCACCGAGCTGGCGCCCCAGCACGTCCGGCTGGATCCGGCCGCGCCGAGTTTCGTGAACCTGCCCACGGACCGGCCGATTCCCTGATCGGCGCGTACGTCGTGCGTGGGCACGTACGGTGGGGTGAGCCGTTCGCCTGGAGGAGGTCGCCGTGGTTCAACCCGTGATCGTGGTGATGGGCGTGTCCGGGTGCGGGAAGACGACGGTCGGCGCGCTCACCGCGCAGCGGCTCGAGGTGCCCTACGCCGAGGGCGACGATTTCCACCCCGTCGAGAACATCGAGAAGATGGCGGCGGGGATCCCGCTCACCGACGAGGACCGCTGGCCCTGGCTCGACACCGTCGCGACCTGGCTCGGCGAGCACGAGGGCACCGGTGGTGTCGCGTCGTGCTCGGCCTTGCGCCGCTCCTACCGCGACCGCCTACGCGCCGGTGCCCCGCACACCTATTTCGTGCACCTGGCCGCGACCAGGGAAGAGCTGCTGCGCCGGATGACCGGCAGGCTCGGCCACTTCATGCCGACGATCCTGCTCGACTCCCAGCTCGACACCCTCGAGCCGCTGGAAGCCGACGAGGCCGGGGTCAGTCTCAACGCCCTGGCCCCGCCGAACATCCTGGTCACCGAGGCGATCGAGGCCTGGCGCGCCGCTCACCGCTGAAGCAGCGGGTGCAGCTGTTCGACCGGCGCGAGCAGCAGGCCACCGCCGACGACCAGCGCGGCCAGGCACAGCACGGCGAAGAACAGCACCCACAACAGCGCGGGCAGATGGGTGAGCCGCGCCAGCTGGTCGGCGTCGGAGTCGGTGCGGCCCGGCTGCCTGCGCCTGCCGCGTTGCAGCTCGATCACCGGCCGCACCGCCGCGGCCAGCAGGAACCAGGCCGCCAGATACGCGAACGCCCCCTGCAGCTGGTCGGTGCCGAACCACGAGACGCCGAAGACGAGCGCGCCGAGCACGGCGACGGTGAGCAGGCCGTAGATGTTGCGCACCTTGATCAGGACCGCCGCCAGCATCAGCAGTGTCGCCCAGAGCATCAGCGTCACCCGGCCCGAGCCGAGCAGCGCCGCGTAGCCGAGGCCGAGCGCCGCGGGTGCGGGATAGCCGGCCGCGGCGGTCAGGATCATGCCGAGACCGGTCGGCTTACCGCTGGACACGGTGAGCCCGGAGGTGTCGGTGTGCAGGGTGATCGCGTGCAGCCTGCGGCCGGTGAGCAGGGCGACCAGCGCGTGCCCGCCCTCGTGGACCACGGTCACCGCCGCCCTGGTGAGCCGCCACAGCGGCCGGTATCCGACCAGGATCAGCGCGGCCGCGGCGGTGACGAGCACCAGCCACCAGGCGGGCGCGGGTTGGGTGGCGAGGAGACGGTCGAGCAACGAGCTGGCGGATCCGGTGGGCACCGCCGCACTTTAGCTGTCCACGGCGTCGGGCGGGCGCTCGCGCGAAACCTGCGAGGGCAGCGGATGATCGGGCTCGAGGGCAGGCAGGCCGTCGATGCTGGCGGAGTTGTCGCCCGTGATCCGGCGGGCGAAGTCCGCGTCGGTGCGGCGGGCGTGCGCCTCGTCGAGGACGGCGCGCTCCTCGACGAACTCGAGGGCGGGCACCGACCAGCCGCACGAGTCGGCGATCCGGTCCACCGAAATCGACACGATCGCACGGATTCCGGGATGCTCGGTGCCGAAACGGTCACGCAGCGCGGCGAATTCGGCCGAGTCGGGACGCACCATCCGGCCGGTGCCGAACAGGCGCACGATACGGGCCGGGCGGGTGAACGAGCAGAACATGACGGTGATCCGGCCGTTGTCACGCAGGTGCGCGATCGTCTCCACGCCGCTGCCGAACAGGTCGAGGTAGGCGACGGTGTGGTCGTCGATCACCGCGAAGGTGTCGCGATATCCCTTGGGCGAGACGTTGACATGGCCGCCCGCCGACGGCGCGGTGCCGACGAAGAACATCGGCTGTTCGGCCAGGAAGGCCCGGAGTTTGTCGTCGATCCGGTCGAACACCTTGGCCATCGCATACTCCCACTCCCGCCGGTTTCCCGCGTCCATCGTATCGGCGGGCCGTTCCCCGCTCGAGCGGGCTCAGCCGTTGATCGCCTTGCGGGTCAGTTCGAGAGACCGGATGCGGGCGTCGATGTCGTAGACGAGGGTGTTGAGCATGAGTTCGTCGGGAGCGGTCTCGGCGAGCAGCTGCGCGGCCTGCGCGCGCACCGTCTCGGGCGAGCCCTGGAGCTGACCGGCCTTGCGCTGCGCGGCGAAGCGGCGCTCGGCCTCACTGCCGGGGAACGCCGCGGCCTGCTCCGGGGTGGCCAGCGCCTGCGGCCTGCCCGAGCGCAGCTGGGCGAAGGCGAGATCGCGGGGCGCGGCCAACCGATCGGCGGCCTCGTCGGTGTCGGCGCAGATCGCCGACGCTGCGACGATCGTGTACGGCTCACGCAGGGTCTCGGAGGGCCGGAAGTTGTCCCGGTAGAGCGCCAGCGCGGCGGTGGTGTTGTCCGGGGCGATGTGATGGGCGAAGGCGAAGGGCAGCCCGAGGACCGCCGCGACTTGCGCGCTGTAGCCGCTCGAGCCGAGCAGCCACACCTGCGGCTCGGCGTCGCGACCGGGGCTGGCGACGATCCCGTGCGGATCGGCACCACGGAAGAAGCCGATCAGGGCGGTGAGCTCACGGGGGAACTCCTCGCCGCCGAGGCCGTCGGCGTTGCGGCGCAGCGCTCGCGCGGTCACCGGATCGGTGCCGGGCGCACGACCGATGCCGAGATCGATGCGGCCGGGATGCAGGGATTCGAGGGTGCCGAACTGTTCGGCGACCACCAGTGGCGGATGGTTCGGCAGCATCACGCCACCCGAACCCACCCGGATCCGCGAGGTCGAGGCGGCCAGGTGCGCCAGCACCACCGCGGGCGCGGCGCTGGCGATGCCGGGCATGTTGTGGTGTTCGGCGACCCAGAAACGGCGAAAGCCCAGTTCCTCGGCATGCCGGGCCAGGCGCGTGGTCGCGTGCAGCGCGTCCCCGGCGGTCGCGTCCGCCTGGACCGGCGCGAGATCCAGAACCGACAGCGTGACCGTGCTCATGAGCCTCCTCGACAGTGAACGTCCCCACCGCAACCAACCCGCGCCGAGCTGCCGGTATTTCCGGCCGGTGGTGCTGGTGACCGGAGCCACGATTGCCAGGCGGTAGCGTGCAGGACTGATCGATGCGAAGGAAGGACACCATCCATGTCAGCTGACGGCCCCGGCCTCACCACCGAAGCCGTCTCGGCGCCCGCCCCGGCGGCCGACTCGGAGGGGTACGCACGCGGGCTGAGCCCGCGCACCATCCAGATGATCGCCATCGGCGGTGCGATCGGCACCGGCCTCTTCTACGGCGCCGGCGCGGCGATCGAACAGGCCGGACCCTCGCTGATCCTGGCCTATCTGGCCGCGGGTCTGGCGATCTTCGTGATCATGCGCGCGCTGGGGGAGCTGCTCACCTACCGGCCGGTGTCGGGCAGTTTCGCGGAGTACGCGCACGAATTCCTCGGGCGTTTCGCCGGATTCGCGACCGGCTGGTCGTACTGGGCGGTGTGGGTCTCCACCTGCATGGCCGAGATCACCGTGGCGGGCAAGTACGTGAAGTACTGGTTCGACATCCCGGAGTGGGTGACCGCGCTGGTGGTGCTGGCCGTGCTGTTCGCGGCGAACCTGATCTCGGTGCGGATCTTCGGTGAGGGCGAGTTCTGGTTCTCGGCGATCAAGGTGACCGCGATCCTGGCGATGATCATGATCGGCATCGGCGTGCTGGTGTTCGGTTTCGGGCACGCCGCGGACCCGACGGTGACCAACCTGTGGGCCGACGGCGGCGTGTTCCCGCACGGCTTCGGCCAGACACTGCTGGTGCTGCAGATCGTGGTGTTCGCCTACGTGGGTGTGGAACTGGTCGGCGTGACCGCGGGCGAGGCACGCGACCCGAAGACCACCCTGCGCAAGGCCATCAACACCCTGCCGTTCCGGATCGGTCTGTTCTATGTCGGCGCGCTGGTGGTGATCATGTCGGTGGCCAGCTGGCGCAGTTTCCACGCGGGCCGCAGCCCCTTCGTGGAGGTGTTCGAGCAGATCGGCATCCCGGCGGCCGCGGGCATCATCAACTTCGTGCTGCTCACCGCGGCGTTGTCCTCGTGCAACTCCGGCATCTACTCCACCGGGCGGATGCTGCGCAGCCTCGCCCTGCGCGACGAGGCGCCCGCGAAGTTCGCGGCCCTGAGCAAGCAGTCGGTGCCCTTCACCGGTATCTGCGCCTCGGCGGCGGCGATGGTGATCGGCGTCGTGGTGAATGTGGTGTCCCCGGACAAGGCCTTCGCCTACATCACCTCGGTGAGCACGGTCGGCATCATCGTGGTGTGGAGCGTGATCCTGGTGTGCCACCTCAAATATCGCGCCAAGGTCAGGGCAGGTGAGCTGCCCGCCAGCGACTACCGGCTGCCCGGCGCGCCCGTGACCACCTGGGCGGCACTGGGTTTCCTCGGCCTGGTCGTGGTGTTGCTGCTGTGGACCGAGGGCGGCCGGACCGCGTTGCTGGTCGGCGCGGTGTGGGCGGCGCTGGTGTGCGCGGGCTACTACGCCTTCGGCCGCCGCGGCGCGTCGCACACCGCCTGAGCCGGCCCCCCGTTTGCTGGAAAGCCGCTGGCAGACAAGCGTTTTCTGTCATACCCCACCGGTATCGTCGAAGGGTCACACAACGAGCCCGGCGGCGAGTGTGGCCGGGCGGTGCGAGAACGGGGGCACGGGGATGAGTGACGACGACCGTGGCGAACTGCAGCCACCGAGCAGGCATGGCACCACCTGGCGCGAATCGGAATACCGGGTGCTGGCCGACGACCTGCGCGCCGGGGCCGACCTGGCGCGCACGGCGCGGACGGTGGGGCGCACCGAATCCGCGGTGCGCGCCGCCCTGCGCAATTTCGTGCCACCGGAGGAGCGGGTGCCCACCGCCGAGCGCGAACACTGGATCCGGCGGCGCCTGGTCGCCGAACCGGAATGGGACTGGTGGGCGGTGGTGGTCGAGCACCATCGGCGCTCCCGCAGCGGACTGTGGTTCACCCGCCACGAACACTGCGCCCGGATCGGCTGGCGCCGCCGCACGCCGATGACGGCGCTCGCCCAGGAACTGGGCACCTCCGAGCTGTCGGTCGCCGAGCTGCTACGCGCGCTCGGCCTGGTCGAGAGCATCGAGGAGGCGGCCGAGCGGCTCGGCGCCACCCCGGGACTCGCCCTGGCCAAACGCGTGGCGGCCCGCCGCGACGACGCGGTGGGCGCCCGCTGGATCCTCGTCATCGACGGCGCCGCGGGCACCACGCGGTCCCGCCACGCGCCGGTCCGCCGCCAGGTCTCCCTGCACGAGACCAGGGCCGCCGCCGAGAGCGAACGCGACCGGGTGCTGGCCTGGCACGCCCGCGTCGGCGCGGATTCCCCGGCGGCGTCGGTGTGGTGGACCATCGCCGAACGCGGCCTCGGCGCCACCACCGGGCCCACCCGCTGCGGAGTCTTCGACCCCGCGGAACCGCCGGGCGGCCCGGTGCGGGCCGAGGCGCTGACGGTGGGCGACGTGATCCGCGTCGCCGTGCCCGACGGCGGCTTCCTGCAGGACCGGATCACCGCGATCACGCAGGCCGGTGCCGGAGCGCCGATCGTCGTCGATCTCGCGCCGGTCGCCAACTCCCGGGTCCGCCGGGTGGTGGAGTTCGCGCCCGGCGAGGTGGTCGACGTGGTGCGCGGCCTGGCGGAACGCGCGAGCTGACCGCCGCCGGACGTCGGGGCGGTCGTGCGATCGCCTCGAGGTCCTGGTGCGCCGGGTCAGGACCGCCGGGAACCGGTGACCCACACGGGCCCGGTGAGCAACCAGATCACGGTGATCACCCCGAGGGTGCCGAACACGCCCGAGAGCTGTTCGCGCTGCTCGGCATCGGCCACCGTGTAGCCGAGGGCGAGGGTGAGCGCGCCCGCGATGGCGGCCGCGCCGAGCCAGCGCAGGAAGTCGGCCCACTCCTTGCGGGTGCGTTCCGGCCCGTACTTCGGGACCGGCACCGGCGCGGGCCCACCCGCGAAACGGTAGGCGAAGCGCTCGTCGAGCCACTGGATCATCCGGTGCCCGAACATCACCGTGCAGCCCAGATAGATCCCGGCCAGCCGGTGCGCGAATCCCACCTCGCCGCCGCGGTGCAGGTCGATCGCGACCGCGATCACCAGGACCACGTCCAGCACCGGCACCAGTGCCAGGGTGACCATGCCCGCTCGCCGCAGCCGTGCGACGTAGCGCAGCAGCAGACCGCCCACCACCAGCACCCAGAAACCGACCTCGCACGCGGCGATCGTCAGCAGCACGGGGTTGTTCAGTTCGTCCATTCCTCTACTCTGCGTGGCACACCGCGGCGCGGTCGTCCCGCTGGGGGACCCCACGCCGTCCGTCCTTCGGGGGACCCGGCGGCCGGACCCGGTGTGCTGGAATGAAGCTATGCCGCTGCCGTCCCGCCTGTCCCCGAGCAGGCTCGCGGTCGTCGCCGACAGCTCGACCGCGGCCGCGGTCGGCGTCTTCCTGGTCGGCCTGCTGCTGTGGGCCGCCGGCGGCTGGGCGATCGTCGCCGACCGCGACACCTATCCCGCGGCGCTGAAACTGGCGTTGCTGTGCGCGGCGTTCGCGATCCAGATCAGCGCGCAGTTCCGGCCGGGGCTCGCCTTCGCGCTGATGATCGCCCTGCTGGCCCTCGATTTCGGGTTCAGCCCGTCGCTGCCGCTGTGGATCGCGCTGACCGATGTGATCTTCCTGGCCGTCAGCACCGGCTCGGACCGGCTCGGCACCCTGGTCAGCTGGTTCGCGCTGCTGGTTCCGGTGCTCGGCGCGATGGTGGCGCTGGCCCTCGGCGGCGTGCGGGCGGGCCTGTATGTCGGCCTGATCGGGATCGCGCTCACCTGGTCACCGCTCGGCTACGCGCGTGCGGTCCGGGCCTCCCACCGCGCCGTCGACGTCGAACGACGCGCGGCCAGGGCCGATCTCGCCGCGCGCGACGCCGAGCGTGCCGCCGCCCTCGGCGAGGAGCGCCGACGGCTGGCCAGGGACCTGCACGACACGGTCGCCGGGCACCTGTCCGCCGTCGCGATCCTCGCGGAAGTGGCGCAGAAGGATCCGGGCAACCTCGCGGTCCTGCGCTCGATCCGCTCGGGCAGCCTGGCCGCCCTCGACGAGATGCGCGCGACGATCGACCTGCTGACCGCCCCCGACGACACCACCGTCACCGCTCGGCTGTCCTCCCTCGACGGGCTGATCGACGCGGCGCACGCGGCGGGCGGCACGGTGACTCTGCGCCGCGAAGCCGATCTGCCGCTGCCCACCACCGTCGAGGCCGTGATCACCCGCATCCTCGGTGAGACCATCGCCAACGCCACCAAGCACGCGCCGGGCGCGCCCCTGGACATCGACGTCCGTCGGGACGGCGACCGGGTGGTGGTGACCGCGACGAATCCGATCACGCCAGGCACCACGGAAGGAGAGGGAAACGGAGTGCGTAACATGATGTTTCGCGCCGAGTCGGTGGAGGGAACCCTCACCGCGGGCCGTGCGGACGGCCGCTGGCGGGTGCGGGCCAGGATTCCGCTGGTGCAGCGATGACGGTGACGGTGGTGGTGGCCGACGATCACGCCACGATCCGGGCAGGCATCACCATGCTGCTCGAGTCCTCCGGGCAGGTCAGGGTGATCGGGGAGGCGGCCGACGGGCTCGCGGCCCTGCGCCAGGCCCGCGCGCTCCAGCCCGATGTGGTCCTGATGGACGTGCGCATGCCGCGCGTCGACGGTCTAGAGGCCACCGCGGCGGTGATCGCCGAGACGACCGCGAAGGTACTGGTACTCACCACCTTCGCCATCGACGACTACGTTCTCGGCGCGCTCGCGGCGGGCGCGAGCGGCTTCCTGCTCAAGTCCGTCGGCGGCGACGAGCTGGTGCGTGCCGTGCTCGCGGTGGCCGGGGGCGACGCGGTCCTCGACCCGAAGGTGACCCGCGCGGTGATCGCCGCTCTGCCCCGGCCGACGGTCGCGGAGCCACCCGACTTGTCGGCCCTGACCGAGCGCGAGCGTCAGGTGCTCGCCGGGGTGGGCGCGGGCCTGTCCAACCACCAGATCGGGACCTACCTGCGCATCGGTGAGGCCACGGTGAAAACCCAT
This sequence comes from Nocardia neocaledoniensis, assembly GCF_029868625.1. Lineage (GTDB taxonomy): Bacteria > Actinomycetota > Actinomycetes > Mycobacteriales > Mycobacteriaceae > Nocardia > Nocardia neocaledoniensis_A. The sequence goes on along the minus strand of NZ_JARWOJ010000177.1, from coordinate 15,411 downwards.
GTCTCCCGGGTGCTGACCAAACTGGGCGTGCAGTCCCGGGTGCAGGCCGCGGTGCTCGCGACCCAGGCCGGTCTCACGCTGCTCTGACCGTTACCCCAGCACCGCCCGGATCACCTCGGTGCGCAGCGGATAGTCGAACTCACCCGTGGCGGTTTCCGGCCGGGTGCGCAGGTAGTCCCCGATCCGGCCGAGCAGCGCGGCCCGCTCGTCGGCGGGGATCACCACGGTGTGCGAGTGCGTCCCGATGGTCTCCACCAGCGAAGCCGCGGTGCGCCGCTGTGCGTGCGCGAACTCGGTCTTCTCGAAGGCGGTGAACAGCGGATGGCCGGGAAGCGGTTCGTCCGCGGGCGGCGGCGGCATCGAAGCCTCCGAACGCGCCACCCGCTGCAACCCCGCGACCCACTCGACCCCGCCGTCCTCGATGTTCCAGAACGCGGCGAACACCCCGTGGGGTCGCAGTACGCGCGCGATCTCGGGGAACGCGCGCGCCTGGTCGAACCAGTGGAACGCCTGTCCCGCGACGACCGCGTCGACCGCGTCGTCCGGCAGCGGAATCGCTTCCGCGGTGCCCGCGAGCGCCGGCACCGACGGGCATCGGCGGACGAACTCGGCGCGCATCGCGGCATCGGGCTCCACGGCGACGGCCTCGGCGCCGAGCGCGCGCAGCCCGGCGGTCAGCTTGCCGGTGCCCGCCCCCAGATCGAGCACGGTGGGGACCTCGATGGCGCGGATCGGTTCGAGTGCCCACCGGATGGCCGCGGCCGCGTAGTCCGGCCGGTGCTCGGCGTAGGTGGCCGCCTGCGCCCCGAACGATGTCGCCCGCCGCGCCCAGCGCTCCCGGTCCGCCGAATCCCCGTTTCCCCGCACAGTCCGACGATACCGCTGTGGGCGCGCACGTGGCGCAGTCGTGGTCTCGCCGGAAGTGACCGGCGGCCGGGCAGGGTTCGCTCGGCGGTCGGCGCGGAAACCGATTGCTCGGCAGCAGGTTTCGTGTCAGCCCGCGGTGTCTGCCGGCCCGGCGGGTTGCCTCGCGCCCGGCATCGTCGCCGCCGCCGCGAACAGCAGGACGGCCATGGCCAGCAGGGTGACGAACACCAGGTGGACGGCGTGCGCGAGCTCGGTGGGGTCGGGCCGGTCGACGGCGTCGACCTGGGAGTTGACGATCGCGCCGAACACCGCCACGCCGACCGCGCTGCCGATGGACCGAGCGAACATGGTCGCGGAGGTGACCACGCCGCGCTCCGACCACGCCGCGCTGGTCTGGGCGGCGATCAGGGTCGGGTTGGCGATCAGGCCCATGCCGGCGCCGATCACGAAGCAGGTGCCCGCGATCTGCCACGGGCTCGACCCCACGCCGATCGGCACCAGGGCCGCACACCCGAGCAGCGCGATCGCGCCGCCGATCAGCGCCGTGGCCCGGAAGCCGATCCGCAGGTACAGCGTGCCCGCCTGCGAGGCGGTGATCGGCCAGCCGATGGTGAGCGCGCCGACGGTGAGCCCGGCGATCGTGGCGCTGGTGCCGAGCACGCCCTGCGCGAAGGTCGGCACATACGAGGTGAGACCGAGCACGATCGCACCGATCAGCAGTGACACCGCGCTGGCCGCCACCACGACGCGCCGGGTGAAGATCCACAGCGGCAGAATCGGATTCACCGCCCCGCGCTCCACGAATCCGAAGGTCACCAGCACGATCGCGCTGCCGGCGAAGAGGCCGACGCTCACCGGCGATCCCCATGCCCAGGCCTGGCCGCCCTCGAGCAGCGCGAGAATCACCGCACCGGCGCCGAGGGTGAGCAGTGTGGCCCCGAGATAGTCGACCCGCTGACGTGGTCCGCGTGGCGCGGTCTCGGTGAACTTGCGCAGCAACATGAATCCCGCGATGCCCGCCAGCGGGAGATTGACCAGGAAGATCCACCGCCAGCTCGCGAAATCCGCGAACGCGCCGCCGAGCAACGGCCCGAGCACCGCCGATCCCGCCCACACCCCGGCCAGATACCCCTGCACCTTCGCCCGCTCCGGCAGCGTGTAGATGTCGCTGGCGATCACCATCGTCATCGGCTGCACGGCGCCGGCGCCGATACCCTGGATCGCCCGGAACACGATGAGCGCCACCATGTTCGTCGCCAGCCCGCACAGCAGTGAGCCGAGCGCGAACACCGCGATCCCGAACAGGATCACCGGCTTGCGCCCGACGGTGTCGGCGACCTTCCCGTAGATCGGCACGGTCACGGCCTGGGTGAGCAGATAGATCGAGAACAGCCACGGGAACAGCGCGAACCCACCGAGATCGGTGGTGATGGTGAGGACCCCGGTAGCGATGATCGTCGAGTCCAGCGCCACCAGACTGGTCGACATCATCAGGGCCCCGAGAATCGCCCCGCGTTCGGAGCGCAGTCCGACGGTCGAGCGCGCGGTATCGATCGCCATCCCACTCCTTCCCTTACCTCAGCTAATGATTGCGACGCTAACGGTCGGTGACCGGCGTCGGGGGCGGAACGGGGGAGGTGTGACGGGATCGGGGCCGCTCACTCCGCGGCGGCGAAGGTCGCGGCGATCTCGGCCGCGGTCACCTTCGCCAGTTCGACGAAGAACGGCACCCGCTCGTCGATCATCAGCGTCACCGGTCCGCGCAGGCCGAGGGCGAAGCGGCAGTGCCCCCGCGGATCGAGGATGGGCAGGCCGATGGTGCGGAAGCCGGGATCCAGTTCGCGGTCGTTGAACGCGTAGCCGCGTGCGCGCGTGGCGACGAGTTCGGCCCGCAGTTCCTCGGCGCTCGACACCGATCGTTCGGTGCCCTCTTCGTAAGGGAGCGAACGCAATTCGTCGTCGCTCACCTCGGACCAGGCGAGCAGCGCCTTGCCCAGCGCACTGGCGTGCAGCGGGAGCCGCACGCCCTGCAGTTCGTGGCCGTCGGTCTCGCGCCAGCGGCTGGTGCCGAGCAGGACGGCGTGGATGCCGTGCCGGGTCGCCACCGAGCCGGTGGCGCCGGTGGTCGCCGCGAGCTGCTCGAGCGCGGGCTCGGCGAGATAGATCTTGTGCTGGCGATAGGCGATCTGGCCGTATTCGGCGAGGGCGCCGCCCATCCGGTAGCGGCTCGACGCGGCGTCCTTCTCCAGGAACCCCGCCTGCACGAGCGCGCCGAGCAGACGATGGGTGGTGCTCACGGCGAGCCCCTGCGCCCGCGCGACCTCCGAGACACCCCGCTCCTCACCGCCGCGGAAGCAGTCGAGGACCGACAGGGCTCGCGTCACGGTCTGCACGCTGGTGTTCTCCACGAACCCGACGGTAACACAGCGGTTCGCCGCAACCCTGTCGGTCATTCCGCTATTCGGAAAGGGTGGGCGTGGTAGTTCGGGAAACACGCCATAAAGCGCAGGATCGACGCCTGTCAAGCTTTCCAATCTGCGGAATGGCATCCCTCGTTCGGCGCCATCGCCGCTTCTACGCTGCCAAGGCATCACCCGCTGATCCCCGAACAGGAGCCCCGATGTCCCGCAGGCTGCCGGCCTTCACGCGAATCGCGCTCGCGATCGCCCCCGTCGTCGCCCTCGTCGCGGCGTGTGGCTCCGGTTCCACACCCGAGAACGCCGCCGAGGCGTCCTTCGTGCTCGAGATCGCCGATCCGGGCAACTCCGGACCGCTCGCCGTCGGCAAGCGCGACGGCACCTTCGACGCCGCACTGGCCCCGCTGGGCGCCAAGGTCCGATGGGTCACCACCACACCGGGTTTCAGCTCCATGCTGAAGCTGTTCAACACCGGGGAACTCGATGTCTCCGGCGCTGCGTTCAGCCCGGTGGTCGGTGCGCTGTCCAAGGACGTCGGGGTGAAGATCGTCGCCGTGGCCGACCCGGCCGGGCAGGACCAGAGCGGCATCATCGTCGGCCCCGAGTCGGGCGTGACCTCGGTGGCCGGACTCGTCGGCAAACGGATCGCGGTGAACCCGGCGGGCAAGGGCGAATACATCACGCTGAAAGCGCTGGCGCAGGCCGGGATTCCCGCCGACAAGGTGACCAGGGTCCCGCTCCAGCAGAAGGACGCGGCCTCGGCCTTCGCCACCGGCAAGGTCGATGCGTGGGCGTCGTTCCTGGTGCCCTACCAGGAGGCCAAGGCCGCGGGAGGGCGCGAGATCGCCACCGAGAAATCGATCGGCTCCACCGACAACACCGTCGTCGTGTTCCGCACCGAGGTACTCGAACAGCGCCCCGATGTCGCCGCGAAGTATCTGGAAGTGCTGCGCGACCTCACGGCGAAGCAGAAGGCCGCGCCCGCCGATTTCGAGAACGTCTTCGAGAAGACCGGGCCGCGCGCGCTGACCGGGGATCGGCTCGCCGACGCACTGCGTGTCGGCGCCGAGGTGTCCGTGCCGCGCCTGCCCGTCGAGTCCGACGCGGCCGATCTCGCCGATGTCGTGAACACCTTCGCCGACAACGGCGTCATCAGCCGCCGGATCACCGCCGCCGACATCTTCTACGACCTGCGCGCCGAGCTCAGCCCGGAGCAACTGGCCGCGCTGAAGGACAAGTGACATGACCACGCTCGAACTCGCCGCGCCACGGGCCAGTGTGCCCAGGCGGCGCCCGCGATGGCTCTCCCTCGCGCTGCGCGCCGCCCTGCCCGCGGCCCTCGTCCTCGCCTGGTGGGTGGGGTCGGCGACCGGTGCCCTGTCCCCGCGCGTGCTCGCCGGGCCCGCCGCGGTCTGGTCGGCCCTGCTGGAGCTGGCCGAGAGCGGCCAGCTGCTCGACTTCGCCCTGGCCTCGTTCGGCAGGGCCGCCGCGGGCGTCGCGCTCGGCGTCGGCGTAGGCCTGGTGTTCGGGCTGCTGTCGGGCCTGTCCAGCCTGGGCGAGGAACTGGTCGACTCGACGATGCAGATCGTGCGCGCTGTGCCCTTCCTCGCGCTGGTGCCGCTGTTCATCTCCTGGTTCGGCATCGACGAGCTCTACAAGGTGCTGCTGATCGCCGTGGCGACCACCGCCCCGATGTACGCCTACACCTACCTCGGCGTCCGCAATGTCGACCGCAAGATGGTCGAGGCCGCCCGCGGATTCGGCCTCACCGGCACCCGGCTCGTGGTCGAGGTGATCGTGCCCGCGGCGCTACCCGGCATCCTGATGGCGTTGCGGGTGTGCCTGTCGATCAGCATCACCGGCCTGATCGCGGCCGAGCAGGTGGGCACCCAGCAGGGCGTCGGCTATCTGGTGACGCTGGCCCAGGAATACAACCGCACCGACTACATGGTGCTGTGCGTGGTGCTCTACGCGCTGCTCGGTCTGGTGTTCGACGCACTCGTACGGCTCGCGGAACGCTACGCGATGCCCTGGCGCGCTCAGGTGGCGATCCGATGACCACGACCACAGCCGCACCCGTCACCCCCACCGCGGACCGGCGCGAACCGGTCGCGGTCTCGATCACGGGGCTGCGCAAGACCTTCGGGACCAAGACCGTCCTCGACGGCATCGACCTGACCATCCGGCGCGGCGAGTTCGTCGTCCTGCTCGGTCCGAGCGGCACCGGCAAGACCACGCTGCTGCGCCTGCTCACCGGGCTGGAGACGCCCGACGCGGGCGAGGTGCTGGTGCCCGCCCGCCGCACCACCGTCTACCAGGAGCCCCGGCTCATCCCGTCCAAGCGGGTGCTGGCCAATGTGCTCGTCGGTCTGCGCCGCGGCCGGACCCAGCGCGAGGCCGGCCTGCGCGCCCTGCGCGAGGTACACCTCGACGGCAAGGCCGGGCAGTGGCCCGCCACCCTGTCCGGTGGCGAGGCCCAGCGCGCCGCGCTGGCCAGGGCGCTGGTCCGGGAACCGGAACTGCTGCTGCTCGACGAGCCGTTCGCGGCGCTGGACGCCCTCACCCGGCTGCGGATGCAGGACCTGGTCGGCGATCTCGTCGCCCGGCACCGGCCCGCCGTGCTCATGGTCACCCACGATGTCGACGAGGCGATCCGGCTGGCCGACCGGGTGATCATCCTCGACCACGGCCGCTTCGCCGTCGACGACGTGATCGACCTACCGCACCCGCGTGATCACGCGGCCACCGAAACCCTGCGCTACCGCACGCGATTCCTCGCCCACCTCGGCGTCGGACCAGAATCAAGGAGCACGTCATGACCGAAACCCTGTGGTACACCCGCTGCCCGGTGCCGACCGCGAGCGGCCTCGCGCACAGCCTCGGCTGGCTCGGCGCGACCGCGGCGGACGCTGGCCTGGAATTCGGCGTCCTGCAGGACGCGGGTCCCGAACTGGCCGGCCACCACTTCCTGCACGAGCTGCCCGGGCTGATCCGCGAGGGCGGCAATGTGCCCGCGCTGGCGGCGCGCGCCCAGGGGTCGCCGACCCGGTTGATCGGTCTCACCTGGATCGACGAGGCACAGGCGATCCTGGTGGGGCCGGATTCGCCCGTGCGCGGCGCCGCCGGACTGGCCGGGCTGCGGGTCGGCGTTCCGGCGTGGGCCCAGGACAGGGCCCGCAGCTTCCCCCGGGCGATGGCCCTGCACGGTTTCGCCAACGCGTTGCGCCCGGCCGGGCTCACGCTGGCCGACGTGCGGATCGTCGAACTCGATGTCGAGCGGGATCCCCAGGTGCGCACCGCGATCCAGTCGTCGAGCCGGTCGACCACGTGGGGTGTCGAGGAATTGCTCGCGGGCCGGGTCGACGCCATCTACGTCAAGGGCGCCCGCGCGGCGGAGGTGGCGACGGCGAACGGGCTGCGCGTCGCGGTCGACCTGGACGCCTCGGCGACCGAGCGCCTGCGGGTCAACAACGGCACCCCGCGCCCGATCACCGTGCACGCGGACCTGCTCGAATCCCGGCCCGAGGTCGTGATCGGCTTCCTCGCCCAGAGCTTGCGGGCCGCCGACTGGGCGGCCGGTGACCTCGACGGGGTCCGCGCCGTCCTGCAGCGCGAAACGCTGTCGGGCCCCGAGGGTGTCGTCGCCGCCTACGGTGCCGAGTTCCATCGCGGCCTGCACCCGTCGCTCGCCGCCGACCGGGTGGAACTGCTCGGCACGCAGAAGCAGTTCCTCTACGCGCACGGCTTCCTGGCCGCCGACTTCGACCTCGAATCCTGGGTCGCCCCCGAGCCGTTGGCGCGGGCGCGCGAACTCGTCGCCGCCGAGCGGGTGCCCGCATGAGCGAATTCGTCTGGAGACTGCCGAGCCGCGGCGACGGCCGCCGCGCCCGGCCCGCCCTGCGCGGCCGCGGCGGCTTCGGCCCACCGCCACCGCGCACCGTGGCCACCGACGTACGCCCCGGCCGCTTCGGTCCCTTCGACGACCTGGCCCAGATCGTCGACGCCGCCGAACTCACCGGCTTCGACGGCGTCCTCGCGCCCTACGACCCGCTGGGTGAGGAATCCTGGATCGTCGCGGCCGCCGCCCTGCGCGCCACCCGCTACGCGCATGTCACCGTCGAATTCCAGCCCGCCTTCGGCACTCCGGTGTACGCGGCCAAGATGTCGGCCACCCTGCAGCGGCACGCTCGGGGACGGCTGCGCTGGCGGCTCGCGGTGGACACCGACGCGGCCGAGACCCGCGCCCGCGGTGACCACGTCGGCGGCGACGAGCGCTACCGGCGCGCGGCGGAATTCCTCACCGTCGCCCGTGGCGTCTGGAACGAGACCGAGGTCGCCGCGGCCGGATTCGCGGGCACCGGGTTCGAGTACTCGGGCCGGTACTACGACGTCGTCGACGGCGGATTCCGCGGCATCCTGTCCGGGCTGCCGTTCCCAGCGGTCCACCTCAGCGGAACCTCGGCCGCGGCGTTGGACCTGTCGGCCACCCACGGCGACGTCCACGTCTTCGGCGAAGAACGCGACGGAATCGCCGGCGCCGTCGCGGAACTGGGGGAGCGGGCCGACGCGGCGGGCCGCACGGTGGGTGTCGCGCTGGAGTTGCCGATCGTCGCCAGGGAGACCGAGGACGAGGCCTGGGCCAGGGTGCACCGGCAGTGGGCGGAATCGGGCCGACCCGGCTCGGCGGCCGAGCACGCACTCGGCGACGGCCGCTGGGCGGGCTTCGACGCGCTCGGCTACGACCGGCCGATCGGCCTGGTCGGCAGCTACGAGCAGGTCGCCCGCCGGCTCGCGGCCTACGAACTCGCGGGCGTGCGGACCTTCGTGCTCGCCGGCCATCCGAACATCGAGGAGATCCACCGCGCGGGCGAGCATCTGCTGTTCCGCGTCGACCCCACCGGCCGCACCCGCACCACCGCGCAGGAGATCACCGCATGACCATCGACGTCTACTGGCGCATCGGTATGGAGGGCGACCACGCCTCCCTGCGCACGCCGCGCCGCTACAACCGCGGCAGCGCGGGCGGCTACGAGCCGGGCAATATCGCCCCGGCCATCCGCGGCGGGGCGCTGGACGAGTACAGCTATCTCGACCACGTGGCCGCCGTAGCCAAGGCCACCGAATCGGCCGGCTTCCTCGGCGGCCTGCTGCCCTCGTTCCCGGTGACCGACGACCCGTGGGCCGTCGCCGCCGCGCTGGCCGCCGAGACCACCACCTACCGCTTCATGGTGGCCTTCCAGCCCGGCTTCCTGCACCCGGTGCAGGCGGCCAGGATGTCGGCCAGCCTGCAGCGGGCCACCGGCGGCCGCCTCGTCTACAACATCATCAGCGGAGGCGGCGGGCCCGCCCAATTGTGGTGGGGCGACAAGGTTTCCCACGACGACCGCTACGCCCGCACCAGCGAGTTCCTCGACGTGCTGCGCGGCGTCTGGGACGGCGAGCCGTTCGACCACGACGGCCGCTTCTTCCGCACCGACGGCGCCGCGCTGCCGCCGGGCCTGGCTGGTCAGCCGTTCCCCGAGGTCTTCTTCTCGGGCTCCTCCGGCGCCGCCGTGGCCGCCGCGGGCCGCCACGCCGACTACTACCTGTCCTGGCTCGAGCCCTTCGCCGACCTGCGCGCCAAGTTCGACGGAGTTCGTGCCGACGCCGACAAGCTCGGGCGCACACCGAAGTTCGCCGTCCGCATCGACATCGTCGCCCGGCACACCGAGGAGGCGGCCTGGGCCGAGATCGAGAAGGGCTGGGCCTTCGTCGACCGCGCGGCCGCCGACCGGGCCGCGCAGGGCGACTCGGTCGGCGCCGCGCGCATCGCGGGATGGGTGCCCGAAACCATCACCGGCTACCGCGATCTGGAAGTCCAGCCCAACGTCTGGTGCGGCTTCAGCCTCATCCGCGGCGGCCCCGCCTTCGGTCTCGTCGGCAGCTACGAGCAGGTGGCGCAACGCCTCGACGAACTGATCGCGCTGGGCGTGGACGCCTTCATCCTCGCGGGCAACCCGCACCTGGAGGAGGCGTACCGGGTCGGCGAGGAAGTTCTGCCGCTGCTCGGCCGCTCCAGGCTCACCACCCCGTCCACCGAGACCGTCCTCGCGACGGCCCGATAACGCAGGAGACACCCCGATGACCACCACCGAAACCCGTGTGCCGGAAGCCGTCACGGCCTTCGTCGACGCGGTGACCCGTGACGCCGAGACCGCGTTCCGGGTCTTCCGCGAGACCGGTACCGTCACCGGCAACGGCACCGTCAACTTCGTCGAGCGGGTGCCGGGCGAAGAGATCGCCGTCGCCCTCAACGCACCCGGGCCGTGGGCCGACGACCAGCGTGTGGCGCCCGTCGTCGCCACCTTCGACGGGGAAGTGCTGTCCGGCACCGGATCCGCCGGCTTCGTCACCGGCTACGCGAAGGTCTTCCGCGCGCACCCGGAGATCACCTCCGTCGTGCACATCCACACCCCGTGGCTGGGTGGCTGGGCGCAGACCCACCGCACCCTGCCGATCCGCTACGCCGCCTCCCAGCGGCTGACGCTCTCGCGCGAGATTCCGCCGCACATCGACCGCACCATCGGCGCGGGCGAGTTCATCCTGGACCGGCTCGAGCGCGATCCGCATCTGGTCGCGATCTTCGAGGCGAACGGCGGTGCCAACGTGATCGGCCGCGCGGGCCTGCTGGAACTGGCGAAGTTCGTGGTCCTGCTCGAGGAGGGTGCGCAATACCAGGCCATCGCCGAAAGCCTCGGTGGCTCGGTCGAATTCGATCCGTCCAACCTCGCCGTGCAGTGGGGTCGCAGCGGCCTGGCCGAGCAGGCCCGCCGCCTCGGCCTGATCGGAGACGCGCGATGAGCCTGCGGGTCGGCTACTTCCCCCACAACAACTCGCTGTTCGTCCTGCGCCACCGCGGTGTGCTCGAGCGGCTGCTGCCCGACGTGGAATGGGTCGATCTGCGCGCCCTGCCGCAGGCCGCCCGCGTCGACCCGAAGACCGGTCTGCCCGGCGAACATTCGGACTGGCTGTTCACCGAGGGCGGCTACGACATCATCGGCACCGGCTTCACCCCGCCCCTGACCGCCCTGGCGAATCAGCGTGACATCGTCTACCTCGGCATCTCGGGCCCGCGTGTGGAGAACGGCCGACTCGTCGCCACCGCGAGCAGCGGCATCACCTCCGCGGCGGACCTGGCCGGCAAGCGGGTCGGCATCGCGCACGGCTCGTGGCAGACCACACTGTTGCTGTTCGCCCTCGACCGGGTGGGCCTGACCTGGGCCGACATCGAGCCGATCGACGTCGACGTGCACGGCGGCGGGGCGGCGCTGCTGGCCGGGGAGCTCGACGCCTGGGTCGGCACCTATCCCGGCCTGCGCGAGGTCGAGGCCGCCACCGCGCTCACGACGCTGGTCGACACCGCCGCGGTGTTCAGCCATCCGTCGCTGTGGTTCACCCGCCGCGACCTCGCCGAGGGCGACCGGTCCGCCGTCGCAGCGGTGCTGACGGCGCTGCGCGAATCGGATGCCTGGATCACGGCGAATCCGCGGGCGGCCGCCCAGTACTTCGTCGACGACGCGCGCTCGCGCGGCGTACCCGCCGACCTGGATGCCTGGGAGGCCGCGCTGCGCGGACGCCCGTTCGGCGTGCACCCCGTGAGCGCGGAGTTCCTCGACGAGCAGCAGCGTGCCGCCGATCTGCTGGTCGCCAACGGCCTGCTGCCGCGCCCGATCGACGTGCGTTCCGCGCTGCTGCCCTGGGTCGGCGAGCTGCTCGCCGAGCCTGCGGTCGCCCCGGTCTGAGCCGGAGACGGCGATGCCCCGGTACCGCGTCGGTACCGGGGCATCGTGCTGCGGGGGTGGATCAGCGTGCGGGTTGAGGGTTGTTCCGGTCCTGACTGATCCGACGGTATTCAAACCAATAGGTCAGGGAAACGGTCGCGTAGGATGCCACGACCGCGGCCGCGGTCACCAGCGGAATCGCGACGATCAACAGAATCAGCAAAGCCATGCTGCCCTCCTCGCGGTACGGTAGATGAGCGATGAAGGTGGTGGTCAGCGCCTCGTCGCGCCGTGTGGTGAACATGCCCCGCCCTGTCGATCGTAGGGGCACGGCGCGAGGAGGGCACGGCTCGACGGCTGTGACGGCGGTCATGGTTTCGCCGGAGTGTCGTCCACGCCATCGAAGCGGCCTGAGGTTGAATGTTCAATAGATCTGGGGTTCTACCGCGTCACGAGTTCTCGACATCGGCTTCACCGTGAACATCCGACGAAGGAGCAACGATCGTGAGCATGATCCTGGCTGTGCTGGACAGTGCCGTTCTCGCCCAGGTCGGCAACCCCACGCCGGAAGCCCCGCCGATGGCGGACAAGATCCTGCAGTTGGGCCGGTACTTCACCTGGATGATCCTGCTGTCGGGCGTCACCGCCATCACCTATGGCGGCGGCCGCTTCGCCTGGGAGAAGTGGAGCGGCGGCGGCCTGCAGTCGCCGAAGATGATCGCCAGTGCCATGGCGGGCGGTGCCGTGGCGACGAGCGCGGGCACGATCATGAACGCCGTGATCGGGGCCTGACCCCCGGTCCCGTAGCGCCGTTCCCGGACTAGGGTCGAAGTGTGCGTATCTTCCTCGCCGGCGCCACGGGCGTCATCGGAACACGGTTGGTGCCCTTGCTGGTCGCCGCCGGTCACGAGGTGGCCGGGCTGACCCGCTCGGCGAACAAGGCGGCCGCGCTGCGGGCCGCCGGAGTGCGGCCGGTCGTGCTCGACGTCTACGACGCGGCCGGACTCACCGCGGCGGTCGTCGGGTTCGCGCCCGAGCTGGTCATGCATCAGCTCACCGATCTGCCCGACGATGTGGACATGCTGGCCACCTCCGCCGAGGCGAACGCGCGCATCCGCAGCGAGGGCACCGCGAATCTGCTCGCCGCCGCGGCGGCCGCGGGCGCGACACGCTTTCTCGCGCAGAGCATCGCGTGGGAACCGCCCGCGGGTCGCGGTGCCGTGATCGCGGCCCACGAGTCCGCGGTGCTCGACGCGGGCGGTGTGGTGCTGCGCTACGGCCAGTTCTACGGTCCCGGAACCTATTACGAGACGACGCCACCGGAACATCCACGGATCCATGTCGATTCTGCGGCGGCGCGCACGCTGGAACTCCTCGACGCGCCTTCGGGGACCGTGGTCGTCGTCGAACCGGTCGAATAGCCACGAAAGCGGTATTGCCCGTCACTCGATAGTCGGCACCTATCATGACGGGATGGAGCTGCGTCATGTCCGGTACCTGCTCGCCGTCGCCGACCACGGCAACTTCACCCGGGCGGCCGAGGCGCTGCACATCTCGCAGCCGACGCTGTCGCAGCAGGTCAAGCAGCTCGAACGGCTCCTCGGCGTGCAACTGCTCGACCGCTCCGGGCGGGTCGTCCGGCTCACCGACGCGGGTGCGGCGTACGCGCGGCACGCCCGCGCCGCGCTGCGTGACCTCGAGGCGGGGGAGCGGGCCGTCCACGACGTCCAGGACCTGAGCCGGGGACATCTGCGGGTGGCGACCACTCCCACCATCACCGCCTATCTCATCGGTCCGCTGCTGCACGAGTTTCATCGCGCGCACCCGGAGGTGACGGTGACGGTCACCGAGGCCACTCAGGACCGGATCGAGGAGGACCTGCTGGCCGACGCGCTCGACCTCGGCATCGCGTTCAGCGGCGCTCACGCGCCCGGGATCGGCGCCGACGCGCTGTTCACCGAGAACCTGAGCCTGGTGGTCGGGTCGGCGCACGCGCTGGCTACGCGGTCGGCCCCGGTCTCGATCCGGGAGCTGGCCGTGCAGCCGCTGGCGCTGCTGAGCCGGGACTTCGCCACCCGGAACCACATCGACGACCATCTCGCCGCCTCCGGTATCGCGCCGCGCACGGCGATCGAGGCGAATTCCATCAACGCGCTCGTCGAATGCACCCGCCGCGGCACGCTCACCACCGTCCTGCCCGACGCGATCGCCCACGCGCACCCCGACCTGCTGCCGGTCGCCCTCGATCCCGCGCTGCCGAGCCGGACCGTGGAACTGCTGCGACGTGACACGGCATACCACTCCGCCGCGGCACGGGCTTTCACCGCGATCGTCCGGCGTGCGGCGGGAAATTTCCAGTGATGGGCGGAGTCAGCCGAGCAACCAGTCCGGCACGGGATCGAGCCGGGGGAACAGCGCCGAGGCCTGGGCGACCAGTCGCGTGGGGCGGTCGGTGTCCGTGGTGGCTTTGCCGCTGGTGAGGATGGCGCCGGCGAGCCCGCGGGCGGGATCGGCCCAGCCGTACTGGGTGGTCAATCCGCTCCGGCCGAAATGGAACTCGGTGTGGCGGCCGAACTTCGAGCGCCGGCCGCCGAGCTCGAATCCCGCCCGGCTCACCCGCCCCGCCGCGCCCGGCATCCGGGCGGCGGGGCGGATCGCCTCGCGCAGGCTGTCCGGCCGCAGGATGCGCACACCGTCGAGTTCGCCTCCGCGCGTGAGGATCTCGTAGAACCGGGACAATTCCTCGGCCGTGGTGACGAGATTGCCGGAGGGGAGTTCCGCGGTGAGGAAGGCGGCGTTGTCGGCCTTGGACGCGTTGTCCATCCGGCCGCCGAGTGCCTTGCGCGCCAGGAAGCCCGCCAGCCGGGAGGGCGGCGGGCCGGTCTTGACGCTGGGCACCACCGTGTCGACGTCGGCGGGGTCTACGCCGAAGTTCGTCCACCGGAAACCGAGTGGTTCGAGGACCTGTTCGGACAGGTGCTCGCGCATCCGTTTCCCGGTGGCCCGCTGGACGAGCAGCCGCTGGATCAAGCCGCCGGTCAACGCGTGGTAGACGCGGAACCGGCCCGGCGGCCAGCTCGGCACCAGTTCGGCCAGTACGGTCACGGCGAGTTCCTCGTCCATGACCGCGGCGGTGCCGGAGTGCGGCGCGGTGACGAAGGGGATCCCCGCCGAATGCGACAGCACGTCACCGATGGTGATCCGGTCCTTCCCGTGTGCCGCGAACTCCGGGATGTATCGGCAGACAGGATCAGCCGGGGCGAAGGCGCCCTGCTCGGCGAGCATGGTCATGACCGTGGCGGCCACGCCCTTGGCGGTGGAGAACCCGCAGAACGGGGTCCGTGGTGTCACGAGCACCTTCTCGGCGTCGGCCGGATCGGTCGGCGCGTTCCCCCACCCGTGCCCGATCGCGCGGTTCAACACCACCTTGCCCGCGCGACGCAGGCAGACCTGGATCGCCGGGGTGGTCCCCATCGCGTACCAATCCCGCACCGAAGCCCACAGCGCCTCGACGGCGGGTGAGGGCGACTCGTCCTCCTGGCCGCGCGTCGTCACCGCGTCGAGATCGTCGGAGACCGGGACCAACCTGCCAGGAATCGCACCCATCCAGCCACCCTACCGACGCCGTAGGGCGGCCCGGAGGGGTCCGGATCAGGGGAACCGGCCGCGCAGGACGCAGAACTCGTTGCCCTCGGGGTCGGCCAGCACGACCCAGGTCTGTTCGCCCTGGCCCACGTCGGCGCGCCGGGCGCCGAGCCCGAGCAGACGCTCGACCTCGGTGTCCTGGTCGGTATCGGTGGGATTGACGTCGATATGGAGCCGGTTCTTGACCGTCTTGCCCTCGGGCACCCGAATGAAGGACAGAGTCGGGGGCACCGGGCCCGGCCGCTTCTTGCCCTCGGGAACGAGCGGTGAGCCGATGGAGACGTACTCCTCGCCGTCGACCTCCTGCACCTCGTAGCCCAGGACCGCGCACCAGAAGCGGGCCAGTGCCCCCGGGTCGGCGCAGTCGATCGCGAGTTCGGTGAACTTGCTGGTCATCTCGAGAGTCCCCGTCCTGTCGTGGTGCACCTCACATCGAGGCTAACCGTGGGGCATCGACCTGTCCGCCCAATTTCGCTGCGCCGACCGGACACGGCGACGGCAGCGTTCAGCCGTCGACCTCGACGAGGACCGAGCGGTCCGCGGCCGACACCCCGCGCCGGGCATAGGCCCGCACGTCGGCGTCGGGATCGGTGACCGCGGAGGCGAGCGCGTCGACCGCGGCCGCACTGCCCGGCCAGGTCGACAGCGCCAGCAGCTGCAGCAGATGGTTCTGGATGACGTCGCGCGCCGCGCCGATCCCGTCGTAATACCCCGCGCGCCCA
>NZ_JARWOJ010000176.1 GCF_029868625.1 Nocardia neocaledoniensis | reverse complement strand
ACGCCCGGTCCCATTCCGAACCCGGAAGCTAAGGCCACCTGCGCCGATGGTACTGCACTCGACAGGGTGTGGGAGAGTAGGACACCGCCGGACATATTCTGCGAAAGGCCCCCAGCATCTGCTGGGGGCCTTTTTGCGTTCCCGGACCAGTCTGGATCACCCAATGCTCGCGCGTCCCAACGGAACTGGCGCTACCCTGTGCCGGTGAGTGGAGAACTCCCGCCCGCCGAGGGCGAACCGAAGGCCCATGTCCACGGCCGCGCAAGTCTCGGTGCGGAGCACCGGAGTGCGCAGAACGAGTCGTACACACGGAAAGCGCGGTCCAGCACGAACTTCGGTGTGTGGCGGCGCGAAACCGAGGTGAGCCGCAAGGGCACGAAAGAGCACCGGAACACCGTGAAACTGGTGGTGGCCGGTGGTTTCCTCGTAGCGGGCGTGGTCGGTGCGGCACTCGTCTTCATGGCACTGCAGTCCGATGCCAACGGCGATGTCCCACCGAGCGGCGGCTCCGTGACGTCCGTTGCTCACCCCAGTACACAGTCACAGGTCACCACACCCATCGCTCCGGCCACGGTGAATCCGACGACGACCTCGCCACGCACGCCGACGGCGGTCCTGACTCAGCAGTGCCCCGAGGCCACAGTGTGCTGGTGGGGCATGCCCGACTTCAAGGACTTGCTGCACACTCTCCCGCACGGCGAAGTGCCGTCGGTCGCGCCGCAGAGCTGCTTGGAGCTGGGCGTCGCGAGTCTCGGCCCGCAAGGCGCCGGCTCCATCGTCAACGGCGGCACCGTCCCCCAGACCTTTTGGGAGAACGGCGACTGCACCGGCCGATCATTCGTCATGAAGCCGGGCGAGCAACTGGCGAAACTGCCGCTGTTCCCGTTCTCCATCAGCGGGTAACGACCGCTCGAAGCGTTGAGCTGCGCTCCTGACCGGCATCACGGATTGGGTTCCGCTGTCCGCAGCACCTGGAGCAGACCGTGCACCGCGGCCTCCTGCCCGGCCGACAGCGGATCGGTCGCGAAGTGCATCAATTCATTCCGCACCACCCGCACCTGCTCCACCAACTCGATCACCTGACTCTGGTCCAACCGCCACCCGAGCTTGCGCCAACTGGTCGGACTCTGCAGCAGATGCACATACCCGCCGAACGTCAGATGCTCCGGCTCGGTCACATACGCCCGCCGATTCTTCGGCGCGGCCGCCTTGAAGTCCTCGGTGTCGAGATGGTCCCGCGCGGCCCGCCGCAACCGGTTCTCCGCCTCCTCGATGAGCACGAACGGCTTTGCCAGGGTGCCGAATTGGCGAGTCAGGTCGGACGCGGTGAGAATCCCGCTCACCCGCACCCGATCGGGATCCCGCACGAAGATGAACCCGTGGTCGTAGATCGCCTCGATCTGATCGAGTAGGGGAGCGTCGTGATCGACTACCACTGCGGGCACCGTGGCATCCGCCAACGTCGGATGATCCGTAGCGATGTGCGCCCGCCCGATCGACTCCCACGTCACCGCACCGTGATACGTCCCGTCGTGCTCGTCGATCACGGCCAGCTGTGAATACTGATGCCGCACCATCGTCGTCTTCGCGGTAGTGAGCTCGACATTCGACGGCACCGAAACCAGCGCCGCGGGAAGACTTCCCAACCGCCGCGTCATCGGCTCGGGCTCGACGACATTCTCCACCGACTCCCGCTGCGCACTACGCGTCGCACCCACCGCCGGCTCACTCTCCAGCGGCACGATCGCGACCACCTCACTGAGCGGCCCCTCGGTGAACGGCGGCCGCGTGGTGAGCCCGTTCTCCGCCAGATCAGCCTTGATCATCGCGACCGCGGCAGCCGTCCGCCGCTCGAACCCCCAGTGCTCGAGCAGACTCCGAATCGTCAACTCCCGCGGATTCCCGGCATCCCGAGCGCCGGCGTCGGCGAGCAACTCGTCGGACCCGGTCGCCGCCACATCGCCCACATACCCCGGATCGGTGCCGTGCTCAGCGAGATGCGCGATCCGCACCGCCGCATTGTGCCGTCGCAGGCCACACACCGTGAGCAACGAACCGAGACTGGCTTGCAAATCCGACCGAATCGCCTCCCACGGCACCCCGGTGCGCAACCATTCCACCCTGCGTACCTGCCGAAACGACTCCGGCTCCTGCGACCGATACTCGTACTCCCCGACAACCAGCCCGATCGCCACCATCCCCGCGGGCCCCTTCAACGGCATCACGACCAGATCGCCTTCCACGATCTCGGTCCCGAACTTCCATAACTGCCCCGCCCAATTCCCCACCACCGTCGCCGACGCATCCGGATACGCCGCACGAATCCCCGCCTTCAACTCCTCCCAGGTCCGATACGACCTGAGATCCCCCACCTCATCCCACCCGACAACGACCAGCCCTTCCTCGAGCGCCCGCCCCTCCCGCTGCCCCTGACTCCCCGCCCGAACCAGCCAAGCATGCCGCGCCCGCCCACCATCAACCACGTTCCGGCCCTCCCCACCAAGCGACACTGTGGAACACACTGCCCACCAAAATAGTTCAGGAATCCAGGCGCCGCATCGACTGTCCACGGAGAAGTCCTCGGACCGCTCCGCCCGCAGGATTTCGGCTAGGTAGTCGACGACCAATCCGTACTCCGTGGAGAACACTCGGTGGGCAGACGATCGATGACTCAATACGAAGCGATTCTGAAGGATCGTTCGGAATTCGCCCTCAACTTCCTGTTCGTGGACTGACCCCCATGGCTAGGTGCGTGGCGCTGCCTATCCTGCCATCAGATTCGTCACTGACTGGTCGAAGCCTGGTCGCGTTCGATTCGGGGGCACCCGGAAACAACGAGGTCGGCTGAGTCGATAGCCAGGTACACCACCTGAGGAGGCAACGATCATGATCGTTCCGCTTGGTCGAGTCGTGGGAGCTCTCGCTGTCGCAGCGGTACTGATGGTTGTCGGCTGTGGTGATGGCCCCGACAGTCCCATTCCTGCAGTGCCGAGCAGCGGCGTCGTGGAGGGTACGGAATCGGCAGCTGTTCCTGGGACCGGCGTGCAACCCTCTCCGGCGTCGTCGCTCATCGAAACGCCCTCCCTTCCTGCACCGACCCCCGAACGTGAGATGGCAACCGTGCCCGCACCGACGCCAGCGGCTGAGCCGTACGTCGTCGAGTGTCTGGAGGGAACACCAGGTCCCGCACGATGGAGCGACGGGACCACCCGATTCTCGCAATGGTGCTTCGACAGTCGCGGTGGGGAACAGTACCTGGAGGAGGAGTCCCAATCGGGGCTCGAGTCCACCGGTACGCCTGATCCCTACGGCCGCGGATACACCTGCGACGCTGCAGGCTCTTGCCGGTGGCCTGACGGGTCACCGGTGATCGGTGCTGATCGGTGCGGTCAGCGGTGCGGTGAGCCGCCGACCTCGGGTGACGTTCAGCGAGAGTGGTGGGACTGCGTCTCGACCAAGTCGGAGGAACAATGTCGCGAGGAACTCGGGCGCTGATCGGAGCTCGTTGCTGGCCGTCAGTCGGTCAGCGTGCACACCCAGAGGTAGTCCCGGGCTCGGCTGGCGGCCACCAGGTGCTGGCGGGAGCGGAGGGCGTCGGCATCGCGCCCACCGGGGTGAGTTGTGGGTGGATTCGCCAGGAGGAGGAACACGGCGGTGAAGTCCATGCCCTTGGCGCGGTGGACGGTGCCGACCTTGATGTCGGTCGGTTGGGTGCCGTCGTAGTGCTCCAGTGGCATGGCGCGCAGGCCCGCCCTGCGCAGGACGGTGAGGTAGCGATCGATGTCGCTTCTGGTGGAGACGATGACGGCGATGTCGGCGTCGGGCTTCAGGTTCGCGTCGCGAATGGCCTGGGGGAGCGCGGTGAGTGATTCGCGGCGGGTGAGTCGGGCTTCTACGACGTGGCCATCGGGGAGAGTGGCGTTGCTTTCGCGGATGACGACGCCTGCGCCGCCGTTGAGGTCGTCGACGGATCCGGCTGTTTCGATGCGCTGGACATAGGACAGGACTGCGGCACGGTTGCGATAGTTGGTGCGCAGGATGCGGCCGCGGCCACCGGGGACCGGGATACCTGCCTCGGCCAGGGTGCAGCTGCCCACGTAGACGCGTTGCTGGCTGTCACCTACCAGGAGCAGCTGGGAATCCTCACGGGCACCGGCGATTTCGTAGACGAGCTGGAGCTGGCGGAGAGTGAAGTCCTGGACTTCGTCGACGACGACCAGGCCGAATCGTTCGTCGCCGGTGAGGGGACGGGCGCGCAATTCCCCGACGGCGAGGGCGATGAGGTCGTTGAAGTCGTGTGCGCCGCGCGCCGCGAGACCTTGCTGGTAGGGGATGAACCAGTCTTCCCAGGCTGTATTTCGAATCGAAGGCGGCAGGCTGATGCCCTCGCGGCCAGTTCGCTGTACCGCCAGATAGCTGGCGGAGTCGCGCAACCCGCGACCCTTGATGATGCGGTCGATTTCGTCGTGCCAGTAGCCGAAGTCGGTGCCTTTGACGCCGGTGAGGGTGTCGCGAACACGGCGCCACGCATCCGCGAGGGAGGCATTCACAGCCGCCTCGTCGAGGTTGAACGGCACGTCTCGGTCTTTGAGGAATCGAAGGGTCCAGGCGTGGAGGCCGGTGAAGAGCGCGCGGTCGGCCGCCCGCGGGGCAAGGTGGGCGAAGCCGCGTTCGTGAAAGGTGGGAAGGGTTTTCACGAACGTTGTGAACATCAGTCGGCCCGGGTTGCGTTTGGCCCAATGTGCCATGCGGTGCAGAGCGACCACGGACTTACCGGTGCCGGCTGGTCCGCTGATGCGTGCGGGGCCATTGAAGTTAGCGTGCACCAAGGAGAGCTGAGCTGGGTCGAGGAAGGTCATCCAGTCGCTGAACGGGCGGGCCAGGGCGGCGGCACGCTCGGCCTCGTTGAGGTCTGTCTCGGTGAAAAGCTCAGCTGGAGCGTCGGATTCGTCGATCAGATCGAGTCGAAGGTGCGTGTATTTGTCGATGCCGGAAGCCGCGAGTTGGGCGGCGCGGGCGGGCTTGTATCGCCGGTCGCCTCCGGTCAAGGTGGCGACGAAACCGGGTTCGTCGACGACGTGAACGCGACCGTCGGATTCTGGGCGGACCCGGCCGGGGAGCACCACGACGATCTCGGCCATGTGCGGGACGAAACGGAAGTCGTCGAGGGCCAGGCGCGCGAGCGGTTCTTCGGCATGCTTGCGCAATTCACCGAATTGGGAAGGGCTTGGCATGGTCGCAGCGAACACGACGGCGAACACCCCGGTGGGGCCGATCGCGAAAGCTGTGGGCCTGCCCGGGCGGAACGCCGCGGTACGGATCAACAGCTGCCAGCCTTCGCTGGCGAGAATGCCCGTGAGCACGCGACGTTCCGACGAGCTCAGGTGGGTCTGGACGGCGAGCGTCTGCTCGGCGGCGCGCAGGCGCCGCTCACGTCGGATATTGGCCATGGTTCCCCCAACCTGGTCGATGTCGCCGCTCTCCGTGTCAGGCGACGCTAATCCCTTGCTGGACAACATAGTTGAAGATCTGTGCCGTCGCATTGATTCCTTCGACACCAGCGCCCACTCGGGATCGCGGACGTGGGCAGTGGTGTGACGTCGCTATGGTGGGTTTGTCGTCGGCGAGCTCATGCAACGACGGAAGGCGGGCAGCGGTTCAGCGATCGCACCGGCTACCAGGGCTTCGCATGCAATTGATGCTGCGTCGATGCAGTGTCAGCCAACGCGAGAATCGGCTTGACGCGGCTAGCAGACGGCGTGGATGAAGACGATCTCGGAGGTGTCCTTGGTTGTATAGGCGACCCACCTGGTCTGGGCGATCTG
This sequence comes from Nocardia neocaledoniensis, assembly GCF_029868625.1. Taxonomy (GTDB): domain Bacteria; phylum Actinomycetota; class Actinomycetes; order Mycobacteriales; family Mycobacteriaceae; genus Nocardia; species Nocardia neocaledoniensis_A. Next base: position 13,766 of record NZ_JARWOJ010000176.1, on the reverse strand, counting down.
CCCTTCGTCGGCGCGATGGGCAGTTTCCGATTCCAGCAGTGGGAGGCTCTTCGTATCCCGCCAGTGGTACTTCCAATCTTTCGGCACCCCGGCAGTGAATTTGGCAAGGCCTGACTTGGTCTTGAACTCACCCATTTCGCCGGCGGGGATTTCTACCACAGCGGTAACTACTTCATCGCCGAAACCTGTCTGCTGCTCGAATTCGACGAGTTTTGCGCCGTTTGGGAACACGAGTGAGCCGCAGGTCTCAAGGGATAGGAGGTCTTTGCGCTCACTCGAGCAAGCTGTCAGTGCAAATGTTTGCGCGCCTATCGCGGCGATGAGGAGTGCAAAGGTCAGTCTGCGTTTCATAGCCTCTGCGTCCAGGTCTGGATGGTGTCGGATTGTCCGCGGGCTATGAAACTTCGTGCCCACCCGAATTCTTCGAGATCACGCATGTGATTGCCGATGGAGTTGGCTTGGTTTCGCTTGACGTGGCCAAATGGAATCCAATTCTTCGTTTCAAAGTTGTAGTAGTCCCAGATGTACACCTTATAGCTCCACTCGGCGTACAGCCCGTCGTCTCGGGAACGTACGATTGTGTCGCTTCCGACTGATACATCGAAGTGCCCGATCCCGAACTCGACGTCTGGATCCTCAGTGGGGCCGCAGCCCTTCCAGTTTGAAGCCGTTGAGCTGAGCCGTCTCGACCGATAGTTCAGACATGGTTCAGGCCAGGACGAGATAGCTGGTGGTGCATGTGCGCTCTCGCGAATCGCATGTGATGCCTACTCCCCCTTGGTAGTTCAGCGATCTGGGCTGGAGAGTACAGTAGCCGCCACACGCACGCCATTGCGGTCACCGGCGCTGCGAGCGTATCCCGCGTGCCCCTAGCGCAAACCGTGTCGAGTGCACGATCGACGCGTACATGCACAGGGGCGACATCTAGTGCTCCAGCCGCACGTGGGGAACGATGTCTGGATGTACCGGTGGTCGGTACGTGTGATTGGGTGGTGCGGGTCGGCGTGAGACGGGTGAGCCACACCGACGAGACGAGGAGTAGGACTTGTCCGAGCCGGTTTCGACCATGCCTATCTGGTCGGGGTTTCTTACGCCTATTCTCGAAGTATTGGCGGACGGGGAGGTCTGGCGGACACGAGAGCTTGTCACCGCGGTATGCGACCACATCGGGCTCACCGACACACAGCGCGCGGAGGTTCTGCCCTCGGGGCAGCGACGAGCACCGAATCGGATCGGCTGGGCTCTCAGCGCGCTGGTTCGCGCCGAACTCGTCACCAAGCCCGCGCGGGCGATGTTCCGTATCTCCGAAGAGGGTCGGGCCGCGCTCGTGACGTACCCGGAGGGACTGGGCGAGCGAGAACTGAAAAAGATCCCGGCGTATGCGACCTATGTCCCGGTTCGCGCGGATCTGACCGCCGACCCGGTTGCCGAACTCAGCGGCGCAACTGACCCGTTCGAACAGATCGAGGCCGGCGTCGAGAGGGTCCATGCTGAGGTGAGCGCTGAGCTGTTGCAGCGCATGCGGAGTCAGGATCCCGCCGCCTTCGAGCAGACGGTTCTCGATGTGTTGGTAGCGATGGGCTATGGCGGCACCGAACGGCGCGCACAGCGGATCGGTGGCTCCGGCGACGGTGGTGTCGACGGTGTCATCGACCAGGATGCGCTCGGGCTGGACCAGATCTATGTGCAGGCCAAGCGATACGGCGAGGGAAACAATGTCGGCCGGGACACGGTGCAGGCGTTCGTTGGCGCGTTGCATGGGGTGGGTGCCTCGCGCGGTGTCTTCATCACCACAAGCACCTTCACTCAGCACGCCCGCGAATATGCCAGGAACGTTCCGATTCGGGTGATTCTGATCGACGGGCAACGGTTGGCGGAACTGATGATCCGGTACGGGGTGGGGGTCCAGCAGCGTGCGGTGTTCACCGTGGTGGAACTCGACGAGGACTATTTCGAGTTGTAGGCCCCTCGAGGCGGGATGCTCCTCCGCTCGATATCGAAGGGATCGACTACCTGCTGCGGATGGTCGTCAGGTTGGCGGCGTCGAACGAATGGAAGCAGTCGGGGCGGGGTGTGCCGAAGCGCCCCACTTTCGCTGTGACGGGTCCGGCGAGCGGGACCGGCAGTGAATCCGCGGACGTGATTCGCAGCACGTCGGACTGGCCGACCATGCCCTCGAGCGGGGCAAATGGGAATCGATGTCGTTTCTATCGATTCGCGTGCGGGCTGGTCGGCTGACAGGATCAGCCCCGCAGTGTGGGCGAGGTGGCTGCATTCGCCGATTCGATCGGAGCGCACCCGCTCGGTATCGGGATGTGGTTGGAAAGGATCGGCGGGGTTGACGACGGATGCGCGGACCGAGGTGGAGCGGTTCCTTCTCGGAGATCGGTTCGCTTGTCTGGCGGGTCGCTCCGCCTGGCGGCAGGGTGGGATCACGCATCGCCATTATGAGGTGATGGGCGGGGATGAGTCGGCTCGGTTGATGGCCGCGGATCTGGCGGAGTTCGTCGGTGGGGCGGACTGGGGGTCGCGGAAGTTCACCAGCTTCATCGCGACGTTCGAGCAGCCTCGTGGGGTGGATGAGCTGCGGTTCGAGGAACTGTTGTGGGAGCACTTGCAGCTGTTGCACGAGGCGGACGCGGAGCGGTTCGCGTGGGCGGACGGGTGTTCGTCGGATCCGCAGTCCAGTGAGTTCAAGTACAGCGTGGCGGGGCATCCGTTCTTCGTGATCGGGTTGCACGAGACGCATCGGCGGTTCGGGCGGCGGCCGCCGTTTCCGATGTTGGCGTTCAATTCGCATGAGCAGTTCGCGCGGATCAAGGCCGATGGGATGTGGGATCGGCTGGCGGACAAGATCCGGAAGCAGGACATCTCGTTGCAGGGGGATATCAATCCGAATCTGATGGAGTACGAGACGTTGTCGGAGGCGCGTCGGTACTCCGGGCGGCCGAAGCCGGTGGAGTGGCAGTGTCCTTTCAGCGCGCGGGCGGCGGAACGCGAGTTGGCAGGGACGCAGCACGCTTGATCGCCCCTGTCGGGAATGCGAGCTGGGATGTGGGCGGCTCGCATGATCCCGGCGTACGGGGCGGGGTTCGCCGGTTGGCATCTCGTGTTGCCACCTGCCTCACGGCAATAGGATTCGGCTGTGACCGCGACTATTTTGTTCTGTTCCGATCCACTGAATCCACGTCGGGTTGATGATCACTTCGCCCTACAGGCTGAGGCTGTGCGGAGCGCAGGTGGGGCGGTCGCGTTACTGGATCATGAGGCGCTCTCGGGTGGTGACGCGGTTGCGGCTGTGCGGCGGGTGCCTCGGGGTGGTGGGGCGATGTGGTATCGCGGGTGGATGATGTCGGTGGAGCGTTATCGTGCGTTGGCGCAGGCGCTTTCGGAGCGGGAGTGTGCGTTGGTGGTGTCGCCCGAGTGCTATGCCAAGGCGCATGAATTGCCGGGGTGGTACGAGTCGTTTGCCGAGCTGACGCCGCGTTCGCGGTGGGTGTCGGCGAAGTCGGGGGAGGTGCCCGGTGAAGCGGTTCTCGCGGGGATGGCCGGGGAGCTCGGTGCGGGACCGGGGATCGTCAAGGACTATGTGAAGTCGCGTAAGCATGAATGGGATACGGCCTGCTACGTGCCCGATCTGCGTGACGTTGCCGGCCTGCGGCGGGTTGTCGGGCGGTTCGTCGAGTTGCAAGAGGAGTATCTGGCGGGTGGGGTCGTGCTGCGGGAGTTCGAGGACTTCACCGAGGTCGGCGGGGGTCGGGCGGCCGAGGCGAGGGTCTGGTGGGTCGATGGTGAACCCGTGCTCGTCGGACCGCATCCCGACGATCCGGCGGTGTGGCCCGAGCCGGAGCTGGCCGGGGTGGCGGGGGCGGTGGCCGCGCTCGGCTGTCGGTTCGTGACGACCGATGTCGCTCGGCGGGCGGATGGTAGGTGGCGGGTGATCGAAGTCGGTGATGGGCAGGTCAGTGATCTGCCGTCGGGTGTGGATGTGATGGCGGTGATCGGGCCGCTGATGGGGCGGTGATGCTGCTGGTGGACCTCGGGTCGGACCGAATGCTCGACCTCGGGTCGTACCCATCGCCCGGGTGGATTCGCCGAAGCCATATCTGCTTGGACCTGCTCGGGTCGGCCCGCGAGAGCCCGTAACGACCATGGAATGAGGGGAGCGGAGGGACTTCTCGCCGACCCGAGGGCCTTGTGGGAGCCGAGGGACACCGGTTAACCGGTGCGGTCGGCTCGCAGCCGCACCATGGCCGGTGTCCCGGCCGACCTGCCGCGGTTCAGTGCGACGGTTCGTTCGTCAGCGCTTCCGAGATGTCCTCCAGCCCACAGTTCGCTGCCCGGACGACGAGGAGTTTGCGAGTTCGATCGGGGAGTTCGGCGCTGAGGGCGGTGAGCGTTGACCAGGCGGCCGTGTGTTCGGCGTCGAGGAGGTCGACGAGGGTGTCGAGTTCGGGGAGGGCGTCGAGGAGGGTGAGGACTCGGGTGCGGGAGGGGCCGGGGATGGACAGGGCCAGGGGGATGACGGTGGGGGCCTCGGGGGTGGAGTCGAGGATCAGGGTGCGCAGGGAGTCGTCGTCTTCGGACAGGACGCGTTCGGCGATGTGGCGCTGCTGCGACTCGTCGAGGTGGGGGACGAGGGGGAGCAGGTCGAGCCAGAGGTTCTGAGTGAGGGAGATGTCGGAGACTCGGGCCAGGGTGGCCGGGTCGTGCATGACGGGGCGTTGGGCCAGGCGTCGCAGGCCGGTGATGGCCATGTCGGCGGCGACGGGGAGCAGGGCGTCCCAGGCGTCGAGGTCGGCGACGGCGGTGAGGAGGCCGTCGAGGATCTCGTCGTCCTGTTCGGCGACGATGTCGGCCATGCGGGCGCGTTCGGCGGGGCCGATGATGTCGAGCAGGGAGATGGCGTCGGCCCACTTCTCCTCGGCGTACATGGTGGCGACCATGCCGGGGACGCGGTCGGTGACCATGCCGAGGAGGCGTTCGGCCTGGGAGCTGTCCTCGAGGTGCAGGCCCACCTGGAGGATGTCGCGGTCGGCGGCCTGGGGGAGGGCGGCCCAGAGGACGGATTCGGGCATTGCGCCGGCGAGGCGGCCCATGGTGAGGTAGTCGCCGCGGTCGATGAGTTCTTTGGCGACCTCGGCGGCCATCGTGTCGGGGACGCGGGCGATGACCTCGGCCGCGCGCTTCGGGTCGAGGAGGACGGTGGCGTCGGCGAGGAACTTCGGGGACAGGGATTCGGCGATCGCGACCGCGCGGGCCGGATCGACGGCGCCGGCGACCGCGGCGGCCAGGGCGGGGCCGAGGGCCTTCTCCGCGACGAGGGCGGCGACGGACTTGGGGACCAGCTTCACGGCGGCGGCGATGCGCTGCATGCGCGCGACGTCGCGGCCGGACAGTTCGTCGCTCACCTGGTCGCGGAAGGTCTTGATCGCCGAAGCCGGTTGGGTGGCAAGGAAATCCAGCTCGGTCGAGTCGACGTCGAGGACGCGGGCCAGCTTCGCGATCTCGGCCATCGTGTGGCGCAGGGTGGTCATAGTCCCAGGACCTTCCGGACGGCGGGGCGGGCGAGGCGGGGGATCAAGTGCATGCCTGCGCCGAGGGCCTCGTCCATCGCGGCTTTGCGGGCGGCCAGGGCGGATTCCACGAAGGTGTCGAGGCGGGCCAGGTCGTCGATGTCGAGCGCCGCGAATTCCGGCGGGGGTGGGGTGCCGAGGGTTGCGGTCAGCTGGGCCAGGCGATCCGGCACGGGTGTGGCTCCTTCGAAGATGTTGGGGGAGTGGTGGTTACACGATAGTCGGGGTGTTCGAGCGATGCCGTGTACGCGTTGTCGATGCCTTCCCCGAAAGGGTTCGGACGCGCCGATATCGTTGCGTTGGTGAGACTGTGGACGCTGCAAGCGCCGGAAGTGGTCACCGCGCTGCGTGCGACCGGGGTGTATCGCGCCGACTGGGATCTGGTGGTCGGCAACTGGCGTGGTGCGTACGCCGAGGTGGTGGCGGAGATGCGACGGCGGGGCATCGCCGATGGTGATCTGCCTCCGGTGTGGTGCTGGCCTGGGCGGGTCTGGCGGCGTAGGGCTGTCAGAACGACGGCCGGAATGCTGCTCGGCGATCACGAATGGGCGCACGGGCGGTGGTTGCTCCAGCTGGATGTTCCCGCCGAGATGACATTGGCGAGTTCGTACTCGCTGTGGAACGAGTACCTCGGCTATGTGATCGGTGTTCAGGATCGACCCGACCGGATGGACTGGTCCGGCTCCAGGACCGATGAACTCGACGAGATCCAGGTGTGCCTACCGGAGTTGCGCCGGGAGTGGGTTGTGCGGGGTCGCCCCTATCTCCCCGACACGGACACGATCGCACGCATCGAAGCGGATCCCGCGTTGCGGGAGCTGTTTGCGTCGGCTCGCAGCGAGCTGCGGCGTAGCTGGATACGTGAGCGTTGGGCGGTGTTCGGGTATCCGCGCTGCCCGTGGGTATTTCGACGGAATGGCAGGTTAGCCACCAGCTACGGCGGGGATGATCATCAGCTCGCTGTTCGGGCGTAGTGGGGTGTCGGGGCCTTGCAATGTCCGGCATTCGTCGCCGTCTATGAAGAAGTTGACGTAGCGGCGGAGGGTGCCGCGTTCGTCGCGGAGGCGGCGTTCGAGGGCGGGGGAGCGGTCGCGGAGGGTGTCGAGGGCCTCGCGGAGGGTGGGGGCGTCGATGGTGAGGGATTTGGCGCCGTCGACGTAGGGGCGGAGTTGGGCGGGGAGCAGGACGGTGGCCATGGTCAGCCGATGACGGCGGCGCGGACGCAGAGTACGTCGGGGAGTTTGTCGGCGACGAGGGCCCAGTGGTCGCCTTCGTCGGGGCTGCAGTAGACCTCGCCGTTGCGGGTGCCGAAGTAGATGCCGGTGGGTTCGGCGTTGTCGGCGGTCATGGCGTCGCGCATGACGGCGGCCCAGAAGGGGACTTTCGGGAGGCCGTCGGTGCGGGCGGTCCAGGTGTCGCCGGCGTCTTCGCTGCGGTAGACGGCGCAGGTGGCGTCGGGTGGGAAGCGGAAGCGGTCCATGTCGGCGACGAGGGGGAAGGTGTAGAGGACGCCGGAGCGGCGCGGGTGGGCGACGATCGGGAAGCCGAAGTTGGCTGGGGGAAGGTCGGAGTCGATGGACTGCCAGGTGGTGCCGTCGTCGGTGGAGCGGAAGACGCCGCCGTGATTTTGCAGGTAGAGGGTGGTGGGGGCGTCGGCGTCGCGGGCGACCTTGTGCACGCACTGGCCCCACTCGGGGAGTTCGCCGGGCAGGAAGTCGGCGGTGACGCCCTTGTTGGTGGGGCGCCAGGTGGTGCCGCCGTCGGCGGTTTGGTAGACGCCGCCGGTCGACATGGCGACGGCGAGGCGCTGCGGATTCGTGGGATGCGGCAGGACGGTGTGCAAGGCCAGGCCACCGCCGCCCGGTTCCCACTGCGGGCGGTGCGGATGGTCCCACAGGCCTCTGACCAGCGTGAAAGTTCGTCCGCCGTCGGTGGATCGGAACAGGGCCGAGGGTTCGACACCGGCGTAGACCACCTCGGGCTCGGCGTCGGTCGACGGTGTGATCTGCCATACCCCTCGCAGGGCGGCGTCGGTGTCCTCGGGGAAGGCCAAGGGGGCGTCGTCGGGTTCGGTCCAGGTCTCGCCGAGATCGTCGCTGGCGACCATGGTCGGGCCGAAGTGGCTGTTCAGGACGCCGGCGAGCAGGCGAGGGGTGCCGCGGCGGGTGTCGATCGCGAGGGCCTTCACGTCGGCGACCGGGAACTGGGGCGGACTCACGGTCCAGCTGGCCCGGCCGTCCGAACTCCGGGCCAGGAACAGGCCTTTACGGGTTCCGATTCCGAGGAGCACGTCCATGCGAACCTCCAGGTCGGCGCGGCGACGCGGACGACATGAGCGTACTCCCGACACGCGATCGGACTACACAATCGCGGCGTATAGGGGATACTTGTCCGATCGTGCGCAACCCGTCGCACGAGCGTGACATTTTCGCGACCATTTCGTAATCTGACAGAGACCTTGTTCTCGACAGTAGCTGGTGATTGAAAACGTGCCTGGTCAACATCGCGTTCCCGCGGCTCCCACGGGCCGCGCATCTCTGGCTGTATGCAGCCTCGCCGCGACTGTGCCCGCGATGATCTGGATGGCGTTGCGGCCGGCCGGGTCCGAGGTGCAGCAGGTCAGTGCGGTCGAACCGCACACGCCGTCGGCCATCGAACTCGATCCGCTGCCCGCGCTCGCGCACGACGCGCCGCAGCCGGAGCCGGGACCGCCGCCGGTCGCCGCCGACGACGAGGACGCGAAGCTCTCGGCGATGAAGGCCAAGCTGCTGTGCTCGACGGAGTGGAAGGGCACGCAGCCGCACGTCGCGCAGGTCAGCCACATGGTGCAGAAGATGTTCGGGCTCTCCGACATCGGTGGCGCGCACGGTCGATACGACGGTGACCACGGCGCGGGTCTCGCGCTCGACATCATGACGTCGAACCCGGCGCAGGGCGACGCGATCGCCGCGTTCGTGCTGGCCAACAAGGCGCGCTTCGGCGTCACCTATGTGATCTGGCAGCAGCAGTTCAACGACGGCAGCGGCTGGTCCTACATGGAGGACCGGGGTAGCGCGACCCAGAATCACTATGACCACGTGCATGTTTCATTCGCCTCGTACGGTGCCGCGAACCTGACCTGCTGACGTCGGCCAGCGAGCCCATATCCCCACGAAGAATCGCCCGGCCTCCTACGGTGAGGACGGCTCAGTTCTCGCGAGGAGGTATGTGGACATGGGACGGTTGGCCGGCAAGGTCGCGGTGATCAGCGGCGGTGCGCGGGGAATGGGCGCGGCGCACGCCCGGCGATTCGTCGCCGAGGGCGCGTCGGTGGTGCTCGGTGACGTGCTCGACGACGACGGCGCGCTCGTCGCGAAGGAACTCGGCGACGCCGCCATCTACCGCCATCTGGATGTGCGCGAACCCGAACAGTGGGCCGCGATCGTCGCCGCCGCGGTCGAGACGTTCGGCGGGCTGCACGTGCTGGTGAACAACGCGGGGATCGTCAACGGGAATCTGCTGGTGGACTTCGCGCTGGACGAGTGGCAGCGCATCATCGACATCAACCTCACCGGAACGTTTCTCGGGATGCAGGCCGCGGTGCCCGCGATGACAGACGGTGGGTCGATCGTGAACATCTCCTCGGTGGAGGGGATGCGGGGCAGCCCGGGCCTGCACGGGTACACCGCCACGAAGTTCGCGGTGCGCGGGCTCACCAAGTCGGCGGCGCTGGAGCTGGCCGCGCAGGGGATCCGGGTGAACTCGGTGCACCCGGGGCTGATCTCGACGCCGATGACCGAGGGGATTCCGGCGGACTTCCTGCAGATTCCGATCAAGCGGGCGGCTGAGCCCGATGAGGTGTCGGCGCTGGTCGCCTATCTCGCCTCGGACGAGTCCTCGTACTCCACCGGTGCGGAGTTCGTGGTCGACGGTGGGCTCACGGTCGGGGTGCCGCACAAGAGTTTCTGAGGTGTTGTCGAGGGCGGGTCATCCAGTGGCCGGCTGACCCGCCACGGCTGCCGTGTGGCAGTGGTCGACTCGTCGCGGCCGGTCTCCGCTCGCAGCAATCCATGCCGCGCCGGCATCCCGAAGCCGTTCGCGAACAATCGATTACAGCCCGACCGTGCTCTCTTTCCCTGGATGGACAACGGGTTCCCGTGGCGAATCGAGCTTGGGGTGCCGATTGCGAGGTCCCTGGTCCGCAGGCGGTGGGTGCGCACTGCTTGCGTCTGATGGCCACCGTCGGGTACGTTCCTGAACATGTTCAGTGAACATGTTCAGTCGAGATCGGCGCAGCAGGCGGCGACGCGACAGAAGGTCTGGGCGGCGGCCGAGCGGCTCTTTCGCGCGCAAGGCTTCAAGGCGACCACGATTCGGCAGATCGCCGCCGAAGCGAATGTGAGCACCGGGACCGTCATGGCGGTCGGTGAGAAGGACGCGCTGCTGGTCGCGCTCTTCGACAACTGGATCACCGCGGTGCACACCAGCAGGCAAGCCGTACTCACGTCCTCGACGGCGGCCGCGACCACCGAGGACGTGCTGAAGCTCTTCGAGCCGTTCGTCGGACATTTCGCGGTCGACGCCGAGCTCGCACGCGAGTACCTGTCGATCCTGGTTCGTGGAAACCACGAGTCCGTCATCTTTCGAGATCTCGCGCTGGCCCTGCTGTCCGAACTCGAAACCGTGCTCGCCCGATCAGCGCTACCCAGCAGCCAGGTCGGTGCCGGTGCTCGGACCATCTATCTCGCGTACCTCGGCTTGCTGATGACCGCGGCCAGCGGTGCCATCGCGATGCCGGACGCGGCAGTCCAACTACAGCAGACCATCGAATTCGTCATCACGCACCCGAAGGAAAACCGATGATCCACGCCCCCCAACCATGGTGGCTACCAGCACTACTCGCGCTCTCGCTCTTCGCGGACGCGCTCATGTCCGTGCGCCCTCCACTGTTCATTCAGCGATGCCTCGACGGCGTCCGGTTTCCCCGCGACTGGTGGTGGACGCTGATCGCCATCAAGCTGGCGGCCACCGTCGGTCTCCTCGGGGGACTGGTGTATCCCGGGGTCGGGTTCGCCACCGCGGTCGGCGTGATCGCGTATTTCGTGTGCGCCGCGTACGCCCATTACCGGGCCCGGTTCCTCGGCTACGAGTTCTGGATCAACTGCCTCGGCATGCTGGCGTTGTCGGTGGCTGCGACGATCTCGTACGTGGTGTGAGCCGCGGCGCCGTTCGATAAGGCTATCCCGGTGAGACGTGGATCGCGCTGATACGGGGCTATTCTGGAGACTGACTGCAGGAGGGGATATGGCTGACGAGGATCCGCGGGCGAAGTGGCGGCAGTTGCCGCCGGAGCCGGAGCGGTTGGTCGAGGAGACGTCGGTGGAGACGCGGGCGACGGAGGCGGGGGTGCCCGCGGTGGATCTCACCGAGGATTTCGTGCGTAAGTACGGGTTGTGAGAGTGCTGGTGGCTTTCCAGCGCAAGTAGCGCTCTCGGCAGCAGACCGCGCACGGGCGGTAGCCTGCGGCGATGGCCGTGGGTTCGTCGGGGAAGAACACTCGGTGGGTGGCGTAGTGGCCGCGGGCGAGGGCGCGCTGGGCCGAGGGGCAGTTCAGGCGGCCGTAGATCTTCGTGCGGCGGTGGCCGCCCCAGGTGCCCGGGGTCGGGGAGCGGTAGGGGCGGCCGTCGGCGCCGAGGAGCTGGTAGGTGCGCACGGTCACGCCGCGTCGTGGAAGACCAGGGCGAGGGTGGTGCGGTGGCCGGAGCGGATGGCGGAGACGCCGTGCCGGACCGGGGCCGCCGACCAGCCGCGAGTCGAGCGGACAGGGCGGTCGCGGGTGGTGAACAGGTAGCCGTGGCCGTGCGGGAGCAGGGTCGCGGTGCCGCGGGACTGGGCGCGGGGGCGTTGTTCGAGGAGCAGGAATTCGCCGCCGGTGTGGTCGACGCCGGGTTCGTTGAGGTTGATCACCACTTGGAGTGGAAAGACCAAGTCGCCGTACAGGTCTCGGTGCAGGGCGTTCCAGTCCTTGGGGCCGTAGCGCAGCAGGATCGCGGTGGACTTGGTCTGGCCCGCGTCGTGGCACATGCGCAACCACTCGTCGAGGGTGTCCGGCCATGGCGTCTCGCGGCCGAGTTTGCGCCACCACTCGCGGGCGATCGGGAGCAGGCGTGGGTACAGCGCCTGCTTCAGGCGTTCGACCGGTTCCGGATAGGGCGTACGGAGGTACCGATACTGGCCTTCGCCGAATCGGTACTGGCCCATGGTGATCGTGGAGCGGAACAGCTCGTCGCGGTCGTAGAGGTCGCGGATCGCGGCGGCCTCGGCGGGCGTGAGCAGCTGGGGGAGCAGGGCGCCGCCGTACTCGTCGAGTTCGGCGGTGATCGCCGGCCAGTCGCCGGCGGCGACCCGGTCGTGCCAGGGATCGGTGGTCATGCCGCCTCCAGGGTGAGCAGGGCGGTCTTGGCCGCGGCGCCGCCGATGTAGCCGCCGAGGCTGCCGTCGGTGCGGACCACGCGGTGGCACGGCACCACGACCGGCAGGGGGTTGGTGGCGCAGGCGGTGCCCACCGCGCGCACGGCCTTCGGATTGCCGACGAGCTCGGCGACCTCGCGGTAGCTGCGGGTTTGGCCGTAGGCGATCTCGGGCAGATGGCGCTGTACGAGCTGGCGGAAACCGTGCGACAGCGACAGATCCAGGTCGACATCGAAGGCACGGCGGTGGCCGGTGAAATACTCGTCGAGTTCGCGGGCGACCGTGTCGAGACGGTGCGGGGCGCGCAGAATTCGGGGACTCAGCTTCTGGCCGAGGGTCTCGAGGACCCGGTCGTGGTCCTCGCTGGCATAGGCCACGCGGACCAGACCCTTGGGGGTCGCGGCCAGCAACAGCTCGCCGACGGGGGAATCGACGGTGGTGTAGGCGATGTCGAGCAGGTCGGCCTCGTCGGCGCGGCGCGCGAGGCGCTGGTGCAGGCGGGCCATCAGGTCGGCGTCGACGGGTGTCGACAGCAGGGCGGTCAGGTCGCCATCGCGTCCGATCTCGGTCATGCGTGGACTCCTTCCATGATGGCGCCCGGGTAGGTTCTTCGGAGTTTCTTCACGCCGTCGGCGGCGGCTCGACGGGCCGCGTCCACGGTGCCGCCGAGGATGTCGGCGATGTCGGCATAGGGCAGGCCGGCTACGTAGTGGTAGGCGATGGCCTGTAGCTGTTTGGGTGGCAGGGCGGAGACCGCTGCCCACAGATCGGGTTCGCCGGAACCGGGAATGCCCAGGCGCGTGGGGGATTCGGGCAGCTCGTCGACCGGCAGCGCGGTGCGGTTCGTGGCGCGTACCACGTCGATCGCCTTGCGGTGCGCGATCGTCACCAGCCACGCCTCGATATTGGCGTCGTCGGGGAGGTCGGGGTAGGCGCGCATCGCGGCGAGGAAGGTCTCCGACCACGCGTCTTCGGCGTCGTGGGCGCCGAGGACGACGCGGCAGACCCGCAGCACGGTCGGTCCGTGCTGCTCGACGATCTGCTCGAACGGTGGTTTCATCGTCATCCCGGCGCGGTCAGAACAGCCGGCCGGCGCTGACGGGGGCCGGTGCTTCGAGGTCGAGCAGGATCCGTTTGCGGTGCAGCCCACCGGCATACCCGGTCAGCGAGCCGTCGGCTCCGACCACGCGGTGACACGGCACGAACACACACAGCGGATTCGCGCCGACGGCCTGGCCGACGCGTTGCGCCAGCGCGCGAGCACCGAGACGTTCGGCGATGCGGCCGTAGGTGGAGGTCTCGCCGCGCGGAATCGCCGCGACGATCTCCCACACGGCCCGCTGGAAATCATCGCCGTCGGCGGACAGCGGCAGGTCGAAGGTCAGGCGATGGCCCGCCAGATAGTCACGCAGCTGACGGGCGCCCTCGGTGAGCAACGGGTCCGCGGGAGCCCCGTCGCCGAAGGTCTCGCCGCCGGGTCGGCGGACATGGTCGCGGAAGTACAGTCCGGTGACGGCCGCGCCGGTCGCGACGAGAGTGATCGGTCCGAGATCGGTCTCGACCACGGTATGGCGGATGCTCATCTGCGGTGTCCTTTCGTTGTCCTACCGAGAAGACGAACGGGGAACGCCAGACGTGAGATACGGGATTCGGGGGGCGCCCGGGAGGGGGGCCCCCCCGGGGGAAAGCCGTGTGGGGGGCGGAGTTGGCCCGGGGGGGGGCCGCGCAGTGGGAAAAACA
>NZ_JARWOJ010000175.1 GCF_029868625.1 Nocardia neocaledoniensis | reverse complement strand
CGGGCTGGCTCGACGCGGGCGGTGATCCGCGCGGGCTGCGACGCCTCGTACCCGAGCGGTTCCGGTCGGCGCGCGTCGACCCGGGTCGGGCGGGCGGCGGGGGGGGGGGCCGGGGGGGGGGGGGGGGGGGGGGGGTGTGGGGGGTTAACACGGGGCGGTTTGGGGCTCGCCTGGCACTACCGGCACCGGGGGCTGGTTGTGCGGGGGGGGGGGGTGGCGTAAAACAACAACACCCGTTAAAACAACCGCGACCAGCCCCACCAGGGCGAGCACGAAGGCGCCCGGCCGACCCGGGTCGACGCGCGCCGACCGGAACCGCTCGGGTACGAGGCGTCGCAGCCCGCGCGGATCACCGCCCGCGTCGAGCCAGCCCGGCATACGCACCTCGCCCGGCGGGAGTTCCTCGTCATCCCAACGTCCTTCGGTACCACGGCCGCCCCGCGCCTGCGCGCGAGCCGACCCACTTCGCATCGACCCCGACCCGGCCTGGTCGCGAACCGCGAGACCACCCAGCCGCTGTCGTACCCGCTCGTGCTCTTCGTCTCGTGACATGCCACCGAAGCTACGACCGGCACGCCTCGGGAAACCGCCGACGACCTGCGGCTCGACCGAGCCTGTGGATAACTCCGAACCTGTGGACAACTGCCGGTCAGACGCTCCCGCGAACACGAGACACGTTCGCTCGATCGCCTACGGTGCGCCCATGCCCAACACCATCGACACCCGCGGCCCGACAGCGACCACGAACCGCCCCCGCGGGATCCTCGCCGCGTGCATGGCCCGACGACACCCGGTCGCACGGCTTCGTGGACGCTCGCCGCGCCCCGACGAGCCCGATATCCGCGTCCTCGTGCAATTCACCTGTGTGCGGATGGAATTCGCGGCGTGCCGGACCGCCGCACTGGCCTTCGTCCAGGACATCGCGGCCAAACGGCCGTGCTCGGTCGCGGTCGATTCCCGACCGTGCGGCGGCCTGCCCCGCCTGCCCAACGAGCGTCTGTACCTCCTGCCGTGAACAGCGACAACAGATCGGCCACACCTGATCGAATACGGTGCGCCCCCTACCCCGGACCGCCTACGAAGGGGGCCATGGATCTGCGCCGGCGCTTCCGTGACTTCGCCCACCGCGAGGCACGCGGCAATTCACCCTGCTACGAACAGCGGGCCGCTGACATCGCCGACGACGACACCGTGCTCGCGCTGATCGCCCAGCTGCCCCCGGACAAGCAGCAACCGAATCTGATCCTGGCCGCAGCCCGGGTGAACGGCGCGACCGCGGAGTCCTACCGCGCATTCCGGGAACAGGTGATCGCCCGGTGGCCCGCGATCGCCGCGACGGCGGCGATCAGACGCACCCAGACGAACGAAGCGGGCCGTTCGGCGACGCTGCTGCCCGTGTTCGCGCGGTTTCCCGAACCGTTGTCGCTGATCGAAGTCGGCGCGTCGGCGGGCCTGTGCCTGTTCCCGGACCGCCTGAGCTATCGATACGGCGACGTCATCGTGGATCCCGTCGACGGGCCGTCGCCGGTGCTGTTGTCGTGCAGGGTCTCCGGGCCCGCGCCGATCCCCACGCGGCTGCCGGAGGTGGTCCACCGCGCCGGCGTCGATCTGAATCCGCTGGATGTGTCCGACCGCCGCGATCGTGAATGGCTGGAAGCGCTCGTCTGGCCCGGACAGGACGACCGGCTCGCCAGGCTGCGGGCGGTGTCAGCGATCGCGGCCGCGGATCCGCCGCGCCTGGTGACGGGGGACCTGAACGACAGGATCGGCGAGCTGGTCGCGGCAGCCCCGCGTGCCGGCACCGTCGTCGTGTTCCACAGCGCGGTTCTCACCTACCTGCCCCCGCAGGCGCGCGAGAAGTTCGTCGCGACCGTGCGGACACTGCCGTGCCATTGGGTCTCGCAGGAAGGCGTGGGGGTACTCCCCGGGTTCGCGGACCGGCTACGGCGCGACGAGACGGCCGCCGCGCGGATGGTGGTGGCGGTGGACGGGGAGCCGGTGGCCTACGCCGGGCCGCATGGTCAGTTCCTCGACTGGTTCGGCCCGGCGTGAAGCGCCGGGGCTCAGAGGCGGCGCATGACCGAGACGACCCTGCCGAGAATGGTCGCTTCGTCGCCGTCGATGACGGCGTAGGCGGGGTTGCGGGGTTCGAGAAGAATATGGCCGTTGCGGCGGCGGAAGACCTTGACGGTGGCTTCCTCGCCGATCATGGCGGCCACGATATCGCCGTTGTTCGCCTCGCGCTGGCTGCGGACGACGACGAGATCACCGTCGCAGATGGCCGCGTCGATCATCGAGTCGCCGCGGACGCGGAGCCCGAAAACCTCACCGCGGCCCACGAGTTCGCGTGGCAGCGTGAGCATGTCGTCGGCGTGCTGTTCGGCGAGGATCGGCGTGCCCGCGGCGATGTCGCCGACCACCGGCACGGTGACCGACGCCTCGGACCGGGTGCCCGGGCTGTCGCGCAGGAACAGCCGCACATCGATCGGGCGGGTCATCGCGGCGCCGCGGCGCAGGAAACCGTCCTCCTCCAACGCTTTCAGGTGCTTGGAGACCGTCGACGTGGACCGCAGGCCGACGGCGTCGGCGATCTCCCTGGCGCTGGGCGGGTAGCCGTGCGCGAGCACCGAATCCCGGATCACCGCGAGGATGTGTTGCCTGCGCGGCGGCAGGTGCGAGATGTCGGGGAAGTCGAAGTCGTCGTAACCGGTCACCGAGGCATCGTAGAGCCAGCGGGGATCAGGGTGTCGGCGCAGGTTCCCGGCGCGTCTGCCGCGGGTGCGCGGCACGCGTTCTCACGCGCATCCGCCGGGGACGACGAGCACGCCGAGCGCACCGACCCCGAGGTGCACGCCCAAGGTGGGCCCGAACTCGGTGACATGGAGTTCCTCGATATCCGGAACCTGTTCGCGCAGTTGCACGGCGATGTTCTCGGCCGCCTCGGCGGCGCCCAGGTGCTGCACACCCAGCGCCGCGCCCTCGCGTCCGGCGGCGTCGACCGCCGCGGCGACCAGCTTGGCGTAGGCCCGCGACCTGGTGCGCACCTTTTCGCGCAATTCCAGCTTGCCCTCGACCAGGTGCAGCAGCGGCTTCGTCACCAGTTCACTGCCGAAGAAGGCGGCGGCGCTGCTGAGCCGGCCGCCCTTACGCAACTGTTCGGTGCGGTTCACCAGGATGAAGGTGCGGGCACGGGCCGCGGCGGCGACCGCGCGCTCATAGACCGCGTCCAGCGCCTCGCCCGCGCGGGCCCGGCGCGCGGCGGCGAGCACCGGCAGCCCGGTCGCCAGGCCGGCGCCCAGCGAATCCACCAGGCGCACACGATCTTCGGCGCCCATGTCGCGCACCGCCTGGCGACCGGACTCCCAGGTCGCCGACAGTGTGCGCGAGAGGTGGATGGCGACGACGCCGTCGCCGTCGCTGTGCGTCAGCGCCCGCTCGTAGGCCTCGCGCAGTTCACCGGGCGAGGCCGCCGAGGTGCTGACCGAGTCGGTCGAGTAGTCGATCTCGACGGGATCGACGCCTTCGCGGATCTGCCGATCACCGACCAGCACATGCAATGGCACCACTTCGATACCGAGCTCGGCGACGACATCGGCCGACAGCCCGGACGCCGAATCGGTGACCACCACAACGGCCACGGACTACCTGACCTCCTGCAGCGCCTTGGTCATCGCCGTCGCCACCGCCGCGTGCCCGGCCCAGCCCCAGTGGATACCGTCCGGATTCGCCGCACCCGACTCGATGTCGTCGCGCACCGCTTCACCCAGATCGACCAGCGGCACCGAGGTGCGGCCCGACCACGCCCGCAGTGCCTTGACCGCACGGGCGCGGCCGCGATGCACCCGCCCGTAGGCATCGCACTTGTGCACCGACGGCAGTACCGCGACCACCGGCAGCTCGGGACGAAGATGGTTGAGCGCCTCGCGCGACTGCTCGAGGTAGTCGACGCTGACCCGCGGCGGAAGCGCCACGGGGCGACCCAGTTTCGACAGCTTCGGCTGCAGCCAGTTGTAGGAGGCGCGCACGCCGCGGCGCAGCTTCGGCGGACGGATGTAGCGGATCAGTTCTCGCAGCGCGGTGGGCAGCGGCGACGGCAGGGTGTCCATGCCGCCGACGGCGAACACGACCGCACCCGCGCGGGGCACCGCGGCCCAGACCCGGGGGTCACCGATGAGCGCCCAGTAGGCGTCCCGGCAGGTCCATCCGATCCGGGCGATCAGTTCGACGTCCCAATCCAGTTCGGCGGCGACCATATTCGGCCAGATCCGGGGATCGTCCGCGGGCAGGCCGCCCTTGGGGCCGTAGTAGGCGAGCGAATCGGCGATCACGAGCAGGACCGGCCGGGGGGACGCGGACGACACCGGGCTCGGCGTCTCCGCCGCCTCGGCGACGGGAACCACGGCCGCGGTGCCGGCGGTCGGGTCCTGGTCTGCCGCAGCATCCGTCACCACCTGCGAGACCGCAACGGTGCCGCCGTTCGCGGTAGACACGGCGTCGACTCGCAGGGCTGTCGCATCGTCAGCCGAACGGTCCGCGGACGTCGCGACAACGGCGGTGTCCCGTTCGGCCACACCGGATTCGGCAGCGGCGGAGGCTGCGCCGCTCGAGGACGTACCCGGCGCCGTGCCCGCCGGCTCGACGACATCGGTGGACGTGGGAGCGGGGCGATCCACCGACTCGACCGAGTCGGTCAGGGATGTCGCCGCCGACTGGTCCCCATCGACTCCCCCGGCCGCTGCGACGCGACTCGCATCCGTGGCCCCGGATGGGAAGCCCTGCGGCGCGGTGGGGATACCCCCCGCCCCCGGGGGGGGGGGGTGGAGCGCCCGCCCCGGGGGGGGGGCCCCCCGGGGGGGGCCCCCCCCCGGGGGGGCGCTCCACCCCCCCCCCCGCGGGGGGGGGGCTTACCCCACCGCGCCGCAGGGCTTCCCATCCGGGGCCACGGATGCGAGTCGCGTCGCAGCGGCCGGGGGAGTCG
>NZ_JARWOJ010000174.1 GCF_029868625.1 Nocardia neocaledoniensis | reverse complement strand
ACCCCCCCCCGGTCCGGGGCTCGCGACCTGACTTGCGGCGGGCCAACTTTCGCCGGGCCGGCCCCCGCCACCCCGCCGGTCGCGCCCGCGGCGCCCGCGACGACCTCGCGGCCCGCGACCGCGCCCGCGGCGAAGAGCCCGGGCACGGTGCTGCGGCAGTCGGGTCCGGCCAGCGCCAGACCACCGGAGCCCGCGACCGTCCCGGTGAGCACCGCGCGCACCGGCACCCGGCCCGCCGCGTCGACGGCGCCGTGCCTGCCGAGCCAGTGCCGCACCGTGTCGGGCACCTCGTGCAGCGCGGCGAAGACCCGGCGCCCGTCCGCGAGCGCGGCCAGCGTGGCCTGATATCCGCCGGGCAGTTCCGCGCCGTCCTCGTCGTAGAGCGCGGCGAAGCGCACCGAGAGTCCGGGCGCGACAGCCGGATTCGGGTGCACCCGCGACAACACCGGCGCGAGTCCGTAGGCGCCGGAGAATTCCATGCCGGACAGCTGCGCACCCGCTTCGACCGCCATCAGCAGGCCCTCGCCCGTGTTCACCTCGGTGCCTGCGCCGCCGGACAGGAACGCGCAGCCGCCGGTGGCCAGCACCACCGCGCCCGCCAGGATCGTCCACGGGCGGAACCGGTTGTGCCGCTGGACCCCCGCGGCGCCGACGACCGTGCCCGCCCCGTCGACGAGCAGGTGCAGCGCCGGGTGATGATCGAGGACGCGCACGCCGAGCTCCAGCGCGCCGCGACGCAGTCTGCGCAGGTAGCTGGCGCCGTCGAGGTGCAGCACCGACGGATCGGCGTCGGCGGTGCCGGGCGCGCGGTGCCGGGCGCCCGGCCAGGTCCGCAACCGGTCATGGGTCTCGTCGATGACGCGGTCCAGCCAGGCCGGGTCACCGAGGCCGCCGCCGCGGCGCAGTGCCGCCGCCACCCGCTCGGCCCTGGCCGGTCCGGGCGGAAGGTCCCACAGCGCGGTGCTGCCGTAGACGGTCGGCCCGCTGGAGCCGCAGCGGCTCTTGTCCACCAGCACCACCCGCGCGCCCGCGGTCGCGGCGGAGACGGCGGCCCAGAGCCCGGCGGGTCCACCGCCGAGGATCAGAACATCCGTCTCGATGCTGCTCACAAAGAGAGATATTCGAGCACAGTTCACCCGGGCGCAACCATTACGCGCCCATCAACCCCACCATTGTGTCCACAGCAGCACACCGGTCACCGTCAGCACGATCGCCGAGCCGGCGAAGGCGGCCACGCCGCGATGCCGATCGGCGAAGATCTGTGCCGCGACCACGGCCACCGCCGCGATGACATGCCAGGTCAGCGATTCGGCGCCGGGCCCGGGAAAGTCCCTGCGCGCGCCGATCACCGCGGCGCCGAGCACGACGCACAGCAGCACGACGACGCCGCCCGCGACCAGACCGCTGAACCCGCGCACCAGCGTCACGGGGCGATCACCGGCACCCCGCTCGCCTTGCCGATCAGCGCCTCGAACTGCTCGGGGTCGGTCCGGCAGGCGCCGATCTCGATGGTCTTGTTGCGGCCGTGGTAGTCCGACGAGCCGGTGCGCAGCAGGCCGAGTTCGGCCGAAAGGTCGGTCAGCACAGCACGATCGCCGTCGCTGTGGTCGGGGTGGTCGATCTCGAGGCCGCCGAGGCCCAGCGTGGCCAGCTCGCGGATCTCGTCGAGCGCGAGCAGCCTGCCGCGCTTGCGGGCCCGCACGTGGGCGAGCACGCTGACCCCGCCCGCGGCGGCGATCAGCCGCACCGCCCTGGTGAGCGGGGTGTCGGCCTTCTCCGCGTAGTACGGACCGTGCGGGGCGAGCAACTCCTGGAACGCGGCGTCGACACTCGGGACGACGCCCGCCTCCACCAGGGCCCGCGCCAGATGCGGACGGCCCGCGGCCGGACCGGCCCCGGCCAGCACCGCGTCGGGATCGATGGGCAGTCCGTCGGCCACCATCTTGTCGGCCATCGCGCGCACCCGCGCCACCCGCTCGGCGCGCAGCCGTTCCCGCTCCTCGGCGAACCCCTGGTCGGTGGGGTCGAAGAGATAGGCCAGCAGATGCACCGGGACCGGCCAGCCGTCCTCCCCCATCCCCTGGCACGACATCTCCATGCCGCGCACCAGCGTCAGGCCGGGCGGGCGGGCGGCCTCGGCCTCGGCCCAGCCCGCGGTCGTGTCGTGATCGGTGATCGCGACGACGTCCAGGCCCGCCGCGGCGGCGCGACGCACCAGCTCGGCCGGGCTGTCCGTGCCGTCGGAGGCGGTCGAATGGGTATGCAGATCAATGCGCACACCTTCAGTCTTACAGTGCGGTCTCGCCTGACGTACGCGCCGCCGCCTAGTCCGCCGATGGCCGTAGCATCCACCTCGTGCCTTCTCTACCGCAGATGCCCTCGTTCCGCGGACCCCAGCGCGCCACCCCACCGCTGCCCCGGATCCCGGTGCCGACCGCACGAGCCATCGTGGACTGCGGCGTCTATGTCGACGGCGAACGCCTGCGCGGGCACTTCACCCCGCGGCAGGCGCTGGCCGAGGCGGGCAAGTCCGAGGACGGTTTCGTCTGGGTGGGCCTGCACGATCCGGACGAGGGCCAGATGGCCGATATCGCCGAGATCTTCGGCCTGCACCCGCTGGCCGTCGAGGACGCGGTGCACGGCCGTCAGCGGCCCAAGCTCGAGCGCTACGACAACACACTGTTCGTGGTGATGCGCACGGTCAGCTACGTCGAACACGACATCCACGCCATCAGCGAGATCGTCGAGACCGGCGACATCATGGTCTTCACCGGCCCGCACTTCGCCATCACCGTGCGCCACGGCGAGCACACCGGACTGGCCGGGGTGCGCCGGGAACTCGAGGCCGTGCCCGACCAGTTGCGGCTCGGCCCCGTCTCGGTGCTGCACGCCGTCGCCGACCACGTGGTCGACTCCTACATCGAGGTCGCCAATTCGGTGGAGGCCGACATCGACGAGATGGAGGAGGCGGTGTTCACGCCCGCCTCCAAGGTCGGCATCGAGTCGATCTATCAGCTCAAGCGCGAAGTGGTCGAATTGCGCAGGGCGGTGGCGCCGTTGGGGCCGCCGCTGCAGACGCTGGTGCAGAACCTGGACATGCCGGTGCCCAAGGAGATCCGCCGCTATCTGCGCGACGTCGCCGATCACCACATCGGCGTCACCGAACGGATCACCTATTTCGACGAATCGCTCAGCGGCCTGGTCAATGCCGCGCTGGCCAAGATCAGCGTTCAGCAGAGCACCGACATGCGCAAGATCGCCGCGTACGCCGCCATGGCCGCCGTGCCGACCATGATCGCCGGCGTCTACGGCATGAACTTCGACTACATGTGGGAGCTGCACCAGCCCGCGGGTTACCCCGTCGTCCTGCTGATCATGGCCGTGCTGTGCGGCCTGCTGTTCCGCAGTTTCCGCCGCAACAAGTGGATCTAGAGGTTCACCGCGCCACGATCGGGATCGCGCACGTCGATCCCCGCCTCGGCCCAGGCCTCACGTAGCGCCTGCGCGCCGCGGACCCGCACCCAGGCGGCCTCGGTCGCGGTCACCGGGGTGACGCTGAAATACCGCACCGGCTCGGCGGGTTCCGGCAGCGCGACCTCGGCGATCTCGCTCTCCCCGAGCAGCACCGCCGTGAACGCGGCATTGCGCCACAACGGTTCTCCCAGATCCAGCAGGGCGTCGGCCTGCAGCACAACACCTTCCACCGACGGGGTCGCGACCAGCACGCCGAGGGACCGCGCGACACCGGCCTGCGGTCCCGCCGAGGCCAGCAGCGACAGCACCAGTTCGGCGCGCGGGCCGCGCACCGGGTCGGCGAGCAGGTCGGCCGGATCGCCCATCGGGTGACGCGATCCGCCGAGCGTCGCGTAGTGCACGGCGTCGGCGCCGGGGATGCGCAGGATCTCGATCGGTTCCAGGCCGAGGAAGGTCACCGAGGCCGAGTCGACCGCCTCGCGCGCCACCCCGAAGTGGTCCAGCACCGCGGTGCGGACCGTGTTCACCACGTCCATCGGCTCACAGGGCCAATCGAGCGAGCATGTCGCGGGCGCGTTCGGCGGTCTTCGGATCGCACAGCACGTCGTAGCGACCGGCCACCAGCTGCATCGTCGAGGCGAAGTCGCGCTGGCCACGGGTCGCGGCGTATGGGATCGAGGTGGTGATCACGCCGAACACGATGCCGCCGAGCAGGCCGACCACGAGCGGGCCCAGCGCACCGCCGGTGGTGGTGAACAGGCTCAGCAGCAGGCCGAGGAACAGGCCCAGCCAGGCACCCGACACCACGCCGCCGCCGATGACCTTGCCCCAGGTGAGCCGGTACAGCACCCGCTCCACCTGCATCAGGTCGACGCCGACGATGGTCACGTCCTGCACCGGGAACTGTCCGTCGGCCAGGTAATCGACCGCGCGCTGCGCCTCGGCGTAGGTCGGATACGAGCCGACCGGCCAGCCCGACGGCGGCGTCGGCAACGCCTGCCGTCCGCGATTCGGGTTGCCCAAGGGATTCGTCATAGTCCCATTCTGCTAGTCCGGGACCGGCTGTGGTGGAGTGAAACGCGTCGTGCGCGTCATTCCCGCTGCTCGGCCCTTGTCCGCTATGACCTGCGCCATCTTCGCGCTGGCCTCGTCGATCATTTCATCGCCGAGCATCACCGCTCCCCGCGCGCCGCCCGCCTCGGAGGTGTGGAAGGCATAGGCGTCGAGAATCAGCTCCGCCCGGTCGTAGTCGGCCTGGCGCGGGCTGAAGATCTCGTTGCACGCGTCTACCTGGCCCGGATGCAGCACCCACTTGCCGTCGAAACCCAGCGCGGCCGTGCGGCCCGCAGCCCGGCGGAAGCCGTCGATATCGCGAATCTGCAGGTAGGGGCCGTCGATCGCCTGCAGTCCGTGCGCGCGGGCGGCGAGCAGGATGGTCATCAGGATGTGGTGGTAGGCGTCGCCGACGTCGTAGCCCTCCGGCTGCTCGCCGACCACCAGGGTGCGCATGTTGATGCTGGCCATGAAGTCGGCCGGGCCGAACACCAGGGCCTGCACGCGCGGGCTCGCGGTGGCGATGGCGTCGATATTGCGCAGCCCGATGGCGTTCTCGATCTGCGGTTCGATCCCGATCCGCCCGACCTCGAGTCCGCTGGCCTTCTCCAGCTGGGTCAGCAACAGATCCAGCGCCTGCACCTGGGCGGCATCGGTGACCTTGGGCAGCAGGATCGCGTCCAGCGCCGCGCCGGCGCCCTCGACCACCATGATCACGTCGGCGTAGGTCCACTCGGTGGACCAGTCGTTGACCCGGACCACGCGCAACTGCGAACCCCAGCCGGGTTCGTTCAGCGCGGCGACGATGTTCGCGCGCGCCGCGGCCTTGGCGCCGGGCGCGACCGCGTCCTCCAGATCGAGGAATATCTCGTCCACCGGCAGGCCCTTGGCCTTGGCGATCATCTTGGGATTGCTGCCCGGTACGGCGAGCACCGATCGGCGAGGCTGCAAGGGCTCCTCCTCTGTTCGCCTAGCCTGAAGGTCATGGCAACCACCAGGGTGTACGTTGCCCGGCTCGCCGGTCTGACGGTGCTGGGCCCGGACGGGGAGTCTATCGGCCGGGTCCGCGACGTCGTCGTGGCCGTCCGGCACGGGCGTCAACAACCGCGCGTGCACGGCCTCGTCGTCGAATTGGTCACCCGGCGGCGGATTTTCGTGCCGATGCTGCGAGTCACCGCGATCGAGCCCGGCATCGTCACGCTCAACACCGGCACGGTGAGCCTGCGCCGCTTCGCGCAGCGCCCCGGCGAGATGCTCGCGCTGGCCCAGATCGTCGACACCCAGGTGCGGGTGAACGATCCCGGCCTGCCCGACCTGGACGGCGTAGACGTGTTCGTCGCCGACCTCGGCATCGAGCAGACCAGGACCAGGGACTGGGTGATCGGCCGGGTCGCGGTGCGCGGACACCGCCGGATCGGGCGCAGGCGCGCCGTGCACGTGGTCGACTGGTCGCAGGTCGACGGGCTGACCCCCGCCGAGGTCGACAGGCCGGGCCAGGACGTCACCACGCTGCTCGAACAGTTCGAGGGCCTCCGTGCCGCCGACGTCGCGCACCGGCTGCGCGAACTGCCGGAGAAGCGGCGCGTCGAGGTGGCGCTCGCGCTCGACGACGGCCGCCTCGCCGACGTCGTCCAGGAGCTGCCCGACGACGACCAGGTCGACCTGCTCGGCCATCTCGAGGTCCGCCGCGCCGCCGACGTGCTCGAGGCGATGGACCCCGACGACGCCGCCGACCTGCTCGGCGAGCTGCCCGAGAGCGAGGCCGAATCGCTGCTGGCCCTGATGGACCCGGAGGAATCCGAACCGGTGCGCCGCCTGCTCGCGCACTCCCCCGACACCGCGGGCGGTCTGATGACGCCCAAACCGATCGTGCTCGGCCCGTCGACCACCGTCGCCGAGGCGCTGGCCCGGGTCCGCGATCCCGATCTCACGCCCGCGCTGGCCTCGATGGTCTTCGTCGTGCGGCCGCCCACCGCCACCCCGACCGGCCGCTATCTGGGCTGCGTGCACATCCAGCAACTGCTGCGGGAACCGCCCGCGCACCTGGTCGGCGGGATCGTCGACGCCGATCTGACGCCGCTGTCACCTGAGCTGCCGCTCTCGGCGGTGACCCGCTACTTCGCCACCTACAACCTGGTGTGCGGGCCGGTCGTCGACGCGGAGAACCATCTGCTCGGCGCGGTGACCGTCGACGACGTCCTCGATCATCTGCTGCCCGAGGACTGGCGCGAGGAAGAGGAACCGCTCGCGCACATGGGTGAAGGGACGACGGCGTGAGTGAGAAGAATCCGGCGCGCGCCCGGCTGGAGACGCCGGTCGGTTCGCGGTTCAGTTTCGACTGGGACTCCGAGGCGTTCGCGCGCAGCAGCGAGAAGGTGGCCCGATTCCTCGGGACCGGGCGATATCTCGCGATCCAGACGGTGATCGTGATCGTCTGGATCATCCTGAACGTGTTCGTGGTCGCGCTGCGCTGGGACCCGTACCCGTTCATCCTGCTCAACCTGGCCTTCTCCACACAGGCCGCCTACGCGGCGCCGCTGATCCTGCTGGCGCAGAACCGGCAGGACAACCGCGACAAGGTCTCGCTCGAGGAGGACCGCAGCCGGGCCGCGCAGACCAAGGCGGACACCGAATTCCTGGCCCGCGAACTGGCTTCGCTGCGGCTGGCCGTCGGCGATGTCGCCACCCGCGACTATCTGCGCCGCGAGCTGGAGGAGATCAAGGAGGTCCTCGACCGCATCGATGCGGTTACCACGCCCGACGGCGCGCCGAAGCCGGAAAAGAAGCGGAAGCCCGCGCGCAAGAAAACCTCCGGTCAAACACCCACTCCCAACCCGGTTTCACCAGGTGGTTCAGACGAGTAACCGGAAATGCTCAACAACTACCTGACCGGTAGGTAACCTGGGTCACGTTGTTCCGGGCGGGCCGGAGGGGGACTTGCGGGCCGCTGCTTCGACGAAGATTGGTGTGGCCGCAATGCGAATCTCTGCTCCGATAACAATGTCGGCCCTTGTCGTCGCCGGACTCGTCGCGTCCGGGTCGTCCGTGCAGACCGCGACGCCGAGCAAGGCGCCCACCGCACCGGAGGCCCTGCTCGCCGCCGCCGCGAGCAGCACCGAGGACACGCCGGAAACCGATCCGTCCGAGGTCGTCGGGCTGCTGCCGATCGCCCAGGAGGCGCCGCGCAAACTGCGCGCGCTCACCCCGTCCGCGAACAGCCAGGCGCCCTTCGCCGGAACCGTTCCCCTGCAGAGCATCTCGCTGCCCACCGGCAGCGGCGCGCTCGGCATCCCGGAGATCGTGCTCGCCGCCTATCGCAATGCCGAGCTGGCGCTGGAGACGGCGCAGCCGGGCTGCGGGCTCACCTGGAACCTGCTGGCGGGGATCGGCCGCATCGAATCCGGGCACGCCAGCAACGGCCGCACCGACGCCGCGGGCACCTCGACCACGCCGATCTTCGGACCGGCGCTCGACGGCACCCTGCCGGGCAACGAGATCATCAAGGAGGCCGACGGCGGCTTCGTCCGGGCCGTCGGCCCGATGCAGTTCCTGCCGAGCACCTGGGCGCACTACTCCGCCGACGGCAACGGCGACGGCGTCACCGACCCGCACAACGTCTTCGACGCCGCGCTCGGTGCGGGCAAGTACCTCTGCTCGGGCGGGCTGAACCTGCGCGACGCCGCGCAGGAACTGCGCGCGGTGCTGCGCTACAACAACTCGATGTCCTACGCGGCCAATGTGCTGAGCTGGTCGGCCGCGTACCGCACCGGTGGCGCGCCGAGTCAGGTCACGATCTCGCCCGACATCGTGCCGCCGGGCAGCGCGCCGATGGTCTCGCCGAACGTGCTGGCCGCCTCGACCGACGCGCCCGTGACCGCGGCGCCGCCGTCGACGACCAACCAGCTGCCCCCCAACACCCCGAAGGTCACCACGCCGACACAGGTGATGATCACGCTGCCCGGCCTGCCGCCGATCCCGTGCGGCATCTTCTGCCCGGCGCCCGTCGCCCCGCCGCAGGACTGCGTGAGCGAGCCGGTGCCCGCGCAGATGCCGAATCCGGTCGAGCCGGGCAAGCCGGTCGAGCAGACGTTCGGCGCTGCGGCACCGAAGGATCCGGCGCAGCCCGAGCAGGCGAACGATCAGCAGGCGAACGCGCCGGTGTGCACCCCGGCCACCGCGGAGCCGGTGCCCGCACCCGTCGAGAAGGCGGAGCCCGTACCGGAGAAGACGCCCGAGCCCGGCATCGAGGCGACCGAGGAACCGGCGCCCGCGCCTGCCGCTCCCACGCCGACCCCGCAGCCCGGAATCACGTTGCCGTTCAACATCGTTATCCCGCTGCCGCCCGCCCCGCCGGCGCCCTGAGATCAAACCGAAATTCAGATCACAAGGGGGTAACAAAAAGGTCTCGGGTGCGGTAATCTCGGGGCATGGGTCGTCATCGGAAACAGCCTGCGACAACGGTTCGACGTAGCTCGCTCATCGCCCTGACCGGATTGGTTCCCGCCGGACTCGTGGCCGTCACCGCCGCGGCGACCGACGCGAGCACCGCGACGACCGCGGCCGTCGAGCACGACCTGCCCGGCGTCGATTCCGAGGCAGCGCCCGACCTCGTCGCCGCACCGCAGGCCGAGGTGGCCGCGGTCGAGCACGCGGAGGCCCGCCTCTCCCCCGCCGCCAATCCGGTGGTGAAAACCGTTGCGCTGCCCGACGATCGGGCCGCCAGCGATCTGCCCGCCGGACCGCTCGGCATTCCCGGCATCGCGGTCGCGGCCTACCAGAACGCCGAAGAGCAACTGGCCGTGGAGAATCCGACCTGCGGCATGTCCTGGTCGCTGCTGGCCGGTATCGGCCGGGTGGAGTCCACGCACGCATACGGCAAGGCCGACGCGGACGGCAATCCGATCAAGGCCGTCTACGGCCCGGTCCTCGACGGCAGCCTCTACGGCAACAACGTCATCTACGACAGCGACGGCGGTGAGCTCGACGGGCTGGGCGGCTACGACCGCGCCATCGGCCCCATGCAGTTCCTGCCCGAGACGTGGCACCGCTACGCCGCCGACGGCAACCACGACGGCATCTCCGATCCGCAGAACCTCTTCGACGCCGCGCTCACCGCGGGCCGCTACCTCTGCGACGGCGGCCTGAACATGCGCGACCTCTCCCAGCAGTCCAAGGCGATCCTGCGCTACAACAACTCGATGGCCTACGTGGCCAACGTCATGGCCTGGTCCGGCTCGTACTCGAGCGGCCTCGCCCCGAAGCCCCAAGACCTCCCCCGAATCTGAGGGAGCATAAAATCGGGCATATGCCAGTGATTACGGAAGCGGATGTGCGGGCGGCGCTCGCGAAGGTCGACGACCCGGAGATCCGCAAGCCGATCACCGAGTTGGGCATGGTCAAGTCCATCGCCATCGCCGAGAGCGGTGACGTGCACGTCGAGGTGTACCTGACCACCTCGGGATGCCCGCTGCGGACCGAGATCGTCCAGCGGGTCACCAAGGCCGTCGCCGATGTGCCCGGCGCGGGCGCGGTGACCGTGGATCTCGACGTGATGAGCGACGAGCAGCGCACCGAGCTGCGCAAGTCGCTGCGCGGCGACTCCGCCGAGCCGGTGATCCCGTTCGCCCAGCCCGGCTCGCTCACCCGGGTGTACGCCGTCGCCTCCGGCAAGGGCGGTGTCGGCAAGTCCAGCGTCACCGCGAACCTGGCCGTCGCGCTGGCCCAGCGCGGCCTGTCGGTCGGCGTGCTCGACGCCGACATCTACGGCCACTCCATCCCTCGCATGCTCGGCTCCGACGCCAAGCCCACCCAGGTGGAGCGGATGATCATGCCGCCCATCGCCCACGACGTGAAGATGATCTCGATCGCGCAGTTCACCCAGGGCAACACGCCCGTGGTGTGGCGCGGTCCGATGCTGCACCGCGCGCTGCAGCAGTTCCTCGCCGACGTGTTCTGGGGCGATCTGGACGTGCTGCTGCTCGACCTGCCGCCCGGCACCGGCGACGTCGCCATCTCCATCGCGCAGCTGATCCCCGGCGCCGAGATCCTGGTCGTCACCACCCCGCAGATCGCGGCCGCCGAGGTCGCCGAGCGCGCGGGCGCCATCGCCCTGCAGACGCGGCAGCGGATCGCGGGTGTGGTGGAGAACATGTCCTGGCTCGACCTGCCCGACGGCTCGCGGATGGAGCTCTACGGCTCCGGCGGCGGCCAGGTCGTCGCCGATCGGCTGACCCGCGCGGTCGGCGCCACCGTGCCGCTGCTCGGCCAGATCCCGATCGAGCAGGCGCTGCGCGAGGGCGGCGACGCGGGCACCCCGATCGTGCTCGCCGACCCGGACAATCCGGCCGCCAAGGCCCTGCGCGGAGTGGCCGACAAGCTCGCCGTCCGCAAGCGCGGCCTGGCGGGCATGTCGCTGGGCATCGATACCACCCGCCATCTGTAGAACCGGGAGTTGTCGGTGGGGTTGCCTAGGCTGTGCACATGCTGACGCTGCTGCTCTACGTGCTCATCGTCGGACTTGTCGCGGCGATGCTGTTCCTCGTGGCCAGTGCCGTGTTCGGGCGGTCCGAGGAACTGGGCCCGTTACCCGAGGGCACGACCGCCACGGTGCTGCCCGCCCAGGGCGTCACCGGCGCCGATGTGCGCGCGCTGCGTTTCCAGCAGGTGGTGCGCGGCTACAAGGCCGGTGAGGTCGACTGGGCGCTCGGCAGGCTGGCCGAGCGGATCGACGAGCTCGAGTTCGAGCTGGCGCAGGTGCGGCAGTGGCAGGCCCAGGTGGCGGCCGGCCAGGAACGACCGTGACCGAACTCGCCGACGACGGGCTCGTCCGCTGCACCTGGGCGGGCGGCTCCCAGCTCTACCGCGACTATCACGACACCGAGTGGGGCAAACCCCTGCACGGCGACGACGCGCTGTTCGAACGGCTGTGTCTCGAGGCGTTCCAGTCCGGCCTGGCCTGGATCACGATCCTGCGCAAACGACCCGCCTTCCGCGCGGCCTTCGCCGGCTTCGAGATCGCGAAGGTCGCCGAGTTCGGTGACGACGATCGCGCCCGGCTCATGGCCGACGCGGGGATCGTGCGCAACCGCGCCAAGATCGACGCGGCGATCGCCAACGCGAAGGTTGCTCGGGACCTGCCGGTGAGCCTGGACGAGCTGCTGTGGTCGTTCGCGCCCGCGCCACGCCCGCGCCCGGCGACGAATGCGGACGTTCCCGCGACGACCCCCGAATCCATTGCTCTGGCAAAGGAATTGAAGCGCCGCGGCTTCGCTTTCGTCGGCCCGACGACGGCGTACGCCCTGATGCAGGCGACCGGAATGGTGGACGATCACCTGGCTGTTTGCTGGGTGCGCGCGGCCGCGGACGGAACCGACCCGGCGGTCACATTTCGTACTCAGGTGTCCGCCCGAGTCGGCAATAGGGAAGAATAGGACCGGTGTGGCCCGCCGAACACCCGGCGAGCCAGAGAACAGGTGCGCACTCGACCGCGCAGATCTGGAGGGAGCAGAGGATGGCGGCCATGAAGCCCCGTACCGGGGACGGTCCCCTCGAGGCAACCAAGGAAGGTCGTGGAATCGTCATGCGGGTTCCACTCGAGGGTGGCGGGCGTCTGGTCGTCGAACTCACACCGGACGAGGCTGCGGCGCTCGGTGACGAACTGAAGAGCGTCACGAGCTGACGGCACTCACCGAGCTGGCCGCACTCCTGGCCTGCCCGGAGTGCGGAGCGGAACTGCGCGCGCACGATCGTGCGCTGCGCTGCGGCACCCGGCACAGCTTCGACATCGCCCGCCAGGGCTATGTCGGGCTGCTGACCGGTGCGTCGACGAAGATGACCGGCGACACCGCCGACATGCTCGATGCCCGCGCGGCCTTCCAGAGCGCGGGACACTTCGCCCCCGTCGCCGCCGCCGTCGCGCGCGCGTTCGGCGCCACGGCCACCGGCGTCCAGGCATCGCCTGGCTGCGTGATCCTCGAGGTCGGCGCGGGCACCGGGTACTACCTCGGCGAGGTGCTGTCCGCCGAACCTCAGGCGCGGGGGATCGCGCTCGACGTGTCCAAGCCCGCAGCGCGACGGGCCGCCCGCGCCCATCCCCGGATGGCCTCGGTCCTGGCCGACGCCTGGCGCGGGCTACCGATCCGCGACAACGCCCTCGCCGGTGTGCTGTCGGTCTTCGCGCCGCGCAACCCCGCCGAGGTGGCCCGCGTGCTCGCCCTCGGCGGCCGTTTCGTCGTGGTCACCCCCACCGCGCGGCACCTGGGCGAGCTGGTCGGCCCCCTCGACATGGTGCGCGTCGACCCGGACAAGGAACGGCGCCTGGCCGACTCCCTCGCAGGCACCTTCACCCGGATCTCCCACACCCTGGTCGAGTTCCCGATGAAGCTTTCCCGGCACGACGTCACCAACGTCATCGCGATGGGCCCGTCGGCCTTCCACGGCACCCCCACCGACGACCCACGCATCGCCGCTCTCCCGGACACCACGGAGGTCACCGCCTCGGTCGACGTCTCGGTCTACGCCCCCGCCGCCTGACGACCCCGCGGCCGCCGTGCGCACGCGGGGCGGCAAAATCCGCCGCACCCGCACAGATCGGCACGCCTCGGTCCACATCCCGCCGCCCGAAGAACCTGCGGCCGCCGGGAACACGGCTTGGTGGTCGCCGTCCGCCGCACCACGCAGGTCGGTGGCGGAACCGGGACGCCTCGACGGTCTCCCCCGGCGACTCGCCACCCATCGACGGCCCCGACGGCACGGGCTCACCCGATACGCACACGGAATTCCGCCGATCGCGACGCCCCCGGTGCCGCACGGTCAGCGCAGCACACTCCGGTACACCTCGACGGTCTGCTCGGCGATCCGCGCCCAGTCGAATTCGGCGATAGCCCGGGCCCGTCCTGCCTCGCCGTAGCGCGCGGACAGGGCCGGATCGCCGGCGACCGCGTTCACCGCGGCGGCCAGCCCTCGCTCGTATTCGGCGGTGTCGGCGGCGTCGTAGTGCACCAGCCGCCCGGTCCCACCGTCGGCGACGACCTCGGGAATCCCACCCACATCCGAGGCGACGACCGCGGTCGCACAGGCCATCGCCTCGAGGTTGACGATGCCGAGCGGCTCGTACACCGAGGGACACACGAACACCGTGGACGCGGTCAGGATCTGGCGCACCTGCTCGGTCGGGAGCATCTCCCGCACCCAGAACACGTTGCCCCGCCGGGCCTGCAATCCGTCGACGGCGGCGGCGACCTCGAGCTCGAGCTCCCTGGTGTCGGCGGCGCCCGCACACAGCACGAGCTGGATGTCCGGGTCGAAATCGGCGGCGGCGGCGAGCAGATGGCCGACGCCCTTCTGCCGGGTGATCCGGCCGACGAACGACACGATCGGCGCGTCGGCGCGCACGCCGAGCCGTTCGAGCACGGGCGGGTCTTCGCCGGCGGGCGGGCCGGGATGCCACACGCTCGCGTCGATCCCGTTGTGCACCACGTGGACCCGGCCCGGATCGATCGCCGGGTAGGCGTCGAGCACATCGTGGCGCATGCCCTCGCTCACCGCGATGACGGCGTCGGCGTACTCCATCGCATTGCGTTCCGACCAGGACGAGAGCCGGTACCCGCCGCCGAGTTGCTCGGCCTTCCACGGCCTGCGCGGTTCCAGCGAGTGCGCGGTGAGGATGTGCGGGATGCCGTAGAGCGCACCGGCGAGGTGGCCGGCCAACCCCGAATACCAGGTGTGCGAATGCACCACGTCGACGGTGCCCACCGCGTCGGCCATCCGCAGTTGCGCCGACATCATCTGCAGCGCGGCATTGGCGGCGTAGAGCTCCGGATCGGGCCGGTGCACGACGGCGCCGTGGCGCGGCGCGCCCATGCAGTGGACCGTCACCTCGGCCAGATCCCGCAGCCGGGAAGTGAGTTCGGTGACATGGACGCCCGCCCCGCCGTAGACCTCCGGCGGATACTCCCGGGTCAGCATCGCGACTCGCAGCGGGTCCGTCTCCGCCTGGGGGCTGTCGGTGCCAGAACTCACTGGTCCAAATTAGACCCTCGGGTCGACATGAGCCACCGTTGTGCCGCCCAGCCTGTACTTTGAGCAGGGTGAGGAGCCAGCCGCACGTACTCGGGATCGTGCTCGCCGGTGGCGAGGGCAAACGACTGTTTCCGCTCACCGCAGACCGTGCCAAGCCCGCCGTGCCTTTCGGCGGCGCGTACCGGCTGATCGATTTCGTCCTCAGCAATCTCGTCAACGCCGGATATCTGCGCCTGTGCGTCCTCACCCAGTACAAGTCGCACTCGCTGGACCGGCACATCTCCCAGACCTGGCGGCTGTCCGGATTCACCGGTGAGTACATCACCCCGGTGCCGGCGCAGCAGCGGCTCGGGCCGCGCTGGTACACCGGCAGCGCCGACGCGATCATGCAGTCGCTCAACCTGATCTACGACGAGGACCCCGACTACATCGTGGTCTTCGGCGCCGACCACGTGTACCGGATGGACCCCGAGCAGATGGTGGCCAGCCACATCGCCTCCGGCGCCGGCGTGACGGTCGCGGGGATCCGGGTGCCGCGCAGTGAGGCGAGCGCGTTCGGCTGCATCGACTCCGACGAGTCCGGCCGGATCACCCAGTTCCTGGAGAAGCCCGCGCATCCGCCCGGCACTCCCGACGACCCGAACATGACGTTCGCGTCGATGGGCAACTACGTCTTCACCACCCGCGTGCTCGTCGACGCCATCCGCGCCGACGCCGAGAACTCCGACTCCGATCACGACATGGGCGGCGACATCATTCCGTCGCTGGTCGCCGAGGGCAAGGCGGCCGTCTACGACTTCGCCGACAACGACGTGCCCGGCGCCACCGAACGCGACCGCGGCTACTGGCGCGATGTCGGCACCATCGACGCCTTCTACGACGCGCACATGGACCTGGTGTCGGTGCACCCGGTGTTCAACCTCTACAACAAGCACTGGCCGATCCGCGGCGCGGCGGAGAACCTGCCGCCGGCCAAGTTCGCACGCGGCGGCCTGGCCCAGGAGTCGATCGTGGGCGCCGGGTCGATCCTGTCGGCCGCCACCGTCCGCAATTCCGTGCTCAGCTCGAACGTGATGATCGACGACGGCGCCACCGTCGAGGGCAGCGTGCTCATGCCCGGCGTGCGGATCGGCAAGGGCGCGGTGGTGCGGCACGCCATTCTGGACAAGAACGTAGTGGTCGGCGAAGGCGAGATCATCGGCGTCGACCTGGAACGCGATCGGGAGCGTTTCGCGGTGAGCCACGGCGGCGTGGTCACCGTCGGCAAGGGCATCTGGGTGGGTTAGCCCCGCGAGGCGCAGAGCAGGCCGTCCCCGATCGGGATCAGCACGCTGGTGAGTTCGGGATTCTCGGCGATCGCCCTGGTCGCCGCGCGCACGGCTTGGGTGGCCGGGTCGCGCTGGGCCTGATCGGGCACGCGCCCGCCGAGCAGCGCGTTGTGCAGGATGAACGCACCGCCCTCGCGCAGCAGGCGGACTCCCTGCTCCACGTAGTGCGGGTGTTCCATGGGCGAGGCGTCGACGAAGACGAGGTCGTAGGCGCCGTCGGCGAGGCGGGGCAGCACGTCGAGCGCGCGGCCGTTGATCAGCCGGGTCCTGGCCGGGGCGATCTCGGCCGTGCGGAAGGCCTCCTTGGCGGCGCGCTGGTGCTCGGGCTCGGAGTCGATCGTGGTGAGGGTGCCGTCCTCGCGCATGCCGTCGAGCAGCCACAATCCGCTGATCCCGGCCCCGGTACCGATCTCGACGACCGCGCGGGCGCCCAGCATCTGCGCGTACATGCTCAGCAGGGCGCCGACGGAGGCGGGCACGGGCGCCGCGCCCAGCTCGGTGGCCCGTTCGCGCGCGTCGAGCAGGACTTCGTCCTCGACGACGGACTCCTCCACATAAGTCAGGTTGCGCTCCACGTTCGATGCCACAGCTAAGAGGCTATGTCACGGGAGGGGTCTGTGTATTCAGCGAAAGCGGCGGTGCCGGTGAGTGTCGTCGCGAAACCCGGCAATTGCCGAAGGTTTGCGGAACGGTCACGAAGGGCTCCGAACTGCTGCTTTTCCGGTGCCGGCGGGGTTAAGGTCGGGTCCGGCACGGATTCTCAGGTCACACTCAGGATCTCCACACCTGGCCCATATCGGGGCAGGAAATAGTTGCCCTACGCAAGACCAGCCGATCGCGGCGGGTACGAGACCCGGGAACAACCACAGACAGTTGCTGGTTGATTCCGGTTGCAAGGTTCGCTGACCCGGACCGGCGTGGTTTCGTGCCAGCGGTCCCGAGTAGGAGGTGTCCCATCCCGATGGTAGACACGGCGCGTCACGCCATACTGCCCGAACAGCCACTCACCGCCGTCGACGGTGACGAGATCGAGGCCGAACTCACCGGCACCGCGGCCTTCGACGCGACCGGCGATCGCACCGTCATGCCGTCCTGGGACGAACTGGTCCGCGAGCACGCCGACCGGGTGTATCGCCTGGCCTATCGCCTCTCCGGCGACGCGCAGGACGCCGAGGACCTCACCCAGGAGACCTTCATCCGGGTGTTCCGCTCGCTGCAGAACTACCAGCCGGGCACCTTCGAGGGCTGGCTGCACCGCATCACCACCAACCTGTTCCTGGACATGGTCCGCCGCCGCAACCGCATCCGCATGGAGGCGCTGCCCGAGGACTACGACCGCGTGCCCGCCGAGGGGCCGACTCCCGAGGAGTCCTACCACGACGCGCGCCTGGACCCCGACCTGCAGAAAGCGCTGGACGCGCTGGCGCCGGAGTTCCGTGCCGCCGTGGTCCTGTGTGACATCGAGGGCCTGTCCTACGAGGAGATCGGCGCGACGCTCGGCGTCAAGCTCGGCACCGTGCGCAGCCGCATCCACCGTGGGCGCCAGGCACTGCGCGAGTACCTTGCGCATAATGGAACTGAGCAGCGGTACTCCGCTGACGCCTACGCAGGGTGAGGCCGTTCGCGACGTCACCCGGGCTCTCGGTTGATGTCGGTCGGAAGGAAAGACTCCGCATGAGTGTGGAACCCAGTGCATCCGGTCGTCGCCCGCGTTTCCAGCCCACCGAGCACCTGGCCAGCGAGGCGATCGCGGCCTACGTCGACGGCGAGCTGCGGATGAACGCGTATCTGCGCGCCGCCCAGCACCTTTCGGTCTGCCCGGAATGCGCGGCCGAGGTCGACGCCCAGCAGCAGGCGCGCATCGCGCTGCGCCGGGCCGCCGAGGTGGCCGTGCCGCGCAGCCT
Organism: Nocardia neocaledoniensis; assembly: GCF_029868625.1. Taxonomy (GTDB): domain Bacteria; phylum Actinomycetota; class Actinomycetes; order Mycobacteriales; family Mycobacteriaceae; genus Nocardia; species Nocardia neocaledoniensis_A. The sequence continues at coordinate 4,501 of NZ_JARWOJ010000174.1, read as the reverse complement.
GCACGACAGCCTGACCCGGATCCCGCTGGCCGAACTGCCCGGCACCTCGCCCGAACCGCCGCGCCGTAACGAGGCATTTCTCGGATTCATCACCGATTCCTTCACCGCGACCCGGTGGACAACCTGGCGGCGCAAGTAGAGTCTCGGACGTGACAGGCGAATCGACGAATTCCGGATCGACCGAACACGCGGATTCGGCGGCCGACCGGGGGAACCTGCGGCCGTCGGACGCGCCGAACCTGGGCCCGCGTCCGGTCTACCGGCCGCACATCGACAGCCATACCGCGCGCGCGTTCCGCCGCCCGAACGGCCAGACCGGCTCGTTCGCGCCGCACGAGACGAAGCTGCCCGACAAGCAGGCCGACGCCGATCAGCTGGTCACCCAGCGTCCGCCGGACGGGGTGCTGGCCGAGGCGTTCGCCCGCCCCGCCGGCTCCGACGAGCTGTTGCAGCGCGAGCCCGGGTCCGACGAGCCGAGCACGGTCATCGCCGGTCCGGTCGATCCCTGGCGCGATCCGGCCGCGGGTGCCCGCCTCGGCGCGCCCGCCGTGCCAACCACGGCCGCCGAACGCCTGCCCGTCGCCCCGAAACTGTCCGCCCGCGAGGTCCTGTTCGGCTCGCGCGTGGCCCCCAAGGCACTGGCCGTGCTGGCCGCGCTCGCCCTCGGCATCGCCGTGCTCGGCGGACTGGTCGGGCGGATCACCGCCGAGACCGCGTCCACGCTGACCTCGCGCAAGGTCACCCTCGACCAGAGCGCGGGCATCGAGGAGCCGCACAGCCGGATCGCCGCCGTCGCCAATGCCGTACTGCCGTCAGTGGTCTCGATCCGCGTGACCGTCGGCGACAACGGCGCGACCGGCTCGGGCGTCGTCATCGACGGCGGCGGGTACGTGGTCACCAACAATCACGTCATCTCGATGGCCGCGACCGACAAGTCCGATCGGGCCGCGATCCAGGTGCAGTTCTCCGACGGCACCAGGGTGCCCGCCGAGATCGTCGGCCGCGATCCCAAGACCGACCTGGCCGTGCTCAAGGTCGAGGCCAAGAACCTGACCGTGGCCACCCTGGGCAAGTCCGCCGACGTGCAGGTCGGCGACGACGTGCTCGCGGTCGGTTCGCCGCTCGGCCTGAGCAAGACCGTCACCTCCGGCATCGTCAGCGCCCTGCACCGCCCGGTGAAACTCGCCGGCGAGGGCAGCGACACCAACGCCGTGATCGACGCCGTGCAGACCGACGCGGCGATCAATCCCGGTAACTCCGGTGGCGCGCTGGTCGACATGGAGGGCCGCGTCGTCGGCATCAACACCGCCATTCGCAGCGAGACCGGCGGTTCGGTGGGCCTCGGCTTCGCCATCCCGGTCGACGTGATGACCACCGTCACCCAGACCCTGATCCGCGAGGGCCAGATGCACCACCCGGTGATCGGCCTGAGCGCGCGCACCAAGACCGTCGCCAACGAGGTGATGAGCGGTGCGGCCGTGGCCGATGTCGCGCCCGGCAGCCCGGCCGCCAAGGCGGGAATCGTCGAGGGCGATGTGATCGTCAAGATCGGCGATCGGGAGGTCACCAATCCGGACGAGCTGGTCGTCGCGGTGCAGGCGCGCAAGATCGGCGAGACGGTGAACGTGCAGTTGATCCGCGACGGCAGGCAGGTGGACGTGCCTGTGACGCTGGAATCCGACTGAGCTGAGGCGCCGCGCGCCGGGTAACCTGGATCCGTGTTCAGCAACATCGGGTGGAGCGAGATGATGATCCTGCTCGTCGCCGCCCTCGTGATCCTCGGCCCGGAGCGCCTGCCCGGCGCCGTCCGGTGGACCACGCAGTCCCTGCGCCAGGTGCGCGACTACGCCAGCGGCGCCACCACGCAGCTGAAGCAGGAACTGGGGCCGGAGTTCGACGAGCTGCGCAAGCCGCTGGCCGAGCTCAACGAGCTGCGCGGGATGACCCCGCGCGCCGCGGTCACCAAGCACCTGCTCAACGGCGACGACAAGATCCTGCGCGATCTGGAGAGCGCCGTGCCCGACAAGAAGGAACTGTTCGGCACGAGCAGCGGCATGCCGGGGACCCCCTCGGCGCCCTCGCTGTCCAAGCCGCTGAACCCCAACGAGCGACCGCCGATCGACTTCGACGCCACCTGAGCACACCGCACGGTCGGCATTTGCCACGAAGTCGCGCGGTACCGGCAGGGCCTCGACTACCTCGGCAGACTGTGATTGCCGACAATCTGGGCATGACTGCCCTTGTGCCGCAAGACAGTTCGATGTCAACCGATATAGACACGGAATGCTGTCGAGCTGTCTAGACTTCGCACATGTCGGCCGATGACGTGGCACGAGTCTTCGCGATCGAAGACAAGGTCGAAAGACTCAAAGCAGCCACCGACGGGGTGGCGGCTGCCCAGCAGACCATCAACGAACTCACCAGGATCCGGCGAGCCGTGATCCGGGAACTCCATGCCGAGGGCTGGACCTTCGCCAGGATCGGCGCCGCCGCCGGACTCTCCCGTGCGCGGATCCATCAGGTCAGCACGCAGGGCCCCGTGCCGGAGGGACTCTTCTTCGGGCACGGCTCGCTGACCGTGCTCGCGCCGGAGGTGCGCGCGGGCAGGCTGCTCGGCGCCCCCGATCCGGCCGCGGCGCAACGACTGGCCGAGCTGCTCCGGCAGTTGGGCTTCGTGGCGTCTGTGGAGACCTTCCTCCCGGGGAGACCCGTCGATCTCAATCGCGACGGGCTGGTCGTGCTCGGCGGCCCCGAACTCTCCCCCAGCCTGCGCCAGCTGGTGGTGGCCGATCCCCGGCTGCGCCGGACCGTCACCAGGGCGGGCGATACGCGGCGCGGGATCGAGGACAGGGCCGCGCGGCGCGTCTACCGGCCCGGCGGCACCGAACCGCACGACATCGCGTACCTGGCCCGGCTGCCCCGGCCGGACCGGCGCGGCAGCGTGATGCTCATCGACGGCCTGCATCCACCCGGCTCACTGGGTGCGATCCGGTTGCTGGCGACCCGTCTCGCGACACTGCACGAGCGGGCCAGCAGTCATTTGTTCTCGGTTCTCATTGCCGTCCGCTATGACCGAGCTACCGGAGAACCGGTGGACGCGGATCTTCTGACCCCGGTCTATCGGCACGAAACAGACCCTAGGTTGGCTACGACCCGGGCTCGTCCATAGCTGAATCTAAACTCACCATCTTTAGTGACTTCGATCACGCTACTGTTATTGTTCACAGAGCGACAACGATGGTTAGATTGCTAGCGAGTAACCGAGTGAGTAGGTGAGCTTCACATGTTCTCGTCTCCCGAGGCCAGCGCGTGCCGGGTGCTGCCCGTTCGCGCGGCAGGCTCCCCCGATCCCACTCCGGGAGAACCGGTCGTCGCGACCCATCGGCTGACCTACAGCGATCGCCTGAAGGTCTTCATCGGCCCGCAGGAGGACGTGGACAGCTTCCTGCGCCCGTTGCGCCGCCTGGACGGCCGTCAGCGCTACGCGCTCGATCTGACGGTGCTGCCCGAGCCGATGCCCGCCACCGAGATCACCGCCGCGGTGAGCGCCGCGCGCGGGGAACTCGCGCTGTGGTGCGCCGGATCCGCCGACGCGATGACGCTGCAGCTGCGGCGGACCATCGACCACGTCGCGTACCGCTACACCCTCGGTCTGCCCGGCAGCAGGCTCGGCCTGCCGACGGTCTACCTGCCGCACGGTGACGAGGACACCTACGTCTACCCCGACGAGGTGTTCACCGCCGAGCTGGCCGCGCCGATCTTCCGCGACTTCTTCCACGACGGTGTCGTCCCCGTCGAACTGCAGCAGCGCGAGATCCTCGACTGATCGCTCACCACGCGCGGACGCTGCGCGGTAGCTAGGCTGGACCGCACGGTCACAACACCGCCACGGTGGCCGGGGAAGGTCCGGTGTGCGATGCGCGAGCTGCTGGAACAGGTGCTCGAGCTGCTGCCCGACGGGCCGGTCGCGCTCGCCAGGATCGTCGACCGGACCGGTGCCGGACCGCGCGAGACCGGCGCGGCGATGGCCGTGACCCCGGACGGGCTGGTGATCGGGTCGCTCTCGGGCGGCTGCGTCGAATCCTCGATCATGGCCACGGCAGACGGCGTCTTACGCGACGGGGTGGCGAGCATCGAACGCTTCGCGGCCGCCGACGAACTCGCGGTCGGGCTGCCCTGCGGCGGTGAGATCGAGGTGTTCGTCGAGCGGCTCGACCGGACCGCGCTGCCGCTGCTGCGCGCGCTGTCCACCGCACTGCGGGCCGGGGAGGCGGTCGCCTACGCGACGACGCTGGAGTCGGCGCCGGATCGGGCACTGCTGTACCCCGACCGGGTCGAACCACGGCGAGGGCTCGGCCAGGACGCGGGGCCCCCCCCCCCGGGGGGGGGGGGGGGGGGGGGGGGGCGGGGGGGGGGGGGGGGGTTGTGGGGGCGGGGGCCCCCGGCGGCGGCGCGGGCCCCCCCCCCCCCCCCCCCCCCCCGCCCCGCGGCCCCCGCGGGG
>NZ_JARWOJ010000173.1 GCF_029868625.1 Nocardia neocaledoniensis | reverse complement strand
CGCGCGGGGGGGGGGGCGGCGCCCCCCCCCCCGGCCACCGCTCAGCTCAGCGCGGCGAGCGCGTCCACCTCGAACAGCATGCCGGGCAGGGCCAGCGCCGCGACCCCGAGCAGGGTCTGCGCGGGCGGGTGCTCGCCCCAGATCGCGGCGATCTTGGCGCCGAGGATCGCCAGCTTGTCCCCGTCGTGGTCGACGATGAACGTACGCAACTGCGCGACGTCGGCGTAGCTCGCGCCCGCCGAGCGCAGCGCGATCCCCAGATTGGCGAAGGCCCGGTCCACCTGGGTGGCGAAATCCGGTGCGGTGGTGTGCCCTTCGTGATCCGAGTCGTACTGACCGGCGATGAGCACCAGCTCACCGGTGACCCGGGCGACGTGGCTGTAGCCGAACCCGGTCGGGTCGTGCAGGGCGGACGGGTTGCTGATCACCACGGACATGCGGAAACTCCTGTCGTCGACTGTGTTGCACAGTGACGACGACGGTGCGGTGCCGAGTGTGACACCGCACCGTCGGCGGCTCAGCCGGTGACGGCCGTGCGCTCCGGGGCCGGCTCGGGCGCGGAGTCCGTGGGGCGGGGGAGTGTCCAGGTCGCGAGAATCGACAGGATCGCGATCACGAAGCAGGCGAGCGTGTACCAGAGGTTGCCGATCGGATCGCCGTTGGCGGTGCGGCCGTCCACGGCATCGAAGAAGTCGGGCAGCGAGGCGATCCAGAGCACCGCGAACACGATCAGGTACACCACGGTGTAGATCTGGACGAAGCGATCGACGTACGGCTCCGGGGCGGATCCGGCGCGCAGCCGCCGCCATTGCCGCGTCATCGCCACCACGGCCACCACCGACAGCGTCAGCAGTTCGAGCGCGTAGACGACCCCGCGGACGGTGTCGCCCGCCAGGCCGATCACCGTCGCCGGGAGCGGGAGCAGGAAGGTGCCGACCGAGGCGAGCAGACCGATGACCACGGTGCGCCAGGTCAATTCGACGCCGCTGAAGCGCCTGCCGTCGTCGACGTGCCGGCCCACGAAGTACTGCACGCAGAAGGCCAGCGACATCGGCCACAGCGCCGCGAACACGACCACACTGCCCATCGGCACCGAGTCGAACATGGGCTGGTTGATCGGATTCTCGGTGGTCCACTCCCACCAGCGCAGCTGCGGGCCGAGATGATCGAAGATCTCGTAGAAGGCGTGGTGGACGAAGCCGACGCAGGCGGCGCCGATCAGCACGCCGTACTGCCGGAAGATCCCGAGCATCCGGACCAGCCCGAAGGCCATCGTCGCCATCAGCGGGTAGATCGCGACGATATAGAGGGGCAGCCGCCCCCAGAGGAAGTCGACGGTGAACACGTTGTGCGCGAACATCGTGTCGACGTGGTCCTCGATCCCGAACGCCGCCGGGAAGTACAGCGGGGGTTCGATGACGAACAGATAGGCTGTCGCACCGAACCACAGCACCAGGTTGGTGGGGTCACCGTGGCGGCGCAGCCGCACGATCGCGAACCACAGGGCCAGCACGGCCCCGACGATGATGGTCAGCTCCAGGACCGGCAGCGTCCAGTTCTCCAGGGCGAACGGACTGCGGAACTCGACCAGCCCACCGGCCTCCGCGCAGGAGAAGCCGAGTTGGGTGGCGAGATCGGCGAAGGTGGGTGAGCAGTGCTCGGCCATGATCGGGCTCCTAGGAATTCACGGAATCGGCGGTGTACCACCGGGTCACGTCGTAGCCCTCGTCGTAACGGCGGAACCATTCGTCGGCCAGCGCGGGCAGATTCTCGTGCGCGGGATTGTGCCGCGGCATCTGGCTGCGGATGATGCCGACCAGGGCGACGAGCTGTTCGCCCAGGCCCAGATCGTCGAACGCGCGCGGCATGGTGCCGTTGTCGGCGGGGCGCAGGCCGGGCAGCCAGCGGCGCAGCGTCTGCCCGCGGCGGTAGTTGGCGAACATCGACAGCGCGTCGACCTGTCGATCCTCCAGCGGCACATGCTCGTTGAAGCCCTCGCAGGCCACCCGGATCACCTGCAGGACGTGCCGGAAGATCGAGGGCGCCACGCGCATCCGGTACATCTCGCTGTCGACCACGGAGTTGAAGATGATCAGCGCGGAGCTGCGGTGCTCGACCTCCTCGACGAAGTGCCAGATGAACAGCGAGGCCACCCGGTCGTCACCGGGGGCGAACAGGCTCTTGTCGTTGTCGAGCATGAGCTTGAACACCGGGGTGAAGGTGGCCTCGAGGTCGGCGGTGTAGGCGAGGCGGTACTTGACGGGGGTGCTCGCGGTGAGCTTGTCGAACTCGGCGATGACCGCGTCGAGGGTCTGCTGCAGGCCCGGGTAGCGGCGGATGAGCGCCTTGACGTGCTGGCGGTGCGCGGTCGAATGCTGGCCCTCCTGACGCATGAACGCGTCGGCCTCCTCGGCCACCTCGGGGTCGGTGATCTGGGGCTTCGCCTGCGTGATCAGCTGCACGATCATCTTCTCGAAGCCGATCGCCAGGAACGAGACGGCATTGGCCATGGAGGAGAACGCCGGGTTCTGCGGATTCCACAGAAACGGCACGTCGTAGTCGGAGAAGGCGAAGTCCATCTTGCGGACATGAAGGTCGGTCACGGTGGAATACCTCGTTGTTTCGGGCGTGCGCCTGCCGCTCGGGTGTGGTGCAGCAATCATACAAAGTGAGCCTTGTGTGTATGTTCACTTTCACCGAATCCGCTGTGACCAGGGGTTTGTGCTAGCGTCCACCCGGTGGCGCGCAGACGTGGATGGGGTGGCAGTCCGCCGAAGGACGATGCGGAGGCCTCGCGCCGGATCATCGCCGCGGCGGTGGAACTCATCGGCCGGACCGGGGCGGAGATCAGCATCGCCGACGTCGCCGAATCACTCGGGGTGATCCGCCAGACCGTCTACCGGTATTTTCCCAGCGCGGACGCGTTGATGACGGCCGCCGCGATCGCCTCGGTCGACGGCTTCCTGGACCGGCTGACCGCGCACGTGCGCGGGCTCGACGACCCGGCCGACGCGATGATCGAGGCCGTCGTCTACACCCTGACCGAGGTCCGCCGGACCCCCCATCTGGGCATCCTGCTGTCGAGCTCGTACTCCAACCTGCACACCGACAGCCTCACCTCCGACGAGGCGCAGGCCTTCGGCATGACGATGATCCGCCGTTTCGACGTCGACTGGGCGGCACACGGTTACGACGACTTCGCGCTGGGCGACCTCGTCGAATACGCGCTGCGGACGATGCAGTCGTTCTTCCTGTCCCCGGGCCATCCGCCGCGTACCGACGACGAGTTGCGGCGCTACCTGCGACGCTGGATGGGCACCGCGATCAGCGCGCGGCCGGAGTCCGCGCCGGGCCGATGAGATCGGTCAGAGCGGCGTCGACGTCAGGACCGGTGTGGGCGTGGCGCACGCTGCACAGGATCAGCCGGCGCGGGCGCGGGCAATCCGGTGGCGCGGAATCGATGTCGGTGGGCACGATCCTGGTCGCCGCGCCGAGCCGGTCGCGCACGCGGACCATCAGGTCGTAGCGGCTGATCGGCTCGGGGCCCGCGAGATGGATGACGCCGGTCTCGTCGCGGAGGTCGGTGAGCAGCGGCGCGAGGGCGGGCAGGTAGAGCGGGGTGCCGACGATGTCGGTGCGTGCCTCGATGACCGGTGCGGTGAAGCGGGCCAGGAACTTGTCCGAGGCGGGGCTGCGGCCGTACATCAGGGGCAGCCGGATCACCAGGTGCCCGTCGCGCCGCAGCACCCGCTGCTCGGCGGCGGCCTTGGTGCAGCCGTAGACGTTGATCGGGGTGCGCAGCGCGGTCTCGTCGTAGAACTCGCGGGTGCCGTCGAACACGTTGTCGGTCGACAGGTACACCAGCTTGGCGCCCGCGTCGTCGACCGCGTCGAGCAGGGCGGGCATCGGCGCGACGTTGGCCGCGTAGGCGGCGTCGGGATCCCGTTGGGCGGCAGCCAGATCCACCAGTCCGGCCGTGTGGACGACCAGGTCGAACCGGTCACCGACGAGTGCGCGGACGGCGTCGGCGTCGGCCGGATCGAGCGGGACCAGGCCGTGCCCGCGTCGGCTCGTGCCGACGACCTCGTGGTCGCGGGCGAGCTGGGCGAACAGTGCGCTGCCGACGAAGCCAGAGGCGCCGAGGATCAGAATGCGCACGGGCGTCAGTCTTTTCGCCCGGTCAGTGCCAGCGACGCGCCGAGCCCGATCATGACGAGTCCGCCCGTTCCGCCGACCGCGGCGAGGCGGCGCGGGGAGCGGCCGAACCAGTCCCTGGCCGCCCCCGCCGCCAACGCCCACACCGAGTCGAGGAGCACGCCGAAGACGGGAATGCAGACGCCGAGCACCATCATCTGCGCGGCGACCGATCCGCGTGCCGGATCGACGAACTGCGGCAGCAGCGCGGCGAGGAAGACGATGGTCTTCGGATTCGCGACGCCGACGACGAATCCGTCACGCAGCGCCACCCACGCGCCGGGGCGCGTGGATCCGCCGTCGGGCGAGAGCGCGGCAGCGATGTCGTGCCGATGCCGGAACGCCTGCGCCCCCAGCCACACCAGGTAGGCGGCGCCGATCAGCTTGATCGCGGTGAAGATCGTGGCCGAGGCGAGCACGACGGCGCCGAGCCCGACCGCGACCGCCACGACCTGCAGATAGACGCCGGCCGCGTTGCCGATCACGGTCAGCAGGGCCACGCGCCGCCCCACCGTGATCGCCCGGCCGATGGTGAACAACACACTGGGACCGGGGATCACGACGAGGACGAACGCCAGACCGGCGAAGGCGAGCAGACTCTGAGTGGACACCACCCGAGCAAGCGTAACCGCTTCAGCGGGCCTGCCAGTTCGGCTTGCGCTTCTCGGCGAAGGCGAGCGTGCCCTCGCGCACGTCCTCGGTGCGGGCCACCGTCATGATCTCGCGGTTGGTGAGATCCCAGGCCGCGTCGTCGTCGATCCTGCCGTCGACGAGACCGAGCGCGACGCGCTTGCTCGCCTGCACGGCCAGCGGCGCGTTGGCCGCGATCCGGCCCGCGAGCTCGAGCGCGGCATCGACCACCTGCGCGGCCGGGACGACCCGGTTCACCAGACCGAGCTCGAGCGCCCGCGCCGCGGTGATCGGCTCGCCGGTCAGGATCATCTCCATGGCGACCTTGCGCGGCAGCTGCTCCGGCAGCCGGAAGGCGCCGCCCGCGGCCGCGAACAGGCCGCGCGCCACCTCGGGCAGGCCGAAGGTGGCGGTCTCGGCCGCGACCGCGAGGTCGCTGGCGAGGACGAGTTCGGTGCCGCCGCCGAGCGCGAATCCGTTCACCGCGGCGATCGTCGGCTTGCTGATCGGATGGCGCACGTAGCCGGCCAGGCCCCAATCCTCGTGGCCGGGGGCGAGAATGTTCTGGCCGCGGCCGATCGCCTTGAGGTCGGCGCCCGCGCAGAACGCGCGCTCACCGGCGCCGGTGAGCACCACGGCCCTGATCGTCGCGTCGGCCTCGGCCCGCTCGAGCGCTTCGCCCACCCCGGTACTCACCTCGGCGTCGACCGCGTTCATGGCCTGCGGCCGGTTGATGACGACGACCAGCACATGGTCGCGTTGTTCGACGAGGACTGCGCTCACGATTGACTCCTAGTTTCATGCCCGCCCGCCGCGTCGCGTGACAGGTCTGATCGAGATGTATCACGTCCGCCCGCCCGCGTCGTAGGCTGCGCAGTACTCGCGGGAAACAAATATTTCGATCGGTGTCGATCGGTGGCCGCGCCGTTCGACCTAGGGATGTACGAACCACACCGACCCGAGGAGTCCGACCATGAAGTACATGCTGATCATGCGTTCCACCGACGAGGCCGCCGCCGAGTGGGCGAACGTCGATTTCGACCAGATGCTCGAGACGATGGGCCGTTTCAACGACGAACTGATCAATGCCGGTGTTCTCGTCGCCGCCGAGGGGCTCGAGGACCCGGCCGAGACGGTGGTCGTGGACTACAGCTCCGATCCGCCGGTGGTCACCGACGGACCCTACGGTGAGACGAAAGAGCTGTTCGGTGGCTACTACATCCTGAACGTGGCCTCCAAGGAGGAGGCGATCGAGTGGGCCAAGCGGGCCCCGATGGGCGGCTCCGGCTCCAAGATCGAGATCCGCCGGGTGCCCTCGATCGATGAGTTCCCGCAGGAGAACGAGTGGATCAAGCGGGAGCGGGCCTGGCGCGAGTCCACCGGTCAGCTCTGACCTCGGCTGTGGCGCATTCCGGCCGGGAGGCCGTGGCCGCGGTCTGGCGGATCGAGTCGGCGCGGATCGTCGGCGCGCTCGCGCGCTACACCGGCGATTTCGCGCTCGCGGAGGATCTCGCGCAGGAGGCACTGGCCGAGGCGCTGGTGAGCTGGCCGCGCGACGGCGTGCCACGCCAACCAGCCGGATGGCTGCTCACCTGCGGACGGCGCCGCGCGATCGACGCCTTCCGGCGCGGGGGGGGCCCCACCGCCCCCCCCAACCCCCCCCCCCCCCCCCCCCCCCCCCCCGGGGGGGGGGGGCGTGCTGTCCGGGGGCGTCCCGGTGCCCGCCGAGGGAGACGTGCTGTGGGATCCCGACCAGATCGACGACGACGTACTCGCGCTGATCTTCATCTCCTGCCATCCGGTGCTGTCCAAGGAGGCGCGGCTGGCGCTGACCCTGCGCGTGGTCGGCGGCTTGACCAGCGACGAGATCGCCAAGGCGTGCCTGGTCCCCACGGCGACGGTGCAGGCCAGGATCACCAGGGCCAAGAAGACGCTCGGCGCGGCGGGCGTGGCCTTCGCGGTGCCGCCCGCCGCCGAGCGCCGCGTCCGGCTGGGTTCGGTGCTCGGGGTGATCTATCTGATCTTCACCGAGGGCTCGTCGGCGAGCGCGGGCGAGGACCTCATCCGCTTCGATCTGGCCGGGGAGGCGCAACGCCTGGCGCGCGTGCTCGCGCGGCTGATGCCCGGTGAACCGGAGGTGTTCGGGCTGCTCGCGCTGCTGGAGCTGACCGCGGCCCGGTTTCCCGCCCGGATCGGGCCGGACGGGGAACCGGTCCTGCTCGAACAGCAGGACCGGCGCCGCTGGGACCGCTCCGCCATCCGGCGCGGCCGAGCCGCGCTGGCCAAGGCCGCCCAGGTCGGGCGCGGCCTCGGCGCGTATGGGTTGCAGGCCGCGATCGCCGAATGCCATGCCGTCGCACCCTCGGTCGTGGCGACCGACTGGGAGCGGGTGGTGCTGCTCTACGAGGCGCTGGGTCGCCTCGCGCCGTCGCCGGTGGTGGAGCTGAACCGGGCGGTGGCGGTCTCGATGGCGAGCGGGCCCGCCGCCGCGCTGCCGATCGTCGACGAACTGGCCGCGGCGGGCACGCTGGCGGGCTCGCACCTGCTGCCGAGTGTCCGCGGTGAACTCCTCACCCGGCTCGGCCGGACCGCGGCGGCCCGCGAGGCGTTGACCGAGGCCGTGCGGCTGTGCGGCAACGCACGCGAGAAAGCGGTGCTCGACCGGAAATTGCGCGCCCTCGACGCGGCAGCCCGATAGTTCGCCCGTGATTCATTAGGGTATTTCCGCAGTACAACGGTGGGATTCGGGTCGTCGTCGCACGCTCGTAAGGTTTCTTCGGCGAACTACCCGGGTAGCCCGAAAAGGCGACGACGAGAGGTATGTGGATGTCACAGGAATCGAAATCGGTGCTGCATCGGGCCATCGGTGCATCGGCGATCGGCAATGCGGTCGAATGGTTCGACTACGGCGTCTACGCCTACTTGGCGACCTACATCGCCGCGTCCCTGTTTCCCGGCGACGGAGCGGGCTCGAGTGTTCTCTACACCCTGCTGGGCTTCGCCGTCTCCTTCTTGATCCGCCCGATCGGCGGCATGATCTGGGGGCCGCTGGGCGATCGGATCGGCCGCAAACGCGTGCTCGCCACCACGATCGTGCTGATGGCGGCGTCCACCCTGTGCGTGGGCCTGATCCCCAGCTACGAGGTCATCGGGATCGCCGCGCCGATCTTGCTCTACCTGCTGCGCATGGTGCAGGGTCTGTCCGCGGGTGGTGAATACGGTGGCGCCGCGACCTTCATGGCGGAATACGCGCCGGATCGCAAGCGCGGTTTCTACGGCAGTTTCCTCGAGGTCGGCACGCTCGCGGGATTCACGCTGGGTAATCTCGTCGCGCTGCTGCTGGTGAATGTGCTCGACGATCCGGCGATGGAATCGTGGGGCTGGCGCATTCCGTTCCTCATCGCCGCGCCGCTGGGCCTGATCGGTATGTATCTGCGCAGCCGGGTGGAGGACACCCCGGTGTTCCGTGAGGTCGAGGAAAAGGACGAGACCGAGGAAGCGGTCGGCGTCTATCGCGATCTGGCGACCAAATACCTGCGTCCCGTGCTCACCCTGTTCGGCCTGGTGATCGCGCTGAACGTGGTGAACTACTCGCTGCTGAGCTACACCCCGACCTATCTCGGATCCACCCTGGGCATGGAGGAGTCCGACGCGCTGCTGGTGCCGTTGATCGGCCAGATCGCGATGCTGGTGACGCTGCCGTTCCTCGGCGCGCTCTCCGACCGGGTGGGCAGGCGCCCGATGTGGCTGTTCTCCTGCGCCGCGCTGATGATCATGGTGATCCCGGTGTACAAGCTGATCGGCACATCGCTGACCGGCGCCATCGTCGGATTCGCCATCCTGGGTCTGCTCTACGCGCCGCAGCTGGCCACCATCTCGGCCACCTTCCCGGCCATGTTCCCCACCATCGTGCGCTTCGCCGGAGTGGCGATCGGCTACAACGTGGCCACCTCGATCTTCGGCGGTACCGCGCCGGTGATCAATCAGGCGCTCATCGACGCCACCGGCGATCACCTGTTCCCCGCCTACTACATGTTCGGCGCCTGCGCGATCGGCCTGATCGCGGCGTACTTCCTGATCGAGACCAAGGGCATGTCGCTGCGCGGTACCCAGGTCCCCGGCACCCCGGAAGCGCTCGAGGAGCAGCGCGAACTGGGCGATCTGGTCGACCCGGCACCGGCGCGCTGAGGCGATCCGCCGGGGGGGGGGGGGGGCGCCCGCCGGCGGGGGGCCCCCCCCCGGGGGCCGCCGGGCGCCCGCCGCCGCCGGCCCCCCCCGCGCGGGGTGGCCACCGCGGGGCGGCCGCCCGGAAGACCGCGAGCGCTTCCGCACCCAGGTGCGGCCCGCTCACCTCGACCGGCACATTCGACGAGGCCACCAGCTCCGCGCAGGTGAGCGTGAAACTCGGCCCGCCGGGCAGGATCGGCCCGAACTCGGCGGCCGCCGCGGCGAAGACGATCCGCCCCACCTGCGCCCACACCATCGCGGCCGAACACATCGGGCACGGCTCGCCGCTGGCGTAGACGGTGGCGCCGCGCAGGTCCTCGGCCCTGCCCGCCGCGGTGGCGACGGTGATCGCCACCAGTTCGGCGTGCGTGGTGACGTCGCCGGTGCTGCTCACCGCGTTCGCGCCCTCGGCGATCACGGTGCCGTTCCGGTCGACGGCGACGGCGCCGAAGGGCCGGTCCCCGCGCTCGGCGGCGAGCGCGGCGAGGCCGATGGCGCGACGCAGGTGGGTGTGGTCGATCTCGGTGAGTGCGGTCATGCGCTGAGGTCCACTTCCGTTCCGATGCCGTTGGCTCGAGCCTTGTCGATGAGCAGCCGGGCGGCGGCCAGATCCTGCAGGCCGATGCCGACCGAATTGAACAGGGTGATGTCGGTGTCGGCGGCGCGGCCGGGTGCCCGGCCCGCGATCACCTCGCCCAGTTCCGTGCGCACCGCCGCCTCGGTGATCGCGCCCTCCGCGAGCGCGAGCAGCGTGTCACCGGACTTGGTGAGCGTCGTCGCGATCGAGTCTACGACCACCCGCGCCCGGCGCAGCGCCTCCCCGTCGACCTCGCGGTGATCGGCGCGCGGCGGCGCACCGACCGCGTTGACGTGCAGTCCGGCGCCGAACCACGCGCCGTGGACGATCGGCTCGCGCGAGGGAGTCAGGGTGCACAGGATGTCGGCGGCCCGGGTCACCGCCTCCGGCGTGGGCAGTGCCCGTACGTCGAGGCCGAGATCGGCGACGGCGGCCCGGAAGCGGTCGACGGTCGCGCTGGTGCGCGACCACACCAGCACCGTCTCCAGCGCGCGCACCCGGGCGATCGCGCGGGTGTGCTCGACGGCAAGGCCACCGGCCCCGATCAGCCCGAGCGTCGAACTGGCCCGGCGGGACAGGTGTTTCGTGGCGACCGCGCTCGCGGCGGCGGTGCGGACGGCGGTGACCAGGCGGCCGTCGATGAGCGCCTCGCAGGCGCCGTCGGCGGCGGAGGTCACCACGATCACCGACCGCTGCACCGGCAGTCCGCGGTCCCGGTTGGCGGGCAGGTCGGCGAGCAGTTTCACCGCGGCGGCGCCGGCGGATTCGGCGGCGGCCACCATCGGCACGAACGCGGCCTCGCCGAGTGTCACGGCCGGGGGCGCGGGCACCAGTGCGGTGCCCAGCGCGAGGTCGGCGTGGGCCCGCTCGACCGCGGCGAGGACCTCGGCGCGGTCGAGCAC
>NZ_JARWOJ010000172.1 GCF_029868625.1 Nocardia neocaledoniensis | reverse complement strand
CGTACCAGGTGACGGCGCTGAGATCGCGGGTGGAGAACTCGGCGTAGTGCGCGATCATCTCCTCGGGGGTGGGCAGTCCACCGACGGTGCCGAGCGTGCCCATCAGTCCGGCGCCGACGGTGCCGGGGACGGGCCGGGTCGCCAGCTGCCAGCCGAGGTCGAGCAGCGGATCACCGATGGTCGACATCTCCCAGTCGACCATGGCCGCGACCTGCGGGCCGTCGTAGTCGAACATCATGTTGGCCAGGTGACAGTCGCCGTGCATGATGCCCGGCGTCCACTCGGCCGGTCGGTGCCGCTCGAGCCAGTCGCCCACCCGGTCCAGGCCGGGAATCGACGGTCCGGGATAGCCCTCGTTGGCGGCGTAGGAGTCGAGTTCGCGCAGCCAGCGCGGCACCTGGCGCTCCAGGAAACCCTCGGGCTTGCCGTAGTCCTCCAGCCCGAGCGCCCGGTAGTCGAGCGCGCCGAGCCGGGCGATCGCCTCCACCGCGGACAAGCCCATCTGCCGCCGGATCTCCGGGTCGTTCGCGTGCAGTTCCGGCAGCTCGGTCTGCGGGTTGAAGCCGCGGATCGGCTCCATCAGGTAGAACACCGCGCCGATGACGGACTCGTCGTCGCAGGCGGCGATCACCGTGGGCGCGCGCACCTCGGTGTCCTCGATGGCGCCGAGCAGCCGGGATTCGCGGCGGATCACGTCATTGCTCTTGGCGCGCAGGTGCCGCGGCCCGCGCCGCAGCACGTATTCGCGCTCACCTCGGGTGAAGCGCACCATGATGTTCTGGGTACCGCCGCCGATCGGGGTGACCGCGCCGAAGGAGCCGCCGGGCAGGCCACGCTCGTCCATCCACCGCCCGATCGCCGCGAAATCCGCGATCGTCGGGTCGACCTCGACCGGTTGCGAAACAGACATGGCGATCATTGTGCCCGAGGCGGAGCGTCCGTGGGCCCGGCGTAGGGTTTCTGCCAGGATGCGCACGCTGTTGATCGACAACTACGACTCGTTCACCTACAACCTCTATCAGCTGATCAGCGAGGTCAACGGGAACGAGCCGACCGTCGTGCGCAACGACGCGGCCGCCGGGCTCGGCGAGCTCGGGCTCGACCGCTTCGACAACGTGGTGATCTCGCCAGGGCCGGGTCGTCCGGATCGCGCGCGCGACATGGGGGTGTCGACCGCGCTGATCGCGGCGACGGAACTCCCGCTGCTCGGCGTCTGTCTCGGTCATCAGGGCATCGTGATCGGCGCGGGCGGCACCGTGGGCCGGGCTCCGCAGGCCAGACACGGGTACCTCGATCAGGTCACCCACGACGATCGCGACCTGTTCGCCGGTCTGCCGCAGGACTTCACGGTGGTGCGCTACCACTCGCTGGCGGCCGGGCAGCCGCTGCCCGAGGTGCTCGAGGTGACCGCCTCCACGAGCGACGGCGTGGTCATGGGTGTGCGGCACCGGGAGCGTCCGCAGTGGGGTGTGCAGTTCCATCCCGAGTCGGTGTCGAGCGAATTCGGGGCGGCGCTGCTGCGCAATTTCGCGGCGCTCACCAAGGCGCGTACCCGCGACGGCGCGCCGCTGCTCGTGCGCGGACCCCGCGAGGTCCCGCGCCCGCCTGCGCCGCCGGAGCGGCTGTTCCACCTGCGGCACAAGGTGATCGAGCGCGCCGTCGATACCGAGGCGATCTTCCTGCGCCGCTACGCCGACTCCCCGACCGCGTTCTGGCTCGACAGCGAGCACGTCGAACCCGGCCTCGACCGGTTCTCCTTCCTCGGCGACGCGTCCGGTCCGGGGGCCGAGATCGTGACCTATCGGGTCGGCGACGGTGCCGTCACGGTGACGGACGCCGCGGGCGCCAGGACCGTGCCCGGCACCGTCCTGGACTATCTCGATCGCGAACTCCGGCGCAGGCACTGCGAAACCCCGACGCTGCCTTTCGATTTCGCCGGCGGCTACGTCGGCTATCTCGGGTACGAGGTGAAGGCCGACTGCGGCGCGAGCGCGGCGCACCGCGCGGCCACCCCGGACGCGCAGTGGATCTTCGCCGACCGGCTGATCGTGGTCGACCACGAGGCGGGGCGCACCCACCTGCTCGCGCTCACCGAGGACGGGTTCGAGGCCGCGGAGCGCTGGCTGGCCGAGACCGACGCCGCCCTCGCCGACCTGCCGATCTGGGCGAATCCGGCCGACCTGACCGTGCCCGCCGATCCGGACGCCGTGCCGGCGCACCTGATCCGGGGCCGGGAGCGGTATCTGGCCGATATCGCGGTCTGCCAGGAACGGCTGCACGCTGGCGAGTCCTACGAGATCTGCCTGACCGACGCGGCGGCCGTGGCCGCGACGCCCGGCGACGGGCTGGCCGTGTACCGGCGGCTGCGCCGCTGCAACCCGGCGCCCTACGCCGCCTACCTGCGGTTCGACGGGCTCGATGTGGCGTGCTCGTCGCCGGAGCGCTTCCTCAAGGTCGACCGCGAGCGCGTGGTGGAGAGCAAGCCGATCAAGGGCACCGCGCCGCGCGGTCGGACCGTCATCGAGGACGAGAACCTGCGCAGGGCGCTGGCCGACGATCCGAAGACCCGCGCCGAGAACCTGATGATCGTCGACCTGCTGCGCAACGATCTGGGCCGGGTCTGCGAGGTGGGCTCGGTGCACGTGCCGGAGCTGATGGCCACCGAGACCTATTCCACCCTGCACCAATTGGTGTCCACCGTGCGCGGCACGTTGCGCGCCGAGGCCGGGGTGATCGACTGCCTGCGGGCCTGCTTCCCCGGCGGTTCGATGACCGGCGCGCCCAAGCTGCGCACCATGGAGATCCTCGACGAGCTGGAGACCCAGGCGCGCGGGATCTATTCGGGCACCATCGGTTTCCTGGGGCTCGGCGGGACCGCCGACCTCAACATCGTCATCCGCACAGCGGTCCGCCATGACGACGAGTGGCGGATCGGCGCGGGCGGCGCGATCGTCCTCGACTCCGACGCCGAGGACGAGTACGCCGAGATGGTGCTCAAGGCCGCGGCGACCTTCCGCGCCGTGACGCCCGCCGGGTCCTAGCGGCGCGGTCGCTTCTTCGGCTCGGGCTCCGGGGCGGGCTCCTCGCCGCCGCGCCCGGCGATCCGGCCGAGCAGCCCGACGCCGGGGAGCTTCGCCAGGGCCCCGAACAGGTCCTCACCGAGGGAGATCATCGCCTCCAACCGGGGCAGCAGGCGGTCGTAGGTGGCGAAGACCGGATCGGCCAGGGCGAGGGTGCGATCGAGCCGGTCGATGGTGCTGTTGAGCCGGTCCACCGCGATCGACAGGTTCTCGACCAGGTCCGGCAGCTGCGCGGCCAGCTGCGCCGAGGCCGGTGGCAGCCGCACCGCCGCGTCGAAGGCGTATCCCGCGGTCTGCTGCGCCGCGTCGATCGCCTGCCCCGCCGCCGTCTGCGCGGCGCCGACAGCGGCCTGCGCCGCCGACAGCAGATCAGCACCGGGCACCTTGCGCGCCTGCGGCTCCGGCACCGGTTCCCCACGCCCCCGCTTCTTCGGGTTGGTCATGACACCACTGTGCCCCACCACGGCCCGCTACGCCGGGAGGAACACTCCCCGCGCCAACGCCGACAGACCCGGCGGCCGCCTCACGACGTCAGCCCGCCCGACCTGCCGGACGTGAAACATGCCGTTGACGGCACTCCCAACCCCGACGACCCGACCTCGAGGAGGGTCCGCCGCGCAGCGGCGGGTGGGGGGCCGGGGGGGGGGGGGGGGGGGGGGGGGGGGGGGGGGGGGGGGGGGCGCGCGGGGGGGGGGGGGGGGGGGGGGGGGGCGGCCGCGCGGGGGGGGGGGCGGGGCGGGGGGGGGGGGGGGGGGGGGGGGGGGGGGGGGGGCCGGGGGGCGGGGGGGGGGGGGGGCTTGGGAGCTTCGGCGGCCGGAGCGGGAGCCGGGTGACACGGTGGCGACAGCCGCCGTGGCTGCGGCGATCGCGCTGTTGATGGAGATCTCGCCGCGCATACCCGGCGCGGTGGGGTTGGCCACTATGGTGCACGCCAGGGTGCCTGATCGGCGGGACAGGAGGGGCCGCGAACTCGAGCGCGCCAGCGCTCCGAAAACCCTGTCGGTGCGGCGTGGCATCATGCGGGGACCATGGAACTCCGAAAGGGCGCGCATGCGCCGGTGCCGACATCGCTTCTCGCCGTGGTTCTTTC
>NZ_JARWOJ010000171.1 GCF_029868625.1 Nocardia neocaledoniensis | reverse complement strand
GCTGCGCACCGTCTACCCGGCGCGCGACAGCGGTACCGGCGAGGCGTGGGCCCGCCCCGACGCGCTGGTGCTCGACGGCGAAGGCCACCAGGTGGTCCTCGCACCGGGCGCCCCCGCCCCCGGGCCCGGATTCGCGGGGGGGGGGGGGCGGGGGGGCCGGCCGCGCGTGCGCCGCGCCCCTCCCCGGGCGCGGCGACCTCGATGGCCAGCCGCCTCGGCCTGCCGCGGCGACTGATCGTCACCCTCGGCGGCGAGGGCCTGTTCAACGACGTCACCGCGATCGTCATCTACACCGTCGGCATCCAGGCCGTGGTGACCGGCCTGTTCTCCCCGTGGCACGCGCTCGGGGATTTCGTTCTCGCCGCGGTGGTCGGGCTCGTCGTCGGCCTCGCCCTCGGGTGGCTGGGCAGCCGCCTCACCCGGTACCTCGACAACGCCACCTGCCAGGTCGCGCTGAGCCTGCTGCTGCCGTTCATCGCCTACGGCGTCGCCGAGCACTGGGAGGGCTCGGCCGTGCTCGCGGTGCTGGTGTGCGCGCTGTATCTCACCGACGCCGTCACCGAGATAGGGGATCGCGAATACCGGCTGGTCGCCGACGCCTTCTGGGACATCGCCGAGATGCTGATCACCGGATTCGCGTTCGCCCTGATCGGCCTGGAACTGCGCGTGGTCATCGAGACCACCGGCGACGACTGGCCGGGGCTGGCCGGGGTCACCGTCGCCGTCCTCGCGGTCGTGGTGCTGCTGCGGCTGGCCTGGCTGCTGGTGACGTGGGTGATCAGCAGGAAGCTGGGCCGCCTCACCGACGAGCCGTTCACCTGGCGCGAGGTGATCGTCACCTGGTGGGCGGGGATGCGCGGCGTCGCCACGGTGGCGCTGGCCCTGGCCGTGCCGTTCACCATCGATTCCGGCGCCGATTTCCCCGCCCGCTCGCAGATCCTGTTCGTCGCTTTCGCCGTCGTGCTGTTCACCCTGCTCGTGCAGGGTCCCACCCTTCCGCTGGTCGTCCGGATCACCGGTGTGCACGCCGACACCAAACGGGAACGCGCGCTCGAGAAGGAGCTGTGGATCCGGGTGCGGCGCGCCGAACTCGCCGAGCTCCAGCGCATCGCCGACAACGAGGACCTGCCGCCTGACGTCTACGACGACCTGCGCGATCGACTGCGCCAGATCTCCGCCAAGGCCGACCCCGAAGCGGCCGACGCCGACGCCAAGGCCACCATGGAGAACGAGCGCAAGTTCGCGGCACGGATGCGCGCCGCCAGGGAAGCCGTCGTCGAGGCGGGCCGCCGCGAGGCACTGGCCGCACGCCGCGAACCGGGGATGCCGCCCGATGTGGTCGACCGGGTCACCCGGCGGCTCGATCTGGGCCCGAACCGCTGATCGCTCAGCCGCCGAGGGTGTCGGTGAGAGTGCCGATCGCATAGGTGACCGCCATCGCGAGCGCGCCGCCGACCACGACCCGCAGCACGGCCCTGCCCCGCCTGCTGCCGCCGAGTCGCGCGCTCAGTGACCCGGTGAGCGCGAGCGCGACGAGCACCGCCACGAAGGTCACCGGAACCCGCCACTGTGCGGGCGGCAGCACGATCGCCAGCAGCGGCAGCAGCGCGCCGCAGGTGAACGCGATCGCCGACGAACCCGCCGCCGCCCACGGGTTCGTGAGCTCGTCCGGGTTCAGCTTGAGTTCGGCTTCGGCGTGCGCGGTGAAGGCGTCGTGGGCGGTCAGTTCCTTCGCCACCTGCCGCGCGGTCGCCGGGCTCAGACCCTTGGCCTCGTAGATCTCGGTCAGCTCGGCCAGTTCGTAGTCCGGGAATTCGGCCAGCTCACGCCGTTCCTTGGCCAGCAGCGCCTTCTCCGAATCGCGCTGGGTGCTCACCGACACGTACTCGCCTGCCGCCATCGAGATCGCGCCCGCGACGAGTCCGGCCACGCCGGCGGCGAGAATCGTCGTGCTGTCGTTCGTCGTCGCCGCGACCCCGACCACCAGCCCGGCGGTGGACACGATGCCGTCGTTGGCGCCGAGCACCCCGGCGCGCAGCCAGTTCAGCCGGGATGCCAGGCCCTCGGCGTGGGGTTCGTGCGGATGGGTGTCTGTCGGCGAGTCCTGCACCCGACCAGCCTAAACGACCTCGTCGCACCGCTGGTTCACGAAAGCCCGGACATATCCGGCGGATTGGCGCACATACACCCTGGACCAGAACGAGAGCCCGTCCCCGGCGCCGCTGGCCACCATCGTCAACTCGCCGTCGTAGCACCGGCCGACGAGGTAGCGCGCCCGCGACACCTGCGCGGTCGCGGTGACGACGATGAGATGGCGCCAGCCGTAGATCGTCGCCCGGCGGACGATCTCCCTCGCCTCCCCGTCGGTGCGGGCCGGATCGGGCACGAAGCACGAGACGCGAAAGGCGAAGCGCCCGCCGCAGAATCGGTCCATGTTCGGATCGTCGCGTCCGGTGGTCTGCGAGATCAGCACCTCGGGCGCGAAACCACGCTCGGCGAGCTCGATGCCGAGGTCGAAGCGATCGTAGGGAGTACCACCGAGGACCACGATCACCTCGGCGGGCCGCAGCGGGTCCAGTTGCGGCCGGACGAACACCGGCCATCCGGCGATCGCTGCCGTCAGCGCGATGACCAGTGCGCCGACGAGCAGCCAACCCGCCCGGCGAAAGATCGACACGGCACCGAGAATAAGCGAGACACGGCACACTGGACCCCATGACCGACTCCGCCGTTGCCCCCGAACACCTCGACGTCGTCATCGTCGGGGCCGGACTTTCCGGGATCGGGGCCGCCTACCGGCTGCAGACCGAACACCCCGGGCGCAGCTACGCGATCCTCGAGGCCCGCGCCGATCTCGGTGGCACCTGGGACCTTTTCCGGTACCCGGGCATCCGCTCCGATTCCGACATGTTCACCCTCGGCTACCCGTTCAAGCCCTGGCGCGCGGCCAAGTCCATCGCCGACGGCGCATCGATCCTGGACTACATCCGTGAGACGGCCACCGAGAACGGCATCGACGAGCACATCCGGTACGGCTCCCGGGTGATCGGCGCCGACTGGTCGTCGGCGCGGGCGAGCTGGCAGCTCACCATCGCCCACGAGGGCCCCGACGGCCCCGAGCTGAGCACCCTGACCTGTGGATTCCTCTACGCCTGCGCCGGCTACTACGACTACCAGCAGCCACACGACCCCGATTTCGCCGGCCGTGAGGATTTCGCGGGCACCCTCGTGCACCCGCAGTTCTGGCCGGCCGACCTCGACGTGCGGGACAAGCGGATCGTCGTCATCGGCAGCGGCGCGACCGCGGTCACCCTGGTGCCCTCGCTGGCCGACGAGGCCGAGCACGTCACCATGCTGCAGCGCACCCCCACCTGGATCAGCGCCGTTCCCGGCCGCGACAAGCAGGCCGACAAGATCCGCGAACTGCTGCCCGCCGGGCTCGCGCACCGGCTGATCCGGACCAAGAACATCCTGTTCAACATCGGCTTCTACCAGTACTGCCGCCGTCGTCCCGCCGCCGCGCGCAAGCTGCTCACCGGCCTCACCACCCGCATCCTCAAGGACGAACGGCTGGTCGCCGAACACTTCACCCCCGACTACGACCCGTGGGATCAGCGCCTGTGCGCCGCCCCGGACGCCGACTTCTTCAAGGCGATGAAGAAGGGCAAGGCCGCGGTGGTCACCGACCGGATCGACGCGTTCGTCCCGGAGGGCATCCGGCTGGAATCGGGCAAGATCCTGCCCGCCGACATCATCGTCACCGCGACGGGCCTGCGGTTGCTCGCCTTCGGCGGTATCGCTCCGTCGGTCGACGGCACCCCGGTGCCGCTGGCCGAGCAGTTCGTCTGGCAGGGCGCGATGCTCACCGGCCTGCCGAACTTCGCGATCTGCGTGGGCTACACCAATGCCTCCTGGACGCTGCGCGCCGACCTCACCTCGCGCCTGGTCTGCAAGGTCCTCACCCACCTCGACCGCACGGGGGCCGCGGCGGTGGTCCCCGATCCGAAGGGCACGCTCAGCGAGCGCCCGCTCCTCGACCTGAACGCGGGCTACATCCTGCGCTCGATCGCGGCCTTTCCCCGGCAGGGCGACCGCCATCCGTGGCGGGTCAGGCAGAACTACCTGCTCGACGCCCTGCTCACGCTGCGTACCGACCTCGGCAAGACGCTGCGCCCGGTGCGCCGGGTCCGCGAATTCACCCGCAACGGGTGAGGCGCGCGGCCGGTCGGCTTCCTACCGTCGGTGTGTGCCGCGGTGGCACGTCTGTTGACGTGAGGGAAAGGCCGAGCGATGACGACGAACCAGAACCAGCATCCCGTCCGAGAGGGCATCGCGGCGGGAACCTCCATCGGTGCCGGCATCCTGCTGGCAGTGGTCGGTGTCCTGCAGATCCTGCAGGGAATCGCCGCCGTCGCCAACGATGACCTGATCGTCGTCGGCCCCGAGTACACCTATCAGTTCGATCTGACGGCCTGGGGTTGGTGGCACATCATCTTCGGCGCGCTCGCCGTGCTCGTCGCGATCGGTCTGCTGGCCGGACAGACGTGGGGCCGGGTGTCGGCGATGGTGATCGCCGCGCTGTCGATCGTGGCGAACTTCCTGTGGCTGCCGTACTACCCGTGGTGGTCGATCCTGGTGATCATCCTCGACATCGTGGTGATCTGGGCGGTCGCCACCTGGCGCCCCGACCGGGCCTGACACCGCTGGACACGATGCCGCTCCCGGTCGACCGGGAGCGGCATCGCCCGTTCAGGAGACCGGTTCGTCCCCGCGCAGGGTGTCGACGAGATGGTCGGACAATCGTTCGCCGAGGGTGGCCAGCTCGGCCTTCTGCGGTGCGTCGAGGCCGTCCAGCACCAGCGTGCGCACAGCGACCAGATAGTCCGGCGTCGCCTCGACCACTTTGGCCAGCCCGCTCTCGGTGAGTACCGCGTCGACCCCGCGCCCCGACGTCGCCGCCACCCGCTTGGCCCAGCCGACCCGCTCCAGCTTGGACACCACATGGGAGATGCGGGAGATCGACCCGTGCCCCTGAACGGCGAGCACGCTCAACCGCATCCGGTGGTCCGGCGCCTCGCGCAACAGCGCCATGACCCGGTACTCGAAGTGGGTCACACCGAACTCGCGTTGCAATCGTGAGTCGAGCGCGCTGGGAACGCGCATCGCCAGGGTGACCACCGCGCTCCAGGCGCGACGTTCGACCGAGTCGAGATCGTCGGTCACCTCGGCCTCCTTCCACCCCTGGGTTAACCAAAGAATTGCTGATGGATATCGAACTGTATATCGAGCGGTGGTAGGTGTCCATGTGGGCAAGGACATATTTCCAGGTGAGAAGGCATTTGTTGGCCCGAAGAAAGCTGGACGTTCGATCAGTTGCCAACCGGTCGCCATCGAGGCTGCAGAGCGGGTTGCGCGCGCCGTGAGAGGTCTGCCGATGGCGACCCGCACCACGAGGGGCATGCTGACCTGGGGAAACGCCGGATCTTCCAGGCGATTTGACTTCGTGTTCGCGGCTGCGTAACTTATTTCGAGTCAGAGCGACACGGACACAGTCCGCCGAGCGCCTGACGGATCACCTGGTCAGCTTTCCCACCTCGAACTTGCTTCGGTTGGGTTGTCTGCGCTAGGTTGGAACAGTTGCCCTGCAGACGATCCGGACGAGAGCCGGTGGTTCTGCTTGTGCGTGTGTTCTTTGAGAACTCAATAGTGTGTCGATGAATGTCAGTGCCAATATTATTATTGGTTCCGGCCTTTCATACCCCCCGGTTGGAAGGTTGGACATTTGAACAACAGCGAATCTTTTTTGCTGGT
>NZ_JARWOJ010000170.1 GCF_029868625.1 Nocardia neocaledoniensis | reverse complement strand
AGGCAGACCTTCGAGGACTTTCGTGGGTACTGGCCCGAGCAGGTCGACGACCGGACCGGGATCACCGAGTCGTTGAACCGGCAGCACAAGTACGTCGTGTCGGCCACGATGACCGATCCGGGGTGGCAGAACTCGACGGTGCTCGCCGGTGATCCGGTGGACCGGGTCGCCGAGCTCAAGGCGGCGCCGGGTGCGGACATCGTGGTGACCGGCAGCATCCGGCTCTGTCACGCGCTGATCGAGGCGGGGTTGGTCGACGAATACCGCTTGTTCGCCTATCCGACCGTGCAGGGCGCGGGCAGGCGGTTGTTCCCGGATGGGTACGAGGTGCCGCGGCTGCGACTGGTCGAGTCCAGGGCGCTCGACGGGTGGGTGGTCTATTCGCGCTACGCCGTCGAAGGCTAGCTAGCGGGGGTCGACCGCCGTTCGGCAGCGGCCGGACGGTGTCGCGCTCGCGGGCGAATCGAGGGGTTCGCCCGCGAGTAGGCGCGGACCGGACGACCGCGGCGCCTCATGGCCCGTCGGTCAGCCGCACATCGTGGGCGACCGCGGTGGCGTGTAGTCCGTCGGCCTGCGGTTCGATGGCGGTGAGGCGGGCGCCGAAGGGGAGCTGGCGCAGGGGGACGACGAAGGTCAGTGTGCTGCGGAGCAGCGACAGCGGGATCGTCGGGCCGCCGATCGCGGGTTGGGCCGAGACGGGCGTGACCTCGATGCCGCCGTCCACCGGGGTGACGGTGACATAGACCGTGGCGGGAACGGAGAGGCCGGCGACGGGGAAGGTTCCGTTGACGCGCAGTCCTTCCGGACTGTCGGAGATCGATTCGACGCTCGACGGGGCGAACGTGCGCACGACGTCGTAGGGGACGACGGCGGTGGCGGTCGCCGTCGCGGCGACCAGATTCGAGCCGCGACTGTTCAGTACATCGGACAGCGACGCGGCGACATCGGTGAGTGCGACGTCCAGGTCGCGGACGGAGATGTCCTGGCCGCCCCAGTCGCCGACCCGGATGTCGATGTTCTGATAGGTGCCGTCCACGGCCTGGGTCAGGAAGGGGTAGCCGCCGATCGTGACATCCGGCCGCTGTGGCAGCGCGTATTCGGCGGCGACCTGACGGCCGATCTCGTTCTGTGCCAGCACGACCGCGACCCGGTCGCCGACGACCAGCGCGATCACCAGCACGACGAGCAATATCAACACTGCGCGCATGCGCTCACCCCTTCGGCCATCCCACCATCATGCTGCGGAACCGGGTGCGGTGTGGGGAACCAGTACGGGTGCGTATGCAGAAAAATCTTTGCACAGAATTCTATGCAAAGAGTAGTGTGCATGTATGGCCGAGGACGTAGCACCCAGAGAGATCACCGATCCCGTCACGCTCAGGGCGCTCGCACATCCGTTGCGGCAGCGCATCCTTCGCGCGCTGGCGGAGAAGGGGCCCGCCACGGCCACCGCGCTGGGAGCGTTGCTGGGGGTGAACACGGGAGCCACCAGCTACCACCTGCGTCAGCTCGCCGAGCACGGATTCATCGAGGAGGCACCGGAGCTGGCGAAGGGGAAGGAGCGCTGGTGGCGTTCGCCGCCGAAGGATCTGCGGTATCGGCTCGACAAGTCGCAGTCGCCGGAGATGCGCGAGCTGCTGGAAGGGCTTGTCGCGCAGTACATCACCGAGGATGTCGAGACCTTTCAGCGGTTCCTGGCGGAGCGGGAGGAGCTGGGCGAATGGGGCGATGTGATGCCCTTCTCGCGCGGCGCCATCTACGCGACCCGCGAGGAGCTCGAGGCCTTCTGTGAGGAGTACCTGGCCCTGCTCAAACGCTTCCAGGCCACGCACGCCGAAGGACGACCCGGCGCGCGCCGCGTGCTGACCAGATTCATCGCTTTCCCGGCGCCGGGGATGAACGAGTAGGAACCACCATGCTTCTGCGGATCGCCCTGTTCGCCGGGCTGGTCGCCGCCATCGTGGCCGGTACGCCGGTCGCCGCGGCGAACGACACGACCAGCACCGATATCACCGTCACACGGTCCGACGGGACCACCACCACCGGCACGATCCACGCACCCGTCGGCGCGACGGGCCGTCCGGGAGTCGTGCTCGTACACGGCTCGGGGACCTCGCCCAGCCCCCAATACGCCCAGGTCGCAGCGGCATTGGCGCGGCAGGGCATCGTCGCGCTGACCTATGCCAAGCGCACCGAGAACTACACCCCAGCGCACCGGGACTACTCCCTGCTCGCCGATGACGCGCTCGCCGGCGTCGCGGCGCTGCGGGCGCGGCCCGAAGTCGATCCGGCGAGGGTGGGGCTCTGGGGCTTGTCCGAAGGGGGCTGGGTGGCTCCGATGGCCACGGCACGATCGGCCGACGTCGCGTTCCTGATCACCATCGGCGCCAACTCGGGCGCGCCCGCCGCGCAACAGAACTGGGCCAACGAGACCAGATTCGCGGCCGGCGGGGTACGCGGTTCGATGGTGGACACGCTGGCGCGCAACGCGATCCGGGTGGCGGCGGGAGCGGGCCTGTTCGCCCAGGCGGACTACGACCCGCGCCCGGTCCTCGAGCGCATCGAACAGCCGGTGCTCGGGATCTGGGGTGAGCTGGATCGGCTGACCCCGCCCGGCGACAGCTCGCGCGGCTTCCAGGAGGCGTTCGACCGCGTCGGCAAGGCGAACTACACGCTGCGCACCCTGCCCGACGCCCAGCACGGCGGCTTCACCACGACCGACGGATTCGACAGGGGCGCGGAGCTGGCGCCCGGATACGTCGAGCTCATGGGCGCCTGGGTGAAAGCGCTACCGGCATCGGCGGACAGGTCCGCGGATGTGCCGGCGGCGCAGGGCCATTCGGTGACCCCGTTGACGCCGCTGTCCTGGTGGGAATCGCCCGCGGCGCTGCTGGCCGTCCTGATCGGCACGGTGCTCGCCCTCACCGGTTACGCACTGACGGGTCTCGTGCGCCGCTGGCGGCTGCCCAGTGCCGTCCCGGCCCGAATCCTGGTGGTGACCGCGGGGATCGGTGTCGTCGGCAGCATCGCGCAGCTGTTCTACGTGGCCTCGACGCGGGCGACCTCGTTCGGCCCGCTGCTGTTCGGACGGACGCTGCCGTGGATGGCGTCGCAGGTGATCGCGGTGTGCGCGGTGGTCGCGCTGGGTTTCGTCATCGCCGGGCGCGGCCGCATGCTCGCCGACGCGGGGCGCGGAGCACGCGCGCGGTGGGCGCTGCTGGTCTGCGGGGGAATCGGTTTCACGCTGTGGGCCCTGTACTGGGGCCTGCTGCTGCCCTGAGAAAGGGAAGACCCCGACCCGGAGGGGTCGGGGTCTCGCGTGACTCCTGAGCCGATCGCCGTTGACCGGACCCAGGAGAACCGACTCGGGTCAGTTGGCGGCGACGTTGCGGCGGGTGGCCCGAGAGTAGGTGGCCGAACGCAGGATCTGGCGCAGGATCGCGTCGAAGGCGTCGGTGTCCTCGATATTGCCGAGGTGACCGTGCGGCAGCACGTGCACATCGGCCAGATAACCGGTGCGGCGCAGGATGTCGACGATCGGCCGGGACATGCGCTGCGGGAGGAGCCGGTCCTTGGCGCCCGCGATCACGGTCGTCGGCACGGTCAGGTTGGCTGTGCCCGCCGACAGGTCCATGTCGGCCATGGCGGCGGCGTGGCGGCCGCGGGCGAGCGGACGGCACGAGCGGATGATGCCGATCGCGAAGGCGATCTCCTCGGCGGAGGCCTCCGGGGTGAGGATCCGGTACCGGAACATCTGCTCGGTGAACCAGCCGCCGGGAATCGGCAGCGGCGCGAACAGCAGCGATTCGCTCACCGGCTGCGGCATCCGCACCGGCGCGCCGAGCAGGGTGACCGGGTAGTCGGCGACGGTGAGCTGCTTGTTCAGCACCGGCAGCATGTCGGTTTCCCAGCGGATCTGGCCGTTGGCGGTGTTGGCCAGCAATACCGCCTCGGCCCGCTCGCCGACCTGCTCGGGGTGGTGCTTGGCCCAGGCCTGGATGGTCAGGCCGCCCATGCTGTGCCCGGCCAGCACGGCCTTCTCGCCCGGACGCAGCGTCGCGTCGAGGACGGCGGAGAGGTCGTCGGCCAGGGTGTGCTCGCTGGGTGCGGCGGTGCCGAGGGTCGATTCGCCGTGGCCGCGCTGGTCGTAGGCGACCACGCGGTACTCGCCGGCGAAGGCGTTGAGCTGCGGGTTCCAGTATTCGATGCTGCACGCCCAGCCGTGGATGAGAACCAGGGTGGGTGCGGTGTCGGGCCCGTAGACGTGGACCCGGAGATCGGCGCCGTCGGCGGTGGTCACCGGGACGACCTGGGGCGCGGTGGCGGGGGCGTTGAGCTTCGCGGTGGCGAAACCACGGGTACGCAGGCCGGTGCGGAACCGGGCACTCACGCCGCCGAGCGTCATCATCGACTTCGCTAGCATGTCGGCACTCCTTTGTGTCGTAGGCCACCGTACAGTGCGTGCTGGGGTGCTAGCTAGTGTTAGCGGGTCACAGTGTCCCATTTGTTGTGAACGGGGTCACCCGACGCGCCGACACTGTGAAATCGCCCGACAACGCCGGAAAATTACAGCGTTTCGCCGCGACCCGTGCGTGCTGGACGACCTCGTCCCGGCCCCAGTACCGTGGGAGCGTGGACAGCACGCCGGTCATGGCAGAGAACCCGACCACGGAGACGCTGCCGCCGACCTGGCGACGGCTGGCTCCGCCGCTGCTCACGGCCGGGCTCGGCATCGGCACCCTGGCGTTGCTGCATTTCCGCGATCCGCACGTCGAGGGTTCCTACGGGTTGTGCCCCGTGTACGCGCTGTTCGGGGTGTACTGCCCCGGCTGCGGCGGCATGCGGGCGATGCACAATCTCACCGATGGGCGCGTCCTCGACTCGCTGCACAGCAACATCCTGGTGTTGCCGCTGGTCATCGCGTTCGCGGTGTTCGTCATCGACTGGGCGCTGCGCGCGCGCCGTGGGCAACGGTGGCGCTTGCCGGGGCTGAGCGCGGTGACGGTGTGGTCGTTCGTCGGACTGCTCACCGTCTACACCGTGTTGCGCAACACGCCGTGGGGAACCTGGCTCACCCCCGTCTGATACTGGTGTCCGTGCCGTCGGGCGGGCAATCTGGATGTATGCGCGATTCACTGAAGGATCGAGTCCGCCAGAAACTGTTGCGCCAGCTGGCCGAGGACGGCCCCGACCCCGAGCGCGACGACACCAGGAGCATCTCGGTCGCCGAGGACCTCGAGGCGCTGGAGATGGTGCCCTCCGATGATCCCCTCGTCGAGGAACTGGCCCAGCGCTACCTGGTGTTCTGATGCGCCGACCCGCCCAGCGGCGGGAGCGTGGGCAGCGGTTTGGTGCCCAGCCAGAGCGCGAACAGCGGACGCAGCGGGGCCACGCTGTAATGGCCTGCCAGATCGACGAATTCCTCGGTCGTCACCGAGGCGTGCCGGTAGCGCGCGGTCCATTCCCGGATGAGTTCGAAGAACAGGTGGTCGCGCAGTTCCAGGCGTAGCGCGTGCAGGGTGAGCGCACCGCGCTTGTAGACGCGGTCGTCGAACATGTCCTTGGGGCCGGGGTCGCCGATGACGATGTCCTGCGGCTGACGCGCCAGATTGGTCCGCGCGGCCCTGGCCAGCTGGTCGGCGGTCGGGCCGCCCGCGGCTTCGGACCAGATCCACTCCGCGTAACAGGCGAAGCCCTCGTGCAGCCAGATGTCGCGCCACTGCTTCAAGGTCAGGCTGTTGCCGAACCACTGGTGGGCCAGCTCGTGCGCGACCAGCCGCTCCGAACCGCGTTTGCCGTCACAGTGATTGGCGCCGAACACCGAGATGCCCTGCGCCTCGATCGGGATGTCGAGCTCGTCGTCGGTGACGACCACCGTGTAGCCCTCGAACGGATACGGCCCGAACTTCTCCGTGAACAGCGCCATCATCTGCGGCTGCCTGGCGAAGTCGTGCTCGAAGTTCGCGCGCAGCCGCGGCGGGACGACGGCCTGCATCGGCACCGGCTCGCCGGGCGCGCCGATCCGGTACTTGCGGTAGTTGCCGATCTGGATCGTCGCCAGGTAACTGGCCATCGGCTCGGGCTGTTCGTACACCCAGGTCGTCTGGCTGGCCTTGGCCTGCTTGCGCATCAGGGTGCCGTTGGCGACGGCGTAGAACGGGCTGTCGGTGGTGATCGAGATCCGGTAGGACGCTTTGGAACTCGGGTGGTCGTCACACGGGAACCAGGACGCCGCGCCGTTGGGCTGGCTCGCCACCAGCGCGCCCTCGGTGAGCTCCTCCCAGCCCACCTCGCCCCACGGTCCGCGCACCGGCTTCGGGGTGCCCCCGTACTGGACGGTGATCTCCAGGACCCCGCCCGCGGGAATCTTCTGCTGCGGGGTCACCGAGAGCTTGTTGTGCTGGTGCGCGAACTTGGCGGCCTTGGCCCCGTTCACGAACACCTTCGACACCGTCAGCGACTGCGACAGGTCGAGGGTGAACCAGGACCGCACCGCGGTGGTCACGGCGATGACCACCGCGCGTCCGGCCAGGCGGGTGCTGGCGGGCTTGTAGCTCAGCTCCAGTTCGTACCTGGAGACGCGGTAGCCGCGGTTTCCGTTCTGCGGTAGGTAGTCGTCGATGGGGGCCTCGTAGAACTTGCTCCGCATCAGGCGGCTCCGCGCTGCCTCGACTCCGGCGTCGCGGCGGTGCCGGTCCACGGCGAGATGGGGTTGCCCCACCACCGGGTCGACGGTGGGACCACGTCACCGCGCATGACCAGCGACGCCGGGCCGATGGTGGCGCCCGCGCCGATATGGGCGGCGGGCAGGGCGACACAGTGCGGGCCGAGGGTGGCGCCCGCGTCCAGGGTCACCGTGTCCATGGACATGATGCGGTCGTGGAACAGATGGGTCTGCACCACACAACCGCGCTCCACGGTCGCGCCGTCACCGAGTGTCACGAGGTCCGCCTCCGGTAGCCAATAGGACTCGCACCATACCCCGCGACCGATCTTGGCACCGAGTCCACGCAGCCACAGGTTCATCACAGGAGTACCCGTGGCGGCCCTGGCGAACCAGGGCGCGGCGACGGTCTCGACGAACGCGTCGGAGACCTCGTTGCGCCACACGAACGAGCTCCACAGCGGATGCTCGACGGCGCGAATCCGGCCGACCAGCAACCACTTCGCCGCCACCGCGATCGCACCGGCCAGCGCGCCCGCCACCATCAGCACCAAGCCGGAGAGCAGCGCGGCGACGAGATAGTCGGAGTGCTGGGCGATCAGGGCGAGGGTGAACAGCACCCCGAGGCCGATGGCGAAGGTGACCATCACCGGAATCAACCGGCAGGTCTCGACGAAGGCGCGGGCCAGCTTCAACCGCAGCGGCGGATCGAACGTGCGTGAGGTGTCGCTGGATTCGGTCGCGCGGCGCAGCCGCACCGGCGGGCTGCCCAGCCACGACGAGCCGGCCTTGGCCTTGCTCGGGGCCGCCGACAACACCGCGACCAACCCGTTCTTGGGCACCCGGCGACCCGGCGCGGTCATCCCGGAGTTGCCGAGGAAGGCGCGCTTGCCGACCTTGGCCTCGCCGATCCGCAGCCAGCCGCCGCCGAGTTCGTAACTGGCGATCATGGTGTCGTCGGCCAGGAACGCGCCGTCGGAGACGACCGTGAACTTGGGCAGCAGGAGCACCGTCGACGCCTCGACGTTCTTGCCGATCTTGGCGCCGAGCAGGCGCAGCCAGATCGGGGTGAGCAAGCTGGCGTAGAGCGGGAACAGGAACGTGCGGGCCGAGTCGAGCAGGCGCTCGGTGGCCCACACCTGCCAGCCCGTCCGGCTGCGCACGGGGTGGTATCCCTCGCGCAGGCCGATGCCGAGCAGGCGCACGGCGAGCACGGTGGCGACGGCGTACACACCGAGACTGAGCAGCGTCGCGACCGGCAGGATGACGAATCCGCGCAGCGCCGCGGCGCCGATGGTGGTCTCCTCGCGGACCCACCAGGCGATGAAGGTGCCGCCGACGGCCAGGCCGAGCACGGGCATGGCGGCCAGTGCCATCGAGGACAGGCCGAACACGATCAGCCAGTGCCTGGCCCGATCGGGCGTGCGGTCGGGCCAGCGGTGGGTCGCCTTGCCGGTCTTGGTGGCGGGCGAGCCCGCCCACTCCTGCTCGGCCTTCACCTTGCCCGAGACCGCGGAGCCGGGCGCGATCTCGGCCTTCTTCCCGATCTTGGTGCCGGGCAGCAGGATCGAGCGCGCGCCGATCACGGCGCCGTCACCGATGGTGATGCCGCCGATGTGCACGACGTCGCCGTCGACCCAGTAGCCGGACAGGTCGACCTCGGGTTCCACGCTGGCGCCGTCGCCGAGTTCGAGCATGCCGGTGACCGGCGGGAGGGTGTGCAGGTCGACGCCCTTACCGATCTTCGCGCCGAGCGCGCGGGCGAAGGGCACCATCAGCGGCGCGCCGGACAGGCTCTCGGCACCGCTGGCCTCCGACAGGCGCACCGCGGCCCACAGCCGCAGGTGCACCCACGAGCCGCGCGGGTAGGTGCCGGGGCGCAGGCCGAGCAGCAGCACCCGGGAACCCGCCACGCACAGCGTCATCCGGCCCAGCGGCGAGATGAAGAGCACGAAGGCCAGCGCGATCCACCACCAGGACAGGCGCGGCAGCCACGGCAGCGAACCGGACCAGCCCGCGATGGCCGACACCACGGCCAGCCAGGTGACCCATTGCAGGCCGGTGAGGGTGGTGAGCGGGATGGTGGCCAGCACCTGGGTGAGCTGCGCGCGCAACGGCGTCGGCGCGACGACCCGGGTGTCGACGGCCCCGACCGGGGCGCGGCCGGCGAGCAACAGGACCAGCCCGCCGAGCCCACTCGTCCCCGCCGAACCCGTGCGCCGCGAGCTCGAGCAGAGCGCTTACATCATCTTCACCTCCGGCTCCACCGGCGAACCGAAAGGCGTCGTCGGTACGAACGCCGCGCTGGCCGGGTACTTCGCCGATCACCTGGCACGCTTCTATCGC
>NZ_JARWOJ010000169.1 GCF_029868625.1 Nocardia neocaledoniensis | reverse complement strand
GGCCGGCGGGGGGGCGGGCCCCCGGGTCGGGCCCCGGGTGGACCCCCGGTTTTGGCGGGGGCGGGGGGGGGTGGGGGTGTTAAGCGCCGCCTCCGCTATACCTATCACGGGGCCGGGGGCCTGTTCCGTGGCCGCGTCGAGTCCCGGATCGCCGAAGCAGGCGATGACGTAACCGTCCACACCCTCCGCCTCCCCGCGCCGGATCGCCGCCAGCAGACCCGGCACGCTCATGGCCTCGTCGTAGTGGCTCTCGATGGAGGCGGGCCCCATTTCCGAGGTGACCGCGTCGAGCACCGTGCCCGGGCCCGCGACGGCCAGCGCGCACCGCTCGATCGTCGCGGTCATCGCGCGCGTGGTGTTCGGGTTGATCACCCTGATCCGCATCAGGCTCCGGCCTCCTCGGTGGCCGCCGCGCGCTTGGCCGCGGTCAGCAGGTAGTAGGTGGCGAATCCGACGCCGCAGCCGATGAACCAGCTGTACTGGGCGGCGGTGTGCATGCCACGCAGACTGTTGAACAGCACCGGGAACACCGCGACGGTGGCGCCGACCGCGGTCGCGATGATCGCGGCGGGGTGATATCCCTTGCGGTACCAATAGGTTCCGCGTTCGGACATGGTGAACAGGTCGTCGACGATCACCTGCTGCTTGCGCACCAGGTAGTAGTCGCAGATCAGCACCCCGAACAGCGGACCGATGAACGCGCCGAGCACCTCGAGCGTGTAGTGGATCACGTCGGGGTTGTTGTAGAGATTCCACGGGGTGATCAGCACCGAACCGACCGCGGCGATCATGCCGCCCGCGCGCCAGCTGATCCGCTGCGGGCTCACATTCGAGAAATCGAAGGCGGGCGAAATGAAATTGGCGACGATATTGATGCCGATCGTGGCGACGGTGAACGTGAGCGCGCCCAGCACGATCGCGAAGGTGGAATCGATCTTGGCGACGGTGGCGACCGGATCGGTGATCAGTTCACCGTAGACGGGCACCGTCAGCGACGCGGTGATCACGACCAGCAGCGAGAACAGCAGGAAATTCACGGGCAGTCCGAGCAGATTGCCGGCCCGCACGGCGCGATAGCTCCTGCCGTAGCGGGAGAAGTCGCCGAAGTTCAGCATCGGTCCGGAGAAATAGGAGACCACCAGCGCGATCGCGCCGAGCATCACCGGAACCGACGCCCAGCCGGTGTACTTCACCTCGCCCAGGCTCAGGTCGATGGCACCCCACCCGGCTTTCGCGATCAGATAGCCGCACAGCACGAACATCACCACGTACACGGCCGGTCCGCAGAAGTCGATGAATTTGCGGATCGAATCCATACCGCGCCAGAACACGCACGCCTGCACCACCCACAGCAGCAGGAAGCTGCCCCAGCCGAGCAGCGACAACCCGAGGAAGCCGTAGTCGGCGGTGACGGCGTAGGGCGCCAGCCCCGGAAACAGCTTCACCAGCACGACATCCAGCGCGGCGGAGGCGAGAAAGGTCTGGATGCCGTACCAGGCCACCGCGATCAAGCCGCGGATGATCGCGGGGATGTTCGCGCCGAGCACGCCGAAGGCACTGCGGCAGATCACCGGATAGGGCACCCCGGTCACCTGACTCGGTTTCGCGACCAGATTGCAGAAGAAATAGACGATGGTGATGCCGATGAGCAATGCCGCCAGCACCTGCCAGCTCGCCAGACCGAGTGCGAAAAGGCTACCGGCGGTGACATATCCGCCGACGCTGTGCACGTCCGACATCCAGAAGGCGAATATGTTGTAAGTGCCCCAGCGTTGTTCGCGCAGCGGAGCCAGATCGTCGTTCGTCAGCCGGGGGTCGTATTTCGGCGGATCACCGGCGGGAACACCCGCGGCGGAGGTGATGGTGTCGGTCATGATCGTTCCCGTCCGAAGGGGTGAATCTGCTGCGCTGACGGTAAGTATCAGCAGTTGCCCCACGGTTTCCCGACCGTTTCCCGGCTATTGCACCGAAGATATATCTTCCGGCGCGAGCAACCCGGTATCGGTGGGCAGGGTGGCGATGACCGATTCCAGCCTGCGGTGGTGTTCGTCGGCGTGCGCGAGCAATCGGTCGACGTCGCGGGCGAGGAACGCGTCGAGCATCGCGATGTGGTCGATGTGCAGCCGTTCCCGGTCGCACCGGTCGATGTGCACCATCGGCTGCGCGGGTTCGGTGATGTTCCAGGCCGCCTCCAGCATGTGCAGCAGCCGGAACATCCGGGACGGGCGGGTCAGCGCGACGTGGAAGCTGCGCGACTGCCGCTGATACGCCGCCGGATCGTCGTCGAGGATGGCGCGCTCGAGCAGCTCGTTCACGGCGAGCAGATGCGCGCGTTCGGCATCGTCGGCGTTGGCGGCCGCGGCCGCGAGCGAGGCCGTCTCCAGGGTGTCGCGCACGATGTACATCTCCCGCAGTTCGCGCGCCGTGAGCTGGGCCACCTGATATCCGCGTTGCTGACGGTGGGTGACCAGCCCCTCCCCGATCAGGGTCTTGAGCGCCTCACGCACCGGGATGTGGCTCACGCCGAACAGTTCGGCCACCTCACGCAGCGGAATCACCGTGCACGGCGGGACGGCGCCGTCGAGGATCACCCGGCGCAGTTCGCCGAGGATCACCTGCGGGCGGCCCGGCTCGTCGACCACCAGCCGGGCGAGCAGCGCCGATCGTCGTCTCTGGGTCATCGACTCATGCTATGGACGATCTGTTGCGGCCGCAGTCCCCTGTGTGACGGTCAGGAAACGATCACCGTACCGGTCGGTCCAGGAATGGGAATGGCATGCTCGGGGGATGGGAGTTTCGACAACGCAGTCGGTGGATCGCCGTTTCGTCAGCCTGGTCACCATGTTCGACAGCCTGTTCCGCACGCCCGCGCACGGCGGCGGCGCGCTGTGCGTGTACCTGCACGGTGAACCGGTGGTGGATGTGTGGGCGGGCTACTCCGCCCCCGGTGTGCCGTGGTCCGCGGACTCCGTCGCGCTGGCCTTCTCCACCGGAAAAGGCGTGGCGTCCACGGTGATCCATCAGCTCGCCGAACGCGGTCAGCTCGACTACGACACCGCCGTCGCCGAGTACTGGCCGGAATTCGCGGCGGCGGGCAAGGCGCACATCACCGTGCGCGACGTGCTCACCCACCGCGCCGGTCTGCACCGGCTGCGCGGGCTGCTCCCCGGGCCGGTCGAACGGTTCCTCGACGACGAGGCCGTCACCGCCGCCCTCGCGGCGGCCACCCCCGACCCGCGGCACCGGGTCACCAGCGGCTATCACGGGATCAGCTTCGGTCACCTGGCCGCCGAGCTGGTGCGCCGGGTCACCGGTCGCGAGTTCGTCGACGTGGTGCGCACCGAACTCGCCGAACCCCTCGGCGCCGAAGAACTCTGGTTCCGGGTGCCGAAGGAGGAGCGGCATCGCATCGCCACCACCTTTCCCCGGTTGCGCGCCGCGGGCATGGAGTGGGAGCGCGGCTCGGACCTGCTCACCCGCACCAGGTTCGCGGCGGCCGCGGAGACCACGCCGCGCGGTTTCGCCGACCTCATCGTCGATCCCCGTATCCACGATTCGGTGATGCCGGGCGTGAACGGGGTGTTCTCGGCACGCGCGCTGGCCAGGGTGTACGCCGCCCTCGCCAACAAGGGCGAGCTCGAGGGCACCCAGGTGCTGCGGCCCGAGACGGTGCGGCGCATGTCCACCCGGCAGGTGTTCACGCCCGACTATGTACTCGCCTTCCGCATCCCGTGGGCGCTCGGGTTCCACGGCGTGCCGATGAAACCGTCCAAGGCCGACCCGATCTCGGCGTTCGGGCACTTCGGCCTCGGCGGTTCCGGCGCGTTCGCCGACCCCGCGACCGGGCTGTCGCTGGCCTTCGTGACCAACCGTCTCGGCGGCAAGCTCACCCCGCTCGGCGACGCCCGGCTCACCCGCCTCGGCACCCGCGCGCACAACATCGCCAAGGCCGCCGCCCTCGCCTGAGTGCGCGGCGGCGGGCTGGCACGATGTGGCCCATGGAGAGCGTCGGGATCGAACAGGTCGAGGCGGCGGCGCGGTTGCTCGCGCCGGTGATCCGGCGCACGCCGACCGTGGGGTCGCGGGTGCTGTCGGAGCGGATCGGGACGCAGGTGCTGCTCAAGTGCGAGAACCTGCAGCGGACCGGGTCGTTCAAGCCGCGCGGCGCCTACAACCGGATCGCGAATCTGCCCGCGGCCGAGCGGGCGCGCGGGGTGGTCGCGGCGAGCGCGGGCAATCACGCCCAGGGCGTGGCGTGGTCGGCCGCCGAGCTGGGCATCAGCTCGACGGTGTTCATGCCGATCGGCGCATCGCTGCCCAAGCTGGTAGCGACCCGCGCCTACGGTGCCGAGGTGCATCTGGTGGGCGACACCATCGATGAATCACTGCTGGCTGCACAGGAATTCGCCGAACGCACCGGTGCGACGCTGATCCATCCGTTCGACCATCCCGACATCGTCGCGGGCCAGGCGACGGTCGCGCTGGAGATCCTCGAGCAGGTTCCCGATGTCGGGACCGTCGTCGTGCCGACCGGTGGCGGTGGGCTCCTGGCGGGGATCGCGGTCGCCCTGCACGCGCTGGCGCCGCACGTCGAGGTGATCGGGGTGCAGGCGGCCGAGGCGGCGGCCTGGCCGGATTCGCTCACCGCGGGCAAGCCGGTGCGCGTGCCGAGGATGGCGACCATGGCCGACGGCATCGCGGTCGGGTTGCCCGGCGCCGTACCCTTCGCCCATGTGGCCGAGTTGGTGCGCGAGATCGTCACGGTCGACGAGGACGCGCTGTCCAAGGCGCTGCTGCTGTGCCTGGAGCGCGCCAAGCTCATCGTCGAGCCCGCGGGCGCCGCAGGGGTCGCCGCCCTGCTCACCCCCGCCCTGCGCGAGCGCGACCTGCCCGGCCCGGTCGTCACGGTCCTGTCCGGCGGCAACATCGACCCACTGCTGCTCACCCGGGTGATCGGACACGGTCTCAGCGCGGCGGGCCGCTATCTGGCGATGCGGGTGACCATCGCCGACCGCCCCGGCGCCCTGTCCGAGCTGCTCCGGGTCGTCGGCCGCGCGGGTGCGAGCGTGGTCGACGTCGTGCATTCGCGCACCGGCATGTGGCTGGCCGTCGACGAGGTCGAGGTGTCGCTGACGGTGGAAACGCGCGGTCCCGCCCACCGGGATGATGTCCTGGACTCCTTGCGCGACGCGGGATTCAGGGTGCGCGCCGAGCTCTAGCGTGACCGAATCGCTGCTCAGGTCGGTGGACCGGAGCCGCAGAGCGCCTCCCCGCGGGGGCGGGCAATGCGAGCCACCGTGGCGCAATGCCGCACGAGCACCCCCGAACTCGCGCGGCGCGGTGATCTTTGAGACCGGTGCGGCGCAAGTGCCGGTAGTCCGGTGAATCAGTGTGCGCCACCGAGTTCCAGAGCCAGCACGCCGAGGATCACCAGACCGATCCCGCCGACCTGCACCAGGGTGAGGCGCTCGCCCAGGAACAGCACGCCGATCGCCGCGATGGCCGCGACACCGACGGCCGACCAGATCCCGTAGGCGACACCGATACCCATCCCGCGCTTCAACGCCTGGGACAGGAAGTAGAACGCGGTGCCGTAGCCCACCACGACGATGATCGAGGGCACCAGCTTGGTGAACCCTTCGGACAGCTTCAGCGACACCGTCGCGGTGACTTCGGAGGCGATGGCCAGCGCCAGGAACAGCAACGTCATGGGCGCAGAGTAGCCCGGCGCCCGAATCAGCCGCTCCCGTGCGAGATCAGCTCAGCCAGGCGCGGGCGTCCTCGGCGGACGCGCGCACCTCGTCGAGCTGCTCGGCGA
The DNA here is from genome assembly GCF_029868625.1 of Nocardia neocaledoniensis. GTDB lineage: Bacteria > Actinomycetota > Actinomycetes > Mycobacteriales > Mycobacteriaceae > Nocardia > Nocardia neocaledoniensis_A. The sequence goes on along the minus strand of NZ_JARWOJ010000169.1, from coordinate 3,747 downwards.
CGCGGACACCGGCGGTGCCGCCCCTGGCGTTGCGGGAGGCGATGGAGCCCTCGACCGTGAGGACTTCGCGCACACCCGCGGTCAGCGCCGGATCGACGGCGGCGAACTCCGCGTCGGTGAGTTCGTCGAGGCCGACACCGCGGCCCTCGGCGACCCGCACGCACGCGCCGGCCGCCTCGTGCGCCACCCGGAACGGAACACCTTGGCGCACCATCCATTCCGCGATGTCGGTGGCGAGGGTGAAGCCGGCGGGGGCGAGTTCGGCCATCCGGTCGGTGTGGAAGGTCAGCGTGCCCACCAGGCCCGCGATGGCGGGCAGCAGCAGCTCGAGCTGGGCGACCGAGTCGAACAGGGGCTCCTTGTCCTCCTGCAGGTCCCGGTTGTAGGCCAGCGGCTGGGCCTTCAGCGTGGCGAGCAGGCCGGTCAGGTTGCCGATCAGGCGACCCGCCTTGCCGCGGGTCAGCTCGGAGACATCGGGGTTCTTCTTCTGCGGCATGATCGACGAGCCGGTCGACCACGCGTCGGCGAGGGTCACGTACCCGAATTCCGGTGTGCTCCAGAGGATGACCTCCTCGGCCATCCGGCTCAGGTCGACACCGATCATGGCGAGGACGAACGCGGCCTCCGCGGCGAAGTCACGCGAGGAGGTCGCGTCGATCGAATTGGCCGCCGCGGCGGTGAAATCCAATTCGGCGGCGATCTGCTCGGGGTCCAGGCCCAGCGAGGAACCGGCGAGCGCGCCCGAGCCGTAGGGCGAGATCGCGGCACGCTTGTCGAAGTCGCGCAGGCGTTCCAGATCGCGCAGCAGTGGGTGCGCGTGCGCGAGCAGATGGTGCGCGAGCAGCACCGGCTGGGCGGCCTGCAGGTGCGTCTTGCCCGGCATCACCGCGTCGGGATGCGCCGCGGCCTGGGCGACGAGCGCGTCGACCACATCGAGCACGCCCGCGGCGACCCGGCGCACGCCGTCACGCAGCCACATCCGGAACAGCGTGGCCACCTGGTCGTTGCGCGAGCGGCCCGCCCGCAGCCTGCCACCGAGCTCGGCGCCGACCCGCTCGATCAGTCCCCGCTCCAGCGCGCCGTGCACGTCCTCGTCCGAGTCGGCGGGACCGAACGCGCCCGAGGCCACGTCGGCGGCCAGCGCGTCCAGACCGGCCAGCATGCCGGACAGATCTTCCGCGGAGAGCAGGCCCGCCTTGTGCAGGACCCGGGCGTGCGCCTGGGAGGCGCGGATGTCGTAGGGCGCCAGCGCCCAGTCGAAGTGCGTGGACTTGCTCAGCGCCGCCATCGCCTCGGCGGGCCCGGACGCGAAGCGCCCACCCCAGAGGGCACCGGTGTTCGTGCTGCCGCCGTCGGTCATGGTGTGCTGTCTCCTCGGGATAGAAGTGCGGGGGGATGCCGATGTCCACCGTAACCAGCGGCGCGGGTGCCGCCCGCGTCGGCGTCGCCACGAGTCCGGTCGACCCGGGCGGGCGCACACATGCCGCGTCCCCGGCCCGTCGGATGTCGGAGCCGGGGACGCGGTGGTGCGGTGTTACTTCTGGTTCAGGTCGCGCCGCGCGGCGACCTTCGAGGACAGGCCGTGGATCTGCACGAAGCCCTTGGCCAGCGACTGGTCGAAAGTGTCGCCCTCGTCGTAGGTGGCCAGGTTGAAGTCGTAGAGCGACTGCTCGGAGCGGCGGCCGTTGACCACGGCGGAGCCACCGTGCAGCACCATCCGGATGTCGCCGGAGACCTGCTGCTGGGTGTCCTGCACGAAGGCGTCCAGGGCGCGCTTGAGCGGGGAGAACCACAGGCCGTCGTAGGCCAGCTCGCCCCAGCGCTGCTCGACCTGACGCTTGTAGCGGCCCAGCTCGCGCTCGATGGTGACGTTCTCGAGCGCCTGGTGCGCGGTGATCAGCGCGATGGCGCCCGGCGCCTCGTAGATCTCGCGGCTCTTGATGCCGACGAGCCGGTCCTCGACCATGTCGAGGCGGCCGACGCCCTGGCGGCCCGCGCGGGTGTTCATCTCCTCGATGGCCTGCAGCACGGTGACGGGACGGCCGTCGATGGCGACCGGCACACCCTTGTCGAAGGTGATGATGACCTCGTCGGGCGCCTCGAAGTTCACCGTCGGGTCGGCGGTGTAGTCGTAGACGTCCTTGGTCGGCGCGTTCCACAGGTCCTCGAGGAAGCCGGTCTCGACCGCGCGGCCCCACACGTTCTGGTCGATGGAGAACGGCGACTTCTTGGTGACGTTGATCGGGAGGTTGTTCTCCTCGGCGAAGGCGATGGCCTTCTCGCGGGTCCAGGCGTAGTCACGGACCGGGGCGATGACGTCCAGGTCGGGTGCGAGCGCGCCGATGCCGACCTCGAAGCGGACCTGGTCGTTGCCCTTGCCGGTGCAGCCGTGCGAGACGGTGGTCGCGTTGTGGAACTTCGCGGCCTCGACCAGGTGCTTGACGATCAGCGGACGGCTGATGGCCGAGACCAGTGGGTACTGGCCCATGTACATGGCGTTGGCCTGGATGGTCGGCAGGCAGTACTCGTCGGCGAACTCGTCGCGCGCGTCGACCACGATCGCCTCGACGGCGCCGCAGTCCAGGGCTCGCTGGCGCACCACGTTCATGTCCTCGCCACCCTGGCCCAGGTCGATGGCCACGGCCACCACCTCGGCACCGGTCTCCTTCGCGATCCAGCTGATGGCGACGGAGGTGTCCAGCCCACCGGAGTAGGCGAGTACGACGCGATCGGACATGTCTGTTGTGCTCCTCGAGGTGTTGTCGTTCCGCTGCGCGGGCTGCCCTGAGCAGTATGGATGCTCCGGCCGCCGAGTCGGCTCGCGCCGTTGCTGCAAATGATTATGCACGATGATGCAATCTCATTCATCACCGGGGGTTACGCCTCTCGGCCAGGGCGCCAGAAAACCGCGATCACCTGCGATGACACCGCTCGGCATCTTGGCAGCAAACCCTGAATGTGAGACGGTGGTCACAGCAGATTCGGAACCGGTCGGGATCAAGGAGTACGTCATCATGCAGCAGCTACGAGATTTCGCCCAGGACAACTACGACCTGATCGGCCATGTCGTTATCGGACTCGGAAACCTCGGCCTGACCGTCGCCAAGGTCGTCATCGACATGGGCGCGCCCCTGCTGCAGCCGTTCTTCACCTAGCCCGCGGCGCCCCGACCAGGAGGAGAAGATCATGACCGAGGACGCGATCCTGCAGTTCCTGTCCGACCACTACGAATCCGGCGCCACCGTCGGCCTGCACATCGGCCGGGTGTTGTTCGACCTGAGTTCGCCGCTGGCCTTGGCGATCCTGAACTTCCTCGCGTCCTGAGCGAACCCGCTCGCCCCGGTTCGTGTGGCACTCTGGGAGAGCACTATTCGGCTCGCCAGACGTGAGGACGAACAAGATGCTCCACTACATCGCGCAGGAATTCTCCACCCTCGGCAACGGGGTTCTCGAGGTCGGCCGGGCGATCGTCTCGCTCGTCCAGGACATCATCGACGTCGCGACACCGAACAATCAGGGCGGCGGTGGCGGCGGGGGCCAGTACCCGTTCAACTGACCGGCGTGGGTTGCGGGCCCCCCCCCCCCGGCACCCCGAGTATACGCCCCTGGGCGCCCGCGCTCCGGGACACGTCGGGGGCGCCATGGGGGGTATAATTGGGGTCGGGGCGGGGGGGGGCCCGTACCCCACGCCGGTCAGTTGAACGGGTACTGGCCCCCGCCGCCACCGCCGCCCTGATTGTTCGGTGT
>NZ_JARWOJ010000168.1 GCF_029868625.1 Nocardia neocaledoniensis | reverse complement strand
ATGATGATCGGGTCAACGCCGAGGAATTCGCGGCCTACCTCAGGAAGAAGATTGCGGGTCCGACAGCCGTTCGGCCACCCGACCCTGCGTGCACAATCCACGTCGGTGACCGGGCAGGAGCGACAACGTTACGTTCGCAATCGGTGCGTTGCAGGCAATGCCCGTGCATGGTGCCGGTGAACCCGCCATCGAAAAACGGTGCAAGCCAAGGACGGCCGCGCGCGCTATGCAGCAATGCGTGCCGTCAGCGCGACTACCGGCGCCGGAAGGCCGCAGCTGCCCACGACAACACATGACGCCGCGGTGGCGTAACCGCAGCGAATCGCCCTGCTGTGCGGATTGGGTGCCATCATGGTTGGGGAAGCCTCGCTCGTTCACGCCGTGGTGGTGAAAGGTGAACTCCTGACCGGTCTCGTCATCGTGGCTGGAACCCATCTAGTTCATCGGCCGCCGATGCAACCTGCGCCTCCTGGGTTCGGGGGCGGCGTACCTGATGAGGATGGTCCAGCAACTGCGAGTGTGCTGCGGTGGATGCGGATACCTGTAGCTGTCGAGTCGGTTCCGGGCCAGCAGCGCGGCCGCCTGCGCCGGCTACTACCGGTCGGTGCAGCGTCGTCGCTGTGGGGTGCAATCCAGTGGCCGGTGCCCGACACGGCGCGATACGGTGGATCCATCGCTGCTGGAGGGGAATCGGGGGTAACAGGTGGGTCTGCGCAATCTTGTCGACTACAGGGGACACTATCTTCTCGACGTCGCCCTGGCGCGTGCTCGGTGCCGGATCGAAATTGCTGGATCGCCGTTCGATCGAGAACGCGCGCGCGATGTTCTCACCGAACGCGGCTGGTCACCGACCTCGCAACCCGGTACCGGCCCCGATGACCGCGACACCTTCGCCCGCGACATTCGAACAGGACTGGGACCGGGCGCGGATGCCGCAGTAGCGCAGCGCCTCCAAGCGGAACTCGAGGACGGATTGTGCGACGCGCAAGTCGCCCTGGTCAGCCTGGAGCGCATCCGCTACCGGCAACTTCACGCGAATCGCCAGTCCCCAGGGCCCGCAGGCCTGACCTACCGCGGTCGCCCCGTCGACACTCTGACTACCTTCGCGCCGGCGCCGGTGTCATCGGAAACGCCCGAGTCCAGAACGGATGACCCGAACCCTACGCCGCCGAATCCTCCCGGTCCGCTAACGGTACTGATGTTGGGATGTCTCACCTTCATCGCCCGGGTGTCACGGCGCTTGCTTCGCTTCATCTACCGCCATCCCTGGCTCCGGAGGTCAGTACGTCGCCTTACCGCCGAGCCGCCCGTCGATCGAAACCGGCGACTGGTGGTGTGCGGAATCGCGGCTGCTATTGGGTTTACGGCTACCGCCCGGTGGGTCGAGGTGGGAGACAACAACGACCTGTCCGGCCCGTTTGTATGGTTCGTGGGATGGGTGGCAGGGCTCGTCATTGTGCTCGGTGTTTGCACGGGGTTGGCGAATCTGGCCACCCGCACGATCTTGCACGCATTGCCGGCAGATGTCAGTCTCCCCGATGGGCACTCTCGATGGCAGGCGACGTGGTGGATCGATTCCACGGCCGCTTCGATCATCGGCGCTCACTCGGCGCAGTT
>NZ_JARWOJ010000167.1 GCF_029868625.1 Nocardia neocaledoniensis | reverse complement strand
CTGGGGGGCGGGTTTTTGTTTATATGACACTGGCCGGCCACCCCGGGCCGGCGCCCGGCCCCGGGCGCCCCGCGCCCGGGTCAGCCGCGTCCGGGTCAGCCGGCGCCCGGCGCCCAGGCGCCGCGTCCCGCCGGTCCCGGTCCCAAGCCGGGCCCGAAGACTCCGCGTGTCGGCAACAACCCGTTCAGCTCCGCGCCCGATCGTGAGCGTCCCGCGCCGCGTCCGGCCCCGCAGGGCGGCCCGCGTCCGACGCCGGGTCAGGGCGGTCCCCGCCCGGCTCCCGGCCAGGGCGGTCCCCGTCCCACCCCCGGTCAGGGCGGTCCCCGCCCCGGTCAGGGCCAGGGTGGCCCGCGTCCGGCCGCCGCGCAGGGCGGTGCCCCGCGTCCCGGTGGTCCGCGTCCCACCCCGGGTTCGATGCCCCCGCGGCCGAACCCCGGTGCCATGCCCCAGCGCTCCGCGCGTCCGGGTCCGGCGGCCGGTGGCCGTCCGGGTCGTCCGGGCGGTGCGCCCGGTGGTGCCGGTCGTCCCGGTGGCGGCGGCGGTGGCGGCTACCGCGGTGGCGGTGGCGGTGCTCCCGGTGCCGGTCAGGGTGCCGGTGCGCCCGCGGCCGGTGGTTTCCGTGGTCGTCCCGGTGGCGGCGGCGGTCGTCCGGGTGGTCCCGGTGGCCGTGGTGGCGCGGCCGGTGCGTTCGGTCGTCCCGGTGGCGCTCCGCGTCGTGGCCGTAAGTCGAAGCGGGCGAAGCGCGCCGAATACGAGAACATGCAGGCGCCCGCCGTCGGTGGCGTGCGGCTGCCCCGCGGCAACGGCGAGATCATCCGGCTCGCCCGCGGCGCGTCGCTGTCGGACTTCGCCGAGAAGATCGACGCGAACCCGGCCGCTCTTGTGCAGGCGCTGTTCAACCTCGGCGAGATGGTCACCGCGACCCAGTCGGTGAACGACGAGACCCTCGAGCTGCTCGGCAGCGAGATGAACTACGTCGTGCACGTCGTCAGCCCCGAGGACGAGGACCGCGAGCTGCTGGAATCGTTCGACCTCACCTACGGCGAGGACGCCGGCGGCGAGGACGACCTCGAGCAGCGTCCGCCGGTGGTGACCGTCATGGGTCACGTCGACCACGGTAAGACCCGACTGCTGGACACGATCCGTAAGGCCAACGTCCGTGAGGGCGAGGCCGGTGGCATCACCCAGCACATCGGTGCCTACCAGGTGCTGACCGATCTCAACGGCGACGAGCGCCTGATCACCTTCATCGACACCCCGGGTCACGAGGCGTTCACCGCCATGCGTGCCCGTGGCGCGAAGGCCACCGACATCGCGATCCTCGTGGTCGCGGCCGACGACGGCGTCATGCCGCAGACGGTGGAAGCGATCAACCACGCCCAGGCGGCCGACGTGCCGATCGTGGTGGCGGTCAACAAGATCGACAAGGAAGGCGCGAACCCGGACAAGATCCGGCAGCAGCTGACCGAGTACGGCCTGGTGACCGAGGAGTACGGCGGCGACACCATGTTCGTCGACATCTCCGCCAAGCAGGGCACCAACATCGACGCGCTGCTGGAAGCGGTCCTGCTGACCGCCGACGCCTCGCTCGACCTGCGGGCCAACCCGGACATGGACGCCCAGGGTGTTGCCATCGAGGCGCACCTCGACCGCGGCCGTGGCCCCGTGGCCACCGTGCTCATCCAGCGCGGCACGCTGCGCGTCGGCGACTCGATCGTGGCGGGCGACGCCTACGGTCGCGTGCGCCGCATGGTCGACGAGCACGGCGACGACGTCGAGGCGGCCCTGCCGTCGCGGCCCGTCCAGGTCGTCGGTTTCACCTCGGTGCCCGGCGCCGGTGACAACCTGCTCGTCGTCGACGAGGACCGGATCGCTCGCCAGATCGCCGACCGCCGCAATGCGCGCAAGCGCAACGCACTGGCCGCGCGCAGCCGCAAGCGGATCAGCCTGGAAGATCTGGATGCCGCCCTGAAGGAGACTTCGGAGCTCAACCTGATTCTCAAGGGCGACAACTCCGGTACGGTCGAGGCCCTCGAAGAGGCCCTGCTCGGCATCGAGATCGACGACGAGGTGCGTCTGCGCGTCATCGACCGCGGTGTCGGTGGCGTCACCGAGACCAACGTCAACCTGGCGTCGGCCTCGAACGCGATCATCATCGGCTTCAACGTCCGTGCGGAGGGCAAGGCCACCGAGCTGGCCAACCGCGAGGGCGTCGACATCCGGTACTACTCGGTGATCTACCAGGCCATCGACGAGATCGAGAAGGCCCTCAAGGGCATGCTCAAGCCGATCTACGAAGAGGTCGAGCTGGGCCGGGCGGAGATCCGCGCGATCTTCCGTTCGTCGAAGGTCGGCAACATCGCCGGTTGCATGGTCCTGTCGGGTTCGGTCAAGCGCAACGCCAAGGCGCGCCTGATCCGCGACGGCCGGGTGATCGCCGAGACGATGACCATCTCCTCGCTCAAGCGGGAGAAGGACGACGCCACCGAGGTGCGCGAAGGTTACGAGTGCGGTATGACCGTGACCTACAACGACATCAAGGACGGCGACATCATCGAGGCCTACGAGCTGCGCGAGAAGCCGCGCGACTGATATCGCACACCGTTCCGCACGCCGCATCCGACACTTCGGGTGCGGCGTGCGGTCATGCGGGCGAATCCCATCTACCAGGAGGTGAGCACCGCTGTACATCGGTGCGCTCGAATTCGATCTACTGCTCGGTGACGTGCACTCGCTGAAGGAGAAGCGGTCGGTGATCCGCCCGATCCTGGCCGAGCTGCAGAAGCGTTACGCGGTGAACGCCGCCGAGGCCGGAGATCAGGACCTGCACCGCCGGGCGCTGCTCGGCGTGGCCATGGTCAGTGCGGAAACCGGGCACCTGAACGAGGTGCTCGACAAGTGTGAGCGGCACGTCGCCGCCCGTCCGGAGTTACAGTTGCTGGCAGTACGCCGCCGGATCTTCGGACCCGAAGACTAGAGGGAGGTACAGCCATGGTGGATCAAGCCAGGGCACGCCGACTCGCCAAGCGGATTTCCTCGATCGTGGCCACCGCGATCGAGTACGAGATCAAGGATCCGCGGCTGCGGTTCGTCACCGTCACCGATGCCAAGGTGACCGGCGACCTGCGTGAGGCGACGGTGTTCTACACGGTGATGGGCGAGACGCTCGACACCGAACCCGACTACGCGGCCGCGGCCGCCGGTCTGGACGCGGCCAAGGGCGTGCTGCGGTCCAAGGTGGGTGCGGGAACCGGCGTGAAGTTCACGCCGATCCTGTCGTTCACGCTGGACACGGTGCCCGACGCGGCGCGCGAGATGGAGGAACTGCTGGCCAGGGCGCGCGCCATCGACGACGAGGTCGCCAAGGTCGCGGCCAACGCCACCCACGCCGGTGAGGCGGACCCGTACAAGTCCGATCGCGACGACGACGGCGACGAGTAGCCCGGCATGAGCGGTCAGGGCCCGGCGTCGGTGGTCGGTGTGGCTACGCGGCGTGCCCGGGCATGCCTGCGCGCGTGGCCGGTAGCTCGTGTGGCCTGCCGAATCGATCCCGCATGACGAGCGTGCGCGACGCGACCGTCCTGGACGCGGCCGTCGCCGTGCTGGCGGCGGCGCGTTCGGTGACGGTGCTGTGTCACGTGCAGCCCGATGCCGACACCATCGGCTCCGGGCTGGCCCTGGCGCTGGCGCTGGACCGGCGCGGCGTGCCGGTGACGGTGTCGTTCGCCGAGCCGGCCGAGCTGCCCGCTTCGCTGCGCACCCTGCCCGGCATCGAACACCTGGTGCCCGCCGCCGAGGTGCCGCTCGAGGTCGACCTGCTGATCGTGGTCGATTGCGGTGCCCGCAGCAGGCTCGGTGCGCTCGCCGACCGGTTACCCGGTGCGTCGTCCACGCTGGTGATCGACCATCACCGCGCCAACGAAGGCTTCGGCACCGTCGACCTGATCGACGAGACCGCCGCCTCGACGACCGAACTCGTCACCCGGCTGCTCGACGCGTGGGGCGTGCCGATCGACGCGGAGATCGCGCACTGCCTGTTCGCGGGTCTGGTCACCGATACCGGCTCGTTCCGGTGGGCCCGGCCCGGGTCGCACGGGCTGGCCGAGCGGCTGCTCGCCACCGGTATCGACGGCACCGAGATCACCCGCGTGCTGCTCGACACCCATCCGTTCTCGTGGTTGCCGATGCTGTCGAAGGTCCTCGCCTCGGCCGTGGTCGTGCCCTCGGCCGCCGGAGTCGGGCTGGTGTACGCGCTCGTGCGCGCGGCCGACACCCACGATGTCGGCCCGGAGGAGGTGGAGAGCGTGATCGACGTCGTCCGCACCACCTCGGAGGCGGGCATCGCGGCCGTCTTCAAGGAGTCCCGCGGGCAGAACGACCGCTGGACCGTGTCCCTGCGCTCGCGTGATTCGGCGCCGGGCGCGGGCGACGGCGTCGACGTCGCCGCGGTCGCAGGCACGTTCGGCGGCGGCGGCCACCGCTTCGCCGCGGGCTACACCACGTACGGGAGCGCAGGCGATGTGGTGCGCGCGCTGATCGCCGTCCTGGGCTGACGGGCGGATTCTCCGCGAGCGTGTCGGGCTTCCCGAGCGGCGGGCGCTGGATCCGGTCGGTGCCCGCGACGAGATGCGTGACCACGGCCGGGGCGCGATCGACGTGACGATCAGCTCATCGGGACCGGTTCGGGCCGCAGCAGCCGGACCATGGGCACGCCGAGAAGCGTTGCCGCCCCGCACAATCCGAAGGCCAGTGCCGGAAGGTCGACCAGCAGACCGGTGGCGCCGGCGACGACCAGACCGCCGAGGTTGCCCGACATCCAGATCAGACCAGCCGCCGTACCCTCCGCCGTCCCGGTGTGCCGTTCGGCCATGGCGAGCACGATCGGCAGCGCGGGCAGCAGCGTGAGACCGATCAGGACGAAGGCCAGGAAACCGGTAGCGAGACCGGGCGCCACGGCGACGAGCAGACAGGCGAGGGCGCTGGCCGTGAGCCCGACCATGACCGCGGGCAGTTCGGCGCCGCGCCGCAGCACGGCCACCGGCACGACCGCACATCCCAGCACGCCCGCCACGACATTGATCAGCAGGGCGACACTCGCGGCGTCGGCGCTCACGCCGGCCGGTTCGAGCAGCGCCTGGCCGTAGGTGGCGAGGGCGACGAAGGTGCCGAAGGGGAAGAACACCGCGGCGCACAGCCGGCGCACGTAGCGGTCGCGCAGGGTCGCACGCAGGACCGTCAGCGGGGAGCCCACGCCCGCCGCCGTACCGCCGAACGCGTCCGTGCCGGGGACAGCGGGCGCGCCCTGTGCGGAGTCGGAGCCCGGTGCGGGATCGGCCGACTCACCAGGGGCGAAATTCGCCGCGGCGAGGCTGCCGGTGGTGAGCTGCGCGGCTGCGGCCGAGTCGGCGCTCACGGCGGGGAGTACGGCCGGGGATCGGCCTTCGGACATTCGCCCGGCCCGCAGTAGTTCGAGCGTGAGCAGCACGGCCGCCACGGTCGCGAATCCGGCGCCGAGTGCGGTCAGTGTCCCCAGCTGATGCTCGCCGGGGAAGATCGCGCCGAGGACGAAGGCCGCGGCCATACCCGCGAAGGTACTGGCAGTACCGACGGCGATCCCGGTGGCCCGGTCCTTCTCGCCGAGGTAGTGCCCGGCGATCCCCGTGATCGCGTTGAGCACGAGCGGCTGGGCCACCGCGACGACGGTTTGTCCGAGCAGCGCCACGGCGAATCCGTCGTGCAGCAGGCGCAGATCGGCGCCGATTGCGGTCAGGACCGCGCCCGCGATCAGCGCGGGCCGGAACCAGCGGTCGAGCAGGACGCCCGCGGGCACCGCCAGGACCACGTAGAGCAGCGGGAACATGTTCGCCAGCCAGCCCACGGCGGCTTCGGAGACGCCGAAGTGCGCGGCGGCCACCGTGGTCACCGGCGCGTAGGTGAGCCACACCAGCTGGGTGGCCGCGCCGACCAGGGCGAACGCCGTGATCAGTCGCCATCGATTCGCCATCGTCGTGTCCTCGGTGCGTCGGTGTCCGCCGGATCGCCCGGCGAGGCCGGGCGGACCGAAGCTGGGCGAGTGACCAATAGTGCCGCTTCGCCGCCCCTCGCGCACGACTTCGCCCGAATCGGACAGTCGTGTGCATGCCGACCAGCCGCGGGCACGCTCGCGTTGCCGGGCTGGACCTGATCCCGTGCGCCGTGGCGGTGGGTAGCGGGCGCACCGTCTTCCGGCCGCCGCGCACCCGCTTCGCCCAGCCCAGCCCCGATCGGGCCGGCGACGCCCGGAGGCCGGTCGCCAGAGGGCATCGCCCACGCGACGCCGACCAGGCCCGCAGCGTGCCGAGCGCGAACAGCACGCTTGTGGCCCTGTCAGGTCGCGGTGCCGACTTCACGTCGGTGCCATATGCGACCATCGGCGGACGCGGCGCGGAAGGCGCTCCGAGACGGGAGGGACGGGCGTGAGTGCCACGGTTGATCGGGAGGCCGAGGTCGGGCCGCGGCGGATTCTCGGGATCGCGTTGCCGACGCTCGGCGTGCTGGTGGCCGAACCGCTGTATCTGCTGTTCGACATGGCGATCATCGGTCGGCTGGGGGCGTTGGCGCTGGCCGGTCTCGCGGTCGGTGGCGTGATCGTCGGGACGGTGAGCACGCAGCTCACCTTCCTGTCCTACGGCACGACGGCGCGGGCCGCGCGCAGGCACGGCGCGGGGGACCGGGCCGGTGCGGTCGAGGAGGGCATCCAGGCCAGCTGGGTGGGACTCGCGATCGGAGTGCTGATCCTGGTGGTCGTGCAGGTGTTCGCGGGGCCGCTGTGCGCGGCGATCGCCGGAGGAGGCGAGATCGCCGGGGAAGCGCTGATCTGGGTGCGGATCGCCCTGTTCGGGGTGCCGCTGATCCTGCTGTCGATGGCGGGCAACGGCTGGATGCGCGGCGTCCAGGATGTGCGCAGGCCGCTGATGTACGTGGTCGCGGGCCTGGCCCTCTCGGCGCTGCTGTGCCCCGTACTGGTGTACGGGTTGCTCGGCGCGCCGCGCCTGGAACTCGCGGGCTCGGCGGTGGCCAATGTGGCCGGTCAGCTCGTCTCGGGTGGTCTGTTCGTGTACGCGCTCCTGCGGGAACGGGTGTCGTTACGGCCACGCCCTTCCGTGATGCGGGCGCAGTTGGTGCTCGGCCGCGATCTCATCGTGCGCAGCCTCTCGTTCCAGGTGTGCTTCGTCTCGGCGGCCTCGGTGGCCGCGCGCTTCGGCGCGGCCTCGGTCGCCGCCCATCAGCTGGTGCTGCAGCTGTGGAATTTCCTGGCACTGACGCTGGATTCGCTGGCGATCGCCGCGCAGACACTCGTCGGGGCGGCGCTCGGCGGGGGCAACGCGCGCGCCGCCAAGGGGATCGCGCGCCGCGTCACCGGCTGGTCGGAGATCTTCGCCCTGCTCCTGGCCGCGGCCTTCGCCGCGGGCGCCGGCGTGATCCCGTTGCTGTTCACCGGCGACGCCCAGGTCCTCGACCGCACCCACGTCATCTGGTGGTTCTTCGTCGCCATGATCCCGGTGGCGGGCGCGGTCTTCGCCCTCGACGGCGTGCTGCTCGGCGCGGGCGACGCCGCCTTCCTGCGCACCGCCACCCTCGCCGCCGCCCTGGTCGGATTCCTGCCGCTGATCTGGCTCTCGCTCGTCTTCGACTGGGGCGTGGCGGGCATCTGGTCCGGACTGGTCGCGTTCATGCTGCTGCGCCTGCTCGCGGTGGTCGCCAGAGCCCGCTCCGGCCGCTGGGCAAGGGTCGGCGCCGACGTCCCGCGCGGCGCGGCGTAGAAAGTGGCGCTCGTCACACCCGGGGCCTCGATCGCCCGGGCGCACTACCGTCGGAACGGTCGACTTCGAGCCGGTGATGGAGGCGGAGCAGTGCGTGGCGTGATGTCCAGGGGTATCGGTCTGCGGTTGGTGACGGGCGCCGCGGTCCTGCTGGCGGGGGCCGGGATCGGTGTTCCCGCGGCGCAAGCGGCACCCGAGGGCGCCGGCGCGCTGCTCGGGCACCTCGAACAGCCCGCCGGATGGGGTGACTGGTCGCGCGCGGCGATCGTCGACTACCGCACCGAGGGGCCCACCGGCGGACTCATCAACGGCGCCGGGCTCGTCCTGCTGCCGGACACGCCCGCGCCCGCGGGCGGCTATCCGATCGTCGCGTGGGACCACGGCACCAGCGGCCTCGGCCCGCAGTGCGGCATCACCACGAACAAGGCGGTGCACGAGCGCCCGCTGCTGCAATCGTTCCTGGACCGGGGCTGGGCCGTGGTCGCGCCGGACTACCTCGGGCTGTCCGCCGGATCCGACACCGTGCACCCGTACCTGCACACCCGCACCGAGGCCACGGCCACGATCGACCTCGTCCGCGCCGCCCGCGCGGCGGAACCGGGCCTGTCGAAGACCTGGGCCGTGGTCGGCGGCTCGCAGGGCGGGCACGCCGCGCTCGGCACCGGCAATCTTGCCGGGGACTACGCGCCGGAACTGGATTTCCGCGGCACCGTCGCCCTGGCGCCGGAATCGAACTTCGAGCAGATCCTGTCCCGGCTCGACCCACGCGTCCCGAATCTGCCGATCGTCGACGAGCTGGTCGGCCCGTTCGCCGGCATCCTCGCCGGACTGCGCGCGACCCGCCCCGACCTGGACGTGAACGGCCTGCTCAGCCCGCGCGGCCGCGCGGTCGTCGACGCGATCGCCACCAGCTGCGTCGAGGATTTCGGCGACGTGGTCGACGGCGCGTCGATCGGCTCGCTGCTGGCGCGCCCGGTGGAGGCCGAGGGCGTCGGCGCGGCCCTGCGCGATTACATGGTGGTGCCCACCGTCGGCTATCGGCAGCCGATCCTGATCGTGCACGGCGCCGCCGACACGGTGGTCCCACTGCCGATGAGCTACGCCCTGCTCGCCCAGATGCGGGCCTCGGGGACGGCGGTGGAGTTCGGCCAGTACCCCGGCGGCCATCCCGAGATCGACGCGCAGGCCCGGCCGCGCGTGCTGTCCTTCGTCGCCGGCCTGTTCGACGCCTGATCCCCTCAGCGCGGATACGGGCTGAGCATGTCGATGAAGCGGATGTCGAGGTCGCGGCTCAGGTAGTCCATGCGCGACTCCCAGAACTCGCGCATGTGCGGCAGCGCGAGGTGCTCGTCCAGATCCGCGCGGCTGCGCCACACCTCGTAGAACGCGAACACCGACGGGTCGGCGCTGTCGACATGGACGTGGTACTCGAGGCAGCCTCCTCGGCGCGGGTGGGTTCGACGAACGAGAGCAGCAGTTCGCGGAGTTCGTCGCGGCGTTCGGGCTTGGGGTGCGCGAAGCCCATCAGGGCGAAGGTATCGGTCACGAGAGCTCCTAGGTATGGTCGTCGTCGTACCTGCCCGACCGTAAAGGTCCGGTAGGTATGATGCAAGTCGTACCTAACGGAGGTGTCATGGCGGAAGAACCCGAACTGGAATTGGGCACGGTTCTGGCCGCACTCGCCGATCCGTTGCGCCGCCGGGTGATCACCCTGCTGGCACTGGACCACACCGACGGCGACCGCAGCTGCTCCTCCTTCGACCTCCCGGTGACGAAGGCGACGCGCACCCACCATTTCCGGGTGCTGCGCCAGGCGGGTCTGGTTCGGCAGATCGACTACGGCAACCGCAGCACCGTCGCCCTGCGCCGCGCCGACCTCGACGCCCGCTTCCCCGGACTGTTGGACCTGCTCGTCGCCGAAGGGGCGTGACACGGCCGCAACGGCGACCCACGGCCGGTCCCGCGCGCGGGTGTGCCACTGTGGACAGGTGATTCCGAAGTTGATGGCGGTCAGTGATGTGCACGTGGGACATCAGGGCAACAAGCCGGTCGTGGAGCAGATCCAGCCGGATTCGCCGGAGGATTGGCTGATCGTCGCCGGTGACGTGGGCGAGAAGGCCGACGAGGTCCGGTGGGCGCTGGATCTGCTGCGGCAACGATTCGCCAAGGTCATCTGGGTGCCGGGCAACCACGAGCTGTGGACCACGCCCAAGGACCCGGTGCAGATGCACGGCGCCGCCCGCTACGAGTACCTCGTGGCGATGTGCCGCGACCTCGACGTCGTCACCCCCGAGGACCCGTTCCCGGTGTGGACCGGCTCCGGCGCCGAGCGGTACGGCGGCCGCGTCACCATCGCGCCGATGTTCCTGCTCTACGACTACTCGTGGCTGCCCGCGGGCACCTCGACCAAGACCGAGGGCCTGGCCGTGGCGCGCGAGCGCAATGTGGTCGCGACCGACGAGTTCCTGCTGGCCCCTGACCCGTACCTGACCCGGGACGCCTGGTGCCACGCCCGCGTGCAGTACACCCAGCGCCGTCTCGACGCGCTGGAGCCGGACACTCCGCTGGTCATGGTGAACCACTTCCCGTTGGTCCGCCAGCCCACCGACATCCTGTTCTACCCCGAGTTCTCGCTGTGGTGCGGCACCGATCTCACCGCCGACTGGCACACCAGCTACAACGTGGTGTGCTCGGTCTACGGTCATCTGCACATCCCGCGCACGACCTACTACGACGGTGTCCGGTTCGAGGAGGTCTCCCTCGGCTATCCGCGCGAATGGAAGCGCCGCGGCATGCCCGAGCCGCTGCTGCGGCAGATCCTGCCCGAACCGGTCTACGCCGAGGGCGATCTCAACTCCTGGGGCGGGCACTTCCGCGTGACCCCGGAGATGGAGGCCGCCGCGGCGGAGATGCGGGCCAAGGCCGACCGGAGGCGCGGGCTGTGACAGCGATTTGCCTCGGGCATCGACGACTGATTTGGTGAGGACCATGGGCTTGCTCGACAACATTCTGCCGTCCGGGGTGGCCGCCGCGGAGCTGCTGGCGTATCCCGACGACCTGAAGGCGCACCCGGCCGAAGAGCACCTCATCGCGAAGTCGGTCGAGAAGCGCCGTCGCGATTTCATCGGTGCCAGGCACTGCGCCCGGCTCGCGCTCGAGCAGCTCGGTGAACCGCCCGTGGCGATCGGCAAGGGGGAGCGCGGGATGCCGCTGTTCCCGCGCGGCGTGGTCGGCAGTCTCACCCACTGCGACGGCTACCGGGCCGCCGCGATGGCGCACGCGCTGCGCTTCCGCTCGGTCGGTATCGACGCCGAACCGCACGGCGAACTCCCCGAGGGCGTGCTCGATTCGGTGAGCCTGCCCGCCGAACGGGACTGGCTGGCGAGCGCGCCCGGCGAGGGCCTGCACCTCGATCGGCTGCTGTTCTGCGCCAAGGAGGCCACCTACAAGGCGTGGTTCCCGCTGACGCTGCGCTGGCTCGGCTTCGAGGACGCGCACATCACCTTCGAGATCGATTCGCGCACCGCCGATTCCGGTTCCGGCACCTTCCACACCGAACTGCTCGTCCCCGGGACGACGAACGACGGCGGCACCCCGCTCACCGCGTTCGACGGCCGCTGGCTGATCGCCGACGGGCTGATCCTGACCGCGATCGCGCACGGCTGATGGCCGCGCGCACGCCCGCGGTCGGGCAGCTGGGCGGACTGGTGATCGTCGACAAGGACGGCGGCTGGACCAGCCACGATGTGGTGGCACGGAGCCGGAAGTTGTTGCGCACCAAGAAGGTCGGACACGCGGGCACCCTGGATCCGATGGCGACCGGGGTACTCGTGCTCGGCGTGGAGCGGGCGACGAAGCTGCTCGGTCAGCTGATCCTCACCAGCAAGGCCTACACCGCGACCATCCGGCTGGGACAGTCCACGATCACCGATGACGCCGAGGGTGAGGTCGTCGCGACCACGCCGGCCGGGCACGTCACCGATGAGCGGATCGCGGCCGGCGTCGCCGCGCTGACCGGCGACATCGAGCAGGTTCCCGCCACGGTCAGCGCCATCAAGGTCGACGGGGAACGCGCCTACGCGCGCGCCCGCGCCGGGGAGGACGTCCAGCTGGCGGCCCGTCCGGTCACGGTGTCGCGCTTCCAGGTGCTGGCCCGTCGCGACGTCGGCGATTTCGTCGACCTGGACGTCGAGGTCGACTGCTCCTCGGGCACCTATATCCGCGCGCTGGCCCGCGACCTGGGCGCCGCACTCGGCGTCGGCGGCCACCTGACCGCGTTGCGCCGCACCAGGGTCGGCCCGTTCACCCTCGAACACGCCCGTACCCTCGACGAACTCGCCGCTGCCGCCGAAGCCGACCAGCCCCTGCTCAGCCTCGACATCGACACCGCGGTCCGCACCGCCTTCCCGCACCGCGACATCGACGCCACCCAGGCCGACGACCTGCGCAACGGCCGCTGGCTCGACCCCGTCGGCATCAAGGGCGTCTACGCCGCCATCGACCCCGCCGGCCGCGCCATCGCCCTGCTCGAGGAGAGCGGCAAACGCGCGTCCTCGGTCATGGTGGTCCGCCCGCAGGGCATCGGCGACTGACTTCGCGGACGGCCCTGTGCGCCACGGTCTTCGGAGCGTCGACATCGGCTGCCCGAGCGCGCCGCCGGGTACTCGCCGGTCAGCCCGCCTGGAAAGCGCTGCGCGGGAAGGGAAGAACCACCCGCGGCGGCCGGAAACGTAGAGTTGTGGCGACGGTCGTCGATGCGGACTTCGCCGACCGTGGGGAAAGGGAGTACGCGATGAGTGCGGAACCGGTGGATACGTTCGCGCTGTGGGACCGGGACGGGGACGGGCAGGTCTCGGTGGACGACATCGTGGCCGGGATTCGCGCCGCGGGGATCGAGGTGGACCGGGACGCGGTCGAACGGATGGTCGCGGCGGCCGATACCGACGGTGACCACCTGGTCTCCCGGGCCGAGTTCGACGCCGCGGTGGTCGCGGGGCGGATCGAGGTCACCGATGCCGATGCCGCGTTCCGGGTGTTCGACGTGAACGGCGACGGGCGCATCTCGGTCAGCGAACTGGATTCCCTGATCCGTCATGTCGGTGGCGGGCTCATCGAGGAATCGGCGGGCGCCCTGCTCACCGCGGCGGACCAGGACGGCGACGGGCATCTGTCGCTGCCGGAGTTCCGCGTGCTGCTGGACTTCCTGTCCCGCTGAGCGCTCCCCGTCAGGGCCCCTGGACCAGCGCTAACGCGCGTCCCGCCCCGGGCGATAGCCGTGACGTATGGCTGTCGTTTCCGAGGGGTGAGCCATGGCCGCGAGGCAGCAGGTCTGGATCGGGATCATCGCCGGGGTGACGCTGCTGCTCGCGGCGTGCGCCACCGACGATCCGAGATCGCCCGCGGCACCGAGCCGGGCGGGGACCACGACCACCACCGTCGTCACCGCGCCGCTGGCCGCGCCACCGACCGGGGCGCCCGCCACCGTCGCGCCGGTGGATCAGACGCCCACCCGCGTCACCACTCCGGCCCCGCCCGGGCCGCCGCCCACTCCCGCGACCGGCACCATCGCGCTGCGCACCGAGACCCTGTCGGGCGTGCCCGTCCCCGACGTCCCGGTGTGGATCGGCCTGCGCCAACCGTGCGACCCGGCCGGGCACGACATCCCCGTCGGCGAGACCACCGAGACACAGCGCCAGGAAGCCGTCACCGACGCCGATGGGCGAGCCGTCTTCACGGCACCGGTCGGCTGCTACCACTACGGCATGACCGCCCCCGCGGGGACGAACCCGGTCCCGGAGGGCATGCACGCGGCCTTCCTCACCGCGGGCGGGCAGACCGTCCACGGGCAGCTGCGGTTCCAGGACGCGCCCGGCCCGTGCCACCCCGACGGCATCTCCGCCGACCTGGGCCTGCTCGACAACGCCACCGTCGGCTGGTGCGACGGCACCTGGGCGGTGATCTCCTTCGACACCCCGGGCGACAACCAGCGCATCGTGCGCCGTGTCGGCGGCACCTGGACCACCTACGTGCTCTTCCCGCACGAGGTCTGCTGGGGCACCGCCGAAGCCGACGGCGTCCCCGCCGCGCTGCGCGACTACTTCACCTGCTGACCCCGGTCAGGCGGTCAGCCAGATCGCCTCGGCCGCCAGGGTTCCCAGCTCGGTGGGCGCCTCGGCCGTGCCGATCCGCACCGCGATGGTGCCAGCGAAATCGCGCCGCTCCTCGACCGCGATGGTCGTGTCGAGGGCGATGCCGACCGAGTCGAAGTAGCGCAGCATCTCGGGATCGGAATCGGAGATCCGCGCGACCCGCCCGGACTCGCCCGCCGCGAAATCCGACAGCCGCCGGGCCGGGGGCGTGGGGACGGCGCCGTCGACCGAGGGGATCGGGTCACCGTGCGGATCGCGGTCGGGATGGCCGAGTTTCGCGTCGATGCGCGACATCAGCAGCTCCGAGACGGCGTGCTCGAGCACCTCGGCCTCGTCGTGCACCTCGTCCCAGCCGTAGCCGAGTTCGTTCACGAGGAAGGTCTCGATCAGCCGGTGCCTGCGGACCATCGCCACGGCGGCGCGGCGGCCGTGCTCGGTGAGGGTGATGGCGCCGTAGCGCGCGTGCTCGACCAGGCCCTGATCGGAGAGCTTGCGGACCGCCTCGGACACGGTCGAGGCCGACACGCCGATCCGTTCGGCGAGCAATTTGGTCGACACC
The DNA here is from genome assembly GCF_029868625.1 of Nocardia neocaledoniensis. GTDB lineage: Bacteria > Actinomycetota > Actinomycetes > Mycobacteriales > Mycobacteriaceae > Nocardia > Nocardia neocaledoniensis_A. Next base: position 25,416 of record NZ_JARWOJ010000167.1, on the reverse strand, counting down.
TTCTCCTGCGACCACTCCTGCGCGGTCCAGATGACCTTCAGATAGTCCTGTGCGACAGCGGACAATTCGGGCGCGAGTGTCGCGGTGGCGGCGAGTTCGGCCTGTTCACCGGGCTGTGTCGACGCTCGGCGGGTGGCGACCTCTCGTTTACCTGGCACATCATTGATGTTAGGCATCCCTGGCCCGAATCACACATCGGCGAACCGGCACGGCGTGGCCGAAACGCTTTGCGTAGGCTTCGCTCTGTGCAGAGATGGCGAAGTCTCGACGATGTGCCCGCCGACTGGGGGCGCTGCGTCCTCACGATCGGCGTGTTCGACGGCGTGCATCGCGGACACGCGCAGCTGATCAGCCGCGCGGTGGCCGCGGCGCGGCGCCGCGGTGTCCCCTCGGTTCTGATGACCTTCGATCCGCATCCGATGGAAGTGGTGCGGCCGGGCTCGCATCCCGCGCAGCTCACCACCCTGACCCGGCGGGCCGAGCTCGCCGAGGAACTGGGCATCGATGTGTTCTGCGTGATGCCGTTCACCCAGGAATTCATGAAGCTCACCCCCTCGGGGTACGTGCACGATCTGCTGGTCGAACGGTTGCACGTCAGCGAGGTCGTAGTCGGGGACAACTTCACCTTCGGCAAGAAGGCCGCGGGCACCGTCGACACCATGCGCGAGCTCGGGCAGCGGTTCGGCTTCTCGGTCGACGGCGTCACCCTGCTCGGTGAGCACGCCGTCACCTTCTCCTCCACCTACATCCGCGCCTGCGTCGACGCGGGCGACATGGCCGCCGCGGCGGAGGCGCTCGGCCGTCCGCACCGGGTCGAAGGCGTGGTCGTGCACGGCGACGGCCGCGGTCGCGGCCTCGGCTTCCCGACCGCCAATGTCGCGCCGCCGATGCACGCGGCGATCCCCGCCGACGGCGTCTACGCGGGCTGGTTCACCGTGCTCGGGCCCGGCCCGACCATCGGCACGGCGGCGCCGGGCGAGCGCGCGATGGCCGCGATCTCGGTGGGCACCAACCCGACCTTCTCGGGCCGCGCGCGCACGGTGGAGGCGTTCGTGCTCGACGGCGAAGCCGACCTGTACGGCCAGCACGTGGCCGTCGACTTCGTCGAGCAACTGCGCGGGATGCGCAAGTTCGACACCATCGACGACCTGGTCGAGGCCATGGGCCGCGACGTGGAGAGCGCGCGCAAGGTCCTCACCGCCGCCGAGGCCTGAGGGCCGGTTCGAGGCACCGGCACGGGTCGAGTACAGTGGATCCTCGGGTTTGCTGCGGTCCGCGGTGGCGCCCACCCCGGGTAACCGGACCTTCGAGCGCGGAACTGAAAAAGAGGAGTCTTTGCCGCATGGCGCTGACCACTGAGCAGAAGTCGGCCATCCTGGCCGAGTACGGCCTGCACGAGAAGGACACCGGTTCGCCGGAGGCGCAGATCGCGCTGCTGTCGAAGCGGATCTCGGACCTGACCGAGCACCTGAAGAAGCACAAGCACGACCACCACACCCGCCACGGCCTGCTGGCCCTGATCGGTCGTCGTCGTCGCCTGTCGAAGTACCTGCAGGCCAAGGACATCGAGCGGTACCGCTCGCTGATCGAGCGTCTCGGCCTGCGCCGCTGACCTCGATCGACACGCCTCCTCGCTGAGGCGGTGACTCGATAGCCGACGAGAAGACGTACACTCTTCTCGTTGGCTATTCGTGTATTCGGCGACCATGGGGTTTCCGCGTGCACTACAACATGTGACAGCCGTGTGCATCCGTCCGCGTGGCGTCGGTCTTCGGTAGTGGCCTTTCGGCAGGTGTTCGCCGCCGTCGGGCTTCGATCGATGATCGCCTCCGCGTCGCCCTCTTCGGGAGTGTTCCACCAAGGGGAGAAGGCCGGGTGCTGCGCGTGGCAGCCAGGAGGGTTCCCACGTGTCCGTGTCCGGTACGGCTGACGAACAGCCGGTTCGCGCCCACATGGTGCTGCGCTCCGGCGAGACGAGAGGTCGAGAGAAGAAATATGACGCAGACAACTGAACGTACTTCGACCGCGGTCGAGGTCGAGCCCGGTGTTTTCGAGTCGGTCGCGCTGATCGACAACGGCAGCTTCGGCACCCGCACCATCCGCTTCGAGACGGGCCGCCTGGCCAAGCAGGCCGCGGGCTCCGTGGTCGCCTACCTGGACGACGAGACCATGCTGCTGTCGGCGACCACCGCCGGTAAGCACCCCAAGGACCAGTTCGACTTCTTCCCGCTGACGGTCGACGTCGAAGAGCGCATGTACGCCGCGGGCCGTATCCCCGGCTCGTTCTTCCGTCGCGAGGGCCGCCCCTCCACCGACGCCATCCTGACCTGCCGCCTGATCGACCGTCCGCTGCGCCCGTCGTTCGTCGACGGCCTGCGCAACGAGATCCAGGTCGTGGTCACCGTGCTGAGCCTGGACCCGCAGGATCTCTACGACGTGGTGGCCATCAACGCCGCCTCGGCGTCCACCCAGATCTCCGGCCTGCCGTTCTCCGGTCCGGTCGGCGGCGTGCGCGTCGCCCTGATCGGTGGCCAGTGGGTCGCGTTCCCGACCGTGGAGCAGCTCGAGGGCGCCGTGTTCGACATGGTCGTCGCGGGCCGCGTCACCGAGACCGGTGACGTCGCCATCATGATGGTCGAGGCCGAGGCCACCGACAAGGTCATCGCGCTGATCGAGGACGGCGCGCAGGCGCCCACCGAGGCCGTCGTGGCCGAGGGCCTCGAGGCCGCCAAGCCGTTCATCGCCCGCCTGTGCCGCGCGCAGTCGGACCTGGCGACCCTGGCCGCCAAGCCGACCGAGGAGTTCCCGCTCTTCCCGCCGTACGCCGCCGACGTGTTCGAGGCCGTCGAGGGCACCGCCAAGCGTGAGCTGAACGAGGCGCTGTCGATCGCCGACAAGCAGGCCCGCGAGGCCAAGATCGACGAGATCAAGCTGGACGTGCTCTCGCGGCTGGGCGAGGACTTCACCGGTCGCGAGAAGGAACTGGGCGCGGCGTTCCGCTCGGTCACCAAGAAGCTGGTGCGTCAGCGCATCCTCACCGACGGCTTCCGCATCGACGGCCGTGGTCTGGCCGACATCCGCGCGCTGAGCGCCGAGGTCGCCGTGATCCCGCGTGCCCACGGTTCGGCGCTGTTCGAGCGTGGCGAGACCCAGATCATGGGCGTCACCACCCTGGACATGGTGAAGATGGCCCAGCAGGTCGACTCGCTCGGCCCGGAGACCACCAAGCGCTACATGCACCACTACAACTTCCCGCCGTTCTCCACCGGTGAGACCGGTCGCGTCGGTTCGCCGAAGCGCCGCGAGATCGGCCACGGCGCGCTCGCCGAGCGTGCGCTGATGCCGGTGCTGCCCTCGCAGGAGGAGTTCCCCTACGCCATCCGTCAGGTCTCGGAGGCGCTGGGCTCCAACGGCTCCACCTCGATGGGTTCGGTGTGTGCCTCCACCCTGTCGCTGCTCAACGCCGGTGTGCCGCTGAAGGCGCCGGTCGCGGGTATCGCGATGGGTCTGGTGTCGGACACCGTCACCAACGACAAGGGTGAGGACGAGGTCCGCTACGTCGCGCTGACCGACATCCTGGGCGCCGAGGATGCCTTCGGCGACATGGACTTCAAGGTCGCGGGCACCCGTGAGTTCGTCACCGCGCTGCAGCTGGACACCAAGCTCGACGGCATCCCCTCGCAGGTGCTGGCCGGCGCGCTGAACCAGGCGCACGACGCCCGCACCACCATCCTGGACGTGATGGCCGAGGCCATCGCCACCCCGGACGAGATGAGCCCGTACGCTCCGCGCGTCACCGCGATCAAGATCCCGGTCGACAAGATCGGCGAGGTCATCGGGCCCAAGGGCAAGATGATCAACCAGATCACCGAGGACACCGGCGCCAACATCTCCATCGAGGACGACGGCACCGTGTTCGTCGGTGCGACCGACGGGCCCTCGGCCCAGGCCGCGATCGACGCGATCAACGCGATCGCCAACCCGCAGCTGCCGAAGGTCGGCGAGCGCTTCCTGGGCACGGTCGTCAAGACCACGGCCTTCGGCGCGTTCGTCTCGCTGCTGCCGGGCCGCGACGGCCTGGTGCACATCTCCAAGCTGGGCCAGGGCAAGCGCGTGGCCAAGGTCGAGGACGTGGTCAACGTCGGCGACAAGCTGCGCGTGGAGATCGCCGACATCGACAACCGCGGCAAGATCTCGCTGATCCCGGTCGAGGACGAGGCCGCGGCCGCCGACGCTCCGGCCGCCGAGGCCACCGAGGCCGCCGCCGAGTAACGCTCGCAGCGCACCTCTGCCGCGAAACCCCTCGCCGTATCGCACGGCGGGGGGTTTCGTGCTGTCCGGGGCGAGCGGCGAAAGTGGTGTGAATCACTGTGATGCAACGTTGATGCAACGTTGTTTCACATAGTGTTGCCGGACACAGTTCGCCGCAGTGCGGACGGCCGCCGTGGCACCTTCGGGACCGGCGGGTCCTCGACCGCCGCCGGGCTGGATGCCGACGGTTTGCTGGTCCCCGTGCGAAGCTGCCGGATTTCCCTCCCCTCGAGATTTTAGTGGAATCTGGTCCGGTTTATTACTGAACCGAATACGCTTCAGTCGTCTGCGGGCAGGGTGCCGGGTGTGTGGTCGACGATGGAGGTCTCCAGAGATAGCCGAGTCATAGCTGTCGGGAATGTATTCCCACGGCGGCGAGCCGGAGCGTGCTGATCGTGGCATAGCCGATCGCGCTGATCCCGGTGTACGAGGGCGGATTTCGGGCGGGGTGCCCGAGGTTGGCCGCCCGCGCCGATTCTGTTACCCCGGTGGGCCCGGGGAGTTCGAGAGTTGTTTCGCGGCCGCGCGGCCTCCCTGCGGTCGGTAGATGGAAGGCAGTCCAGATGACCAACACCACTCCGGCGCGCGCGGGAACAGAGCAGTTGGCGGCGTTGGTGGCGGCGGTGGCGGTCCTGGAGCCCGCGCGGATCGCGGTGGAGTTCGGTCCCACGTCGGTCTCGTTCGCCGACCTCGACGCCCAGCTCACGATGATGGCCGAGCTGACCGGTGGTGCGCTGGACCCGGAGTCCCTGGTGCAGGTGGTGCTCGCCGAACTGTTCCCCGGTGTGGTCGACGCGGCCGACGGGACCTTCGGCGCCCTGCTGGCCGCGCTCACCGACGAGGCGATGGCGGTCCTCGGTCTGACGGCGCCCACCGCGCCGACGCTGGTCGACCGGTTCACCGAGCAGGTGCACCGCACCCCGGACGCCGTCGCGGTGCGGTTCGGCGACACCGCGCTGACCTATGCCGAATTCGACACCAGGGTGCGGGCGTTGGCCGCCCGGCTGGTGGGGCTCGGTGTCGGCCCGGAGGCGCTGGTCGGCCTGGCGATGCGGCGCGGCCTCGACCTGATCGTGGCCGTGCACGCGATCGTGCGCGCGGGTGGCGCCTATGTGCCGTTGGATCCGGACCACCCGGTGGAGCGGCTGCGTTACGTGCTCGAGGTGGCCCGGCCGGTCGTCGTGGTGACGCGTGCCTGCGACGAACCGGAGCTCACCGGCTGCGCGATCCTGCGCACCGACGACATCGACTGGTCCGCGGCGCCGGCGGTGGTCGAGGGCGGCGCCGCCGCGGGCAACACCGCCTATGTCATCTTCACCTCCGGTTCCACCGGGCGGCCCAAGGGGGTCGCGGTCACCCACGGCGCGATCGTGGCGAATCTGGACTGGCGGCAGCGCCGGTATCCGTTGTCGACGGCCGACGTGGTGCTGCAGAAGACCCCGTACACCTTCGACGTGTCGGTGTGGGAGCTGTTCTGGCCCTTGCAGATCGGTGCCGAGCTGGTGGTGGCCGAGCCGGGCCGCCACGGCGATCCGGCCTATCTCGCCGCGCTGATCGCCGAGCACCGGGTGAGCGTCACGCACTTCGTGCCGTCGATGCTGGCGGCGTTCGTCGGCGAGCTCGCCGAGTCGCCGGTGGATCTGGCGTCGGTGCGGCTGGTGTTCGCCTCCGGTGAGGCGTTGCCCGCCGCCACCGCGGCCCGCCTGCGCGCGCTGTCGGGGGCCGCGCTGCACAATCTGTACGGTCCCACCGAGGCCGCGGTCGATGTCACCGCGCACGAGGTGACCGCCGCCGACGAGGTCTCGGTGCCGATCGGTGGCCCGGCCGACGACACCGGCCTGCTGGTGCTCGACGAGAACCTCGACCGGGTGCCCGCCGGGGTGGTCGGCGAGCTGTATCTGTCGGGCGTGCAGCTGGCGCGCGGCTACGTCGCACGGCCGGGGCTGACCGCCGACCGGTTCGTGGCGAACCCGTTCGGCGTGCCCGGCGAGCGCATGTACCGCACCGGTGACCTCGTTCGTGAGCTGGGCGGCGAGCTGGAGTACCTGGGGCGCACCGACTTCCAGGTGAAGCTGCGCGGTCTGCGGATCGAGCTGGGGGAGATCGAGGCGGTGCTGGCCGCGCATCCGCGCGTGGGCAATGCCGCGGTCGTCCTGCACCGGCACGCGGCGGGGGAGGCGCTGGTCGGCTATGTGGTGAGTGTCGACGGCGCGGTGCTCGACGAGGCCGAGCTGGCCGCGCACGCGAAGGCCTCGATGCCGGAGTACATGGTGCCCTCGCTGTTCGTCCAGCTGCCCGCCATGCCGATCAATGCCAGCGGCAAGCTCGATCGGAAGGCGCTGCCGGAACCGGACTTCCGGGCGGCGGCCGCCGAGTTCCGGGCGCCCGGCACCGCGACCGAGCGCGCCGTGGCCGACCTGTTCGCCGAGCTGCTCGGGGTCGAGGCCCTCGGCGCGGACGACGACTTCTTCCGCCTCGGCGGCAACTCGCTCGTCGCGACCCGCGCCATCGCCCGGTTGCAGGCGAGTTTCGGTGTGCGGGTGGATGTCCGCGACTTCTTCGACAGCCCGACGGTCGCGGTGCTGGCCCAGCTGATCGAAGACGGGCAGGTCGACGACCAGCCCGCGCTGGTGGCCGGGCCCCGTCCCGCCGTGCTACCGCTCTCGCCCGCGCAGCAGCGCATGTGGTTCCTGAACCGCTTCGATCCGGACTCCGGCGCGTACAACATCCCGATCGCGGTGCGCCTGTCCGGCGCGCTGGACCTGGCGGCGCTGCGTGCGGCGGTCGGCGACCTGATCGCCCGGCACGAAGTGCTGCGCACGGTGTATCCCGAGGTGGACGGGGTGGGCACCCAGCAGGTGCTGTCCACCGCGGCGGCACTGCACGCCCTCGCCTCCCCGGTGCGGCCGAGCGCAGACGGGGTGCACGACAGCCAACACGGCACCGCCGCCGCGGGAGTGCGGCCGCACCGCCGGGGAGACTCCGTCGATGATCCAGCGGGAGACACCGGGGTCGCTGCGGATGGCGGCGCTGATCGCGGTGCGTCCGAGCCGTCGGCGCAGCACGCCGCCACGTCCGCGACCGGGGACGAGAGCCTCGGCGGATGGCCGGGGCCGGGAACCGCTGTCGGCGTCGAGGGCGCCGTCGATACCGGATGGCCGGGCGCGGGGACGGCGATCGGCGTCGCGGCCGGACCAAGCGACCACGGCGGGCCGTCGGCCGAGCCTCGGCTGCTCACCCCGATTCGGGTGGCCGCCGAAGAACTTCCGGTGGAGCTGGCGGCCGTGATCGGCGCCGGGTTCGACGTGATGGCGGCGCCGCCGCTGCGGGTGCGGCTGTTCGAAGTCGACGGCGACCATGTGCTGGTGCTGGTGGTGCACCACATCGCCGCCGACGGATGGTCGGCCGGTCCGCTGGTACGCGACACCATGGCGGCGTATCAGGCTCGGACCGAGGGATCGACTCCGGCGTGGGCGCCGCTGCCCGTGCAGTACGCCGACTACACGCTGTGGCAGCGCGAGCTGCTCGGCGCCGAAGACGACGCCGAGTCCCACGCGGGACGCGAGATCGCCTACTGGCGAGCGGCATTGGCGGACCTGCCCGACGAGACGGGCCTGCCGACGGATCGACCCCGGCCCGCCGTCGCCTCCCTGCGCGGTCGGCGGATCGGCTTCGAGCTCGACACCGAACTGGTCGCTGGGCTGAATTCCGTTGCGGCCGACCAGGGGGCGACCCTGTTCATGGTGCTGCACGCGGCACTGTCGGTGCTGATCGCGCGGCTTTCCGGGAGCGCGGATGTCGCGATCGGAACCCCGGTCGCCGGGCGTGGCGCCGCCGAACTCGACGACGTGATCGGCATGTTCGTCAACACCGCCGTCCTGCGGACCCGCGTGGACGGCGCGGAATCGTTCGCCGAACTGCTCGGCCGGGTCCGTGCCGACGATGTCGCGGCGTTCGCGCACACGACCCTGCCGTTCGAGCGGCTCGTCGAGGTGCTCGCCCCGGCGCGCTCGGCCGGGCGGCACCCGCTGTTCCAGGTGGCGCTGTCGCTGCTCAACCTGCCACCCGCCACTTTCGAACTTCCCGGCCTGCGCGCCGCGGCCGTCGACCTGCCCTACGACATCGAGAAGTTCGATCTCTCGGTGACCCTGCGCGAGACCGCCGGCAGCCTGTCCGGCGAATTCTCCTACGCCACAGATCTGTTCGACGAGCCGACCGTGTCCGCCATGGTTCGCCGCTTCACCGGCCTGCTCGCCGCGATCGCCGCGGCGCCGACCAGGGCGGTCGCGGACCTGCCGCTCCTGCTCGACGGCGAACTCACCGCCCTGACCACCCGGCACGGCGGAACCGTCACGCCCGCACCACTACTCCCGGAGCTGTTGTCGCGCGCTGCCGCCGATCCCGCGGCCGTGGCGCTGCGCGACGGTGATCGCACGCTGACCTACGGCGAACTCGACGCCGCCGCCACCCGCCTCGCGGCCCGGCTGACCGCCCAGGGCATCGGCCCCGGCGACATCGTCGCCGTGAGCATTCCCCGCTCCGCCGCCTCCGTCACCGCCGTCTGGGCCGTCGTGCGATCCGGCGCGGCGTTCCTGCCGGTCGACCCCAACTACCCTGCCGACCGGATCACGCACATGCTGGTGGATTCCGGTGCGGCAGCGGGCATCACGGTCGCCACGTCGCGCGAGTCGCTGCCGAGCACCGTCGATTGGCTCACCCTCGCCGCCGACGCGGACTTCGCCGAACCCAGCGTCGCGGACGAACCCGCCGCCGAGGTGGGTGCGGTGACGGCCGGCCTCGAAGCCGATCGCATCGCGGGTGCCCCCGCCACCCGAGCCGGATCTCTCGACGCCGCGGAGGCCATCGCAGCGGCGAGTACGCCAAGGGCTCAGGGTGACTCGACCGGCCTCGAGGTACGGCACGAGAGGGCACTGGATCCGCGCGATCCGGCGTATGTCATCTACACCTCCGGCACCACCGGTCTGCCCAAGGGCGTGGTGATTCCCCATGGCGCCGTCAGCACGTATGTGGCCGTGCAGACCGAGCGGTACCTGGCGGCCCCCGATGCGCGGGTGCTGCACGTGGCCTCGCCGTCTTTCGACATCTCGGTCGCGGAACTGTTGCTCACGGTGAGTGCGGGCGCGACCATGGTGATCGCGCAGCCCGGCGTGTTCGGCGGGGCGGAGCTGGGTGAACTGCTGCGGGTCGAGCGGGTGACCCATGTGATCATCACGCCCTCCGCGCTGGCGACCGTCGACCCGACCGGCCTCGCGGACCTGCGGGTGGTGGTCGTCGGTGGCGAGGCGTGCCCGGCGGAGCTGGTGGCGCGGTGGACCGCCGCGATCCCCGGCCTCGTCTTCCGCAACGGGTACGGCCCGACCGAGACGACCATCGTCACCAACATCAGCGAACCGCTCACCGCGACGACGCCGATCACGCTGGGTGCTCCGGTGGAGGGGACCACGGAGCTGGTGCTCGACGAGCGGCTGCGTCCGGTGCCGGTGGGCGTGGTCGGTGAGCTGTACATCGCCGGGCCGCAGCTGGCGAACGGCTATCACCGCAGGCCCGCGCTGACGGCGGGACGATTCGTCGCCGATCCGCACGGCGCGCCGGGGGAGCGGATGTACCGCACCGGCGACACCGTGCGCTGGGTCCTGCGCGACGGTGCCTACGATCTGGAATACCTGGGCCGCAACGACTTCCAGGTGAAGGTGCGTGGCTTCCGGATCGAGCTCGGCGAGATCGACGCCGTCCTCGCCCGCCACACCACCGTCGACTTCGCCGCCACCCTCGGACACCGCACCGAGGCCGGCGCGACGGTGCTGGTGTCGTACGTGGTTCCGGCGGCCGGCGCTGTCATCGATGCCGGTGCGCTCACGGCGCATGTCGCCGCGCACCTGCCAACGCACATGGTGCCCGCCGCGATCGTCGCCCTCGACAGCGTCCCGCTGACTCCCGTCGGCAAGCTCGACCGGTCCGCGTTGCCCGCGCCGGTGTTCGCCGCGGCGGCCTATCGTGCGCCCGAGACCAACGCCGAACGGGTGGTCGCCGGAGCGTTCGCCGAGGTTCTCGGCGTGGACCGGATCGGCCGCGACGACGACTTCTTCGACCTCGGCGGCACGTCACTGCTCGCCACCCGGCTGATGGCCAGGATCGGCACCGACCTCGACCTGCGCGTGCCGGTCCGCCAGCTCTTCGACACCCCCACGGTGCTCGCCCTCGCCGCCGCCGTGGACCGACTGCGCGGCACCGGCTCCGGCCCGGCCCTGGTCGCCGGGCCACGCCCCGAGGTGCTGCCGCTCTCGCCCGCCCAGCAGCGCATATGGTTCCTCAACCGCTTCGACCCCGGTTCGGCCACCGACAACATCCCCCTGGCGGTACGCCTCACCGGCTCCCTCGACCTGGCAGCGCTCCAGGCCGCACTGGTGGACGTCGTGCGCCGCCACGAGGTCCTGCGGACCCGCTACCCGGAGCGTGACGGCCGCCCCACGGCCGAGATCCTCGCCGCCGACGGCCTGCTCCCCGAAGTCCTGCCGCGCGTCGTCACCGGCGCATCACTGCCCGACGCCGTCCGCGATGCCGCCACCACCGGCTTCGATCTGACGATCGACGTTCCGATCCGCACGACGCTCCTGCGCATCGCGCACACCTGCGCGACGAGCGCGGATGTCGTCGCCGCGACCGAGCGGGACACCGACGCCGCGGTGACACGCGACCTGGTGCACGCCCACCGGGACGGTTCCGGTGGCGTCGCGGCGGCGCCGCTCGGCGACGATGCCGAATACGTGCTGGTGATCGTGCTGCACCACATCGCCGCGGACGGGTTCTCGTTCGGGCCGCTCGTGCGTGACGTGCTCGTCGCCTACCGTGCGCGGACGGCCGGAGAGAACCCGCGGTGGACGCCGCTGCCGGTGCAGTACGCCGACTACGCGGTGTGGCAGCACGCGGTGCTCGGCGACGCGGAGGATCCGGAGTCGGAAGTGGCTCGACAGCTGAGGTTCTGGGCGGACACGCTCGACGGTGCGCCGGAGCAGCTGGAATTGCCCGCCGATCGGATCCGGCCCGCCGTGGCCTCGCGGCGCGGTGACACGCACCCGGTCGCGATCGATGCCGAAACGCACCGCGCGCTGGCCGAATTCGCCAGGGCGCGGGGTGTCACCGTGTTCATGGCGGCACACGCCGTGTTCGCGGCGCTGCTGGCGCGACTGTCGGCGACCACCGATATCGCGATCGGCACGCCGGTGGCGGGACGTGGCGACCGAGCGCTCGACGATCTCGTCGGCATGTTCGTCAACACCCTCGTGCTGCGGACGGAGGTCGCGCCCGGTCTGCCCTTCACCGAGCTGGTCGCGCGCGTGCGCGAGACCGACCTCGCCGCTTTCGAACACGCCGACGTACCGTTCGAGCGGCTCGTCGAGGTACTCGACCCGGTGCGCTCCACCGCCCGCAACCCGCTGTTCCAGGTGATGCTGTCGCTCAACGAGGACACGCCGGGCGCGGCGTCCCTGCCGGGTCTGGCGGTGAGCGGAGTCGAGCTGCCGACCGCTGTCGCCAAGTTCGATCTGGAGCTCACTCTCACCGAGCATCGGGACGAGACCGGCGCTCCCGCCGGGATCTCCGGGGCGTTCGTCTACGCCACCGACCTGTTCGACGCGGCCACGGTGGCCGGTTTCGCCACCCGGCTGCACCGGCTGCTCGGAGCTGTTCTTCGCGACCCCGCGCGCCCGGTCGGCGATATCGATCTGCTCGATCCGGCCGAGTCCGCCGAGATCCGCATCGCGTGGAACGCCACCCGCGCGGCCTTCGACGAGACCGCGACGCTGCCCGCGCTGTTCGCGGCGCGCGCGGCCGAGACGCCGCACGCGCTCGCCGTGGTCGCCGATGAGTTCGAATCCGGCGCAGACGGATACGTCGCGCTGACCTACGTGGAGTTCGCCGCACGAGTCGCGCAGCTGGGGCGGTACCTGATCGGCCTCGGCGCGGGTCCGGGCTCGGTCGTCGCGATCGCGCTGCCACGCGGACTCGATCAGGTCGTGGCCGTGCACGCGGTTCTCGCCTCGGGCGCCGCGTATGTTCCGGTCGATCCCGATCATCCGGCCGACCGGACCGCGTATGTCCTGGCGTGCACGGCACCTGTCTGCGTGCTGACGTCCACCGAACACGCGGCGTCCGTGGGTGAGCCGGCCATCGCGCTCGACGCGCTCGACCTGTCGGACCTGCCGGACCACCCGATCGCCGACGGCGAACGACTCGCCCCGCTGCGTCCCGGGCATCTCGCCTACGTGCTGTTCACCTCCGGCTCGACCGGCAGGCCGAAGGGCGTGGCGGTGCCGCATCGCGCCGTGGTGAATCAATTGCTCTGGCTACACAGCGAATACGTCCTCACGCCGGACGACGTCGTGCTCCAGAAGACTCCGTTCACCTTCGATGCTTCGGTGTGGGAGCTGCTGTGGCCGTTGCTGGCCGGCGCGCGCCTGGTGCTGGCCACCGCCGACGGCCACCGCGACCCCGCCTATCTGGCCGAGGCCACCGCACGCCACCACGTGAGTGTCGTGCAGTACGTGCCGTCCGTGCTGGCGGCGGTCGTCGGGGAATCGGCGCCGAGCGATTCGCTGCGCCTGGTCTTCGCGGGCGGCGAAGCGCTCACCACCGAGCTGGCGCAGCGGGTGCGGGCCGCCGGGGCGCGGGTCGTCAACCTGTACGGGCCGACCGAGACCGCCATCCAGATCACCACCCATGAGGTGGGCGCCGAGTCGACCGCGGCGGTCCCCATCGGGACCCCGGTCGCCAATACCCGTGTGTACGTCCTGGATTCGCGGCTGCGGCCGGTCCCGGCCGGTGTTCCGGGCGAACTCTATGTCGCGGGCGCCCAGCTCGCCGACGGCTACCACGCGCGCCCGGACCTCACCGCCGAACGGTTCGTCGCCGACCCCTTCGGCACCGGCGAACGCCTCTACCGCACCGGCGACCTCGTCACCTGGCGTAGCGGCGCCGACGGCCCGGCCCTGCACTACCTGGGCCGCACCGACTTCCAGGTCAAACTGCGCGGCCTGCGCATCGAACCCGCCGAGATCGAGGCGGCCCTCGCCACGGTCCCCGGGGTCCACCGCGCCGCCGTCCTGGTCCGTTCGGACGCCGACCGCCCCGACCAGCTGGTCGCCTACATCGTGCCGACGGCTCCGACCGCCCCGACAGCCCTGACCGCCGCCGATACGGAGGTCGGGGCCGCCGCAGGCGCTGGCCTGCCGGAATCGCGAGTGGTCCGCGACGGTGCGGCGGCAGCGCGCCGCGGACGTCTCGATGCGCCCGGCCGCGACGGCGACCCGGTGGTGTCGAGGCGCGGCGCTGCGGGCTCGCACGCGGCGGGCGAGGCGGCGAGCTCCGCACCGTCCCCCGCGGAGCTGGACGCGGCGGTGGCCGCGGTCCTCCCGTCGTACATGGTGCCCGGGGCGTACGTCTTCCTCGACGAGCTGCCGGTCACCTCGTCGGGCAAGCTCGATCGCCGCGCGTTGCCCGCGCCCGGCCTGCCGGAACGTGAATACCGCGAACCGGTGACCGCCACCGAGCGGATCGTGGCCGAGACCTTCGCCGGCGTGCTCGGCGTGCCGCGGGTGGGCGCCACCGACGACTTCTTCGCCCTCGGCGGCAACTCACTGGTCGCCACCCAGGTGGCGGCCCGGCTCGGGACGGCGCTGGACGCGCGGGTGCCGGTGCGTGAGCTGTTCGAGGCGAGCACGGTCGAGGCGCTCGCGGCCCGGCTGGACGCGCTGTCCGGAACCGGCAGCAGGCGTGGTCCGGTGGCCGGGCAGCGGCCGCAGCGGATTCCGCTCTCCCCGGCCCAGCAGCGGATGTGGTTCCTGCACCGCTTCGACCCGGACTCGACGGCCTACCTCATCCCGGTCGCGATCCGCCTCAGCGGCGACCTCGACATCACGGCCCTGCGTGGCGCGCTGGGCGACCTGGTCGACCGGCACGAGACGCTGCGCACGACCTACCCCGAATTCGACGGGCAGGCCACCCAACTCGTCGGCGCGTCGTTCGTGCCCGAGCTGCCCCTCACCGAACTCACCGCCGACGCGGTACCGGCCGCCGTCGCCGCCGCGCTGCGCGGTGGCTTCGACATCACCACCGAGGTACCGGTGCGCGCCCGCCTGCTGCGGGTGACGCCGACCGAGCACGTGCTGGTCCTCGTCGTGCACCACATCGCGGCCGACGGCTGGTCGATGGCCCCGCTGACCCGCGATCTGGTGACCGCCTACGCCGCCAGGGCCGCAGGCGCCACGCCACGGCTGCCCGCGCTGGAACTGCACTACGCGGACTACGCGCTGTGGCAGAGCGAAGGACTCGGCAGCGCCGACGATCCCGCCGCGCCGCTGGCCCGTCAGCTCGCCTACTGGACCGACCGGCTCGCCGGTCTCCCCGACGTGCTCACCCTGCCCGCCGACCGCCGCAGGCCACTGATCGCCACCCACCGCGGCGCCACCTTCACCACCGCCCTCGACGCCGAGCTCCACCGGGGTATCGGCGAGCTCGCCCGGTCCCGGCGCGCCACTCCGTTCATGGTGCTGCACGCCGCGCTCGCGGTCGTGCTCGCGCGCCTGTCGGCGGGATCCGACATCGTGGTCGGCACACCGGTCGCGGGTCGTGGACACCGCGAACTCGACGACATCGTCGGCATGTTCGTCAACACGCTGGTGCTGCGCGCGCACGTCCGCGCCGACGACCCCTTCGCGGATCTGCTCGACCAGATCCGGGCGAACGACCTCGATGCCTTCGACCACGCCGACGTGCCGTTCGAGAGTCTCGTCGACGCTGTCAATCCGGCACGCTCGCAAGGCTATTCGCCGCTGTACCAGGTGTCGTTGGCGCTGCAGAACCAGCGCGTCGGCGCCTTCGAACTGCCCGGCCTGACGCTCTCGGCGGTGGAACTGCCGGACGCTCCGATCGCCGTGGACCTGGACTTCACCTTCGTCGACCACTACGCGACCGACGGCACCGCCGCCGGGCTCGACCTCGAACTGCGCTACGCCACCGATCTCTTCGACGCCGACACCGTCGCCGAGCTGGTCGCGATGCTCGAACGGGTACTGCGTGCCGCGATCACCGCACCGGGCACCGCCGTGGGGGATCTGTCCCTGCTCGACGGCGCCGACCGCGCCGCCCTGCTGGCGGGCCCGCACGGCGATATCGCGCCACTCGATCGGCCCCTCGGCGAACTCGGCGTGCGCGCGCCGCTGGCCGCGCTGCTGCTCGACGCGGCCGCCGCCCGTGACCCGCACGCCGTCGCCGCCGTGGCCGACGGCGCGAAGATCACCTATGGCGCGCTGGCCGCGCGCGCGAACCGCTTCGCCCGCAGGCTGATCGAATGCGGTGTCGGACCGGAGACCGCCGTGGCCGTGGCGATACCGCGCGGCATCGAACTGCTGGTCGTCCTGCACGGGGTGCTCGCAGCGGGCGGCGTGTACGTGCCGATCGATCCGGCCCAGCCCGCCGACCGCATCGGGCATGTGCTCGCCACGGCCGCGCCGCGCCTGGTCGTCACGGCGCGGGCGGGCGATCTCGACCACGTCGACAGCGGCATCCGCTCCGCCACCGCCTCCGTGCACTTCGCCGCCGCCTCCCGCTCGGGATTCCCCGTGCTGACCGTCGCCCAACTCGAGGACCCGGCCCGGCCGCCCGCGCACGGCGGCCCGGTCACCGACGCCGAACGGCTCGCGCCGCTGCGCCCCGACCACCCGGCCTACGCGCTGTTCACCTCCGGGTCCACCGGTCTGCCCAAGGGCGTGCTGGTCTCGCATCGGGCGCTGGTCAACGAATTGTGCTGGCTGCGCGGCGAATACGAGCTCACCGCCGCGGATCGGCTGCTCCAGCGCGCGCCGCTGACCTTCGATGTCTCGCTGTGGGAACTGCTGTGCCCGGCGCTGCTCGGCGCGACCCTGGTCCTGCTGCGACCCGGCGGCCATCTCGACCTGGCCTATCAGGCGCGGGTGATCCGCGAACAGCGGGTCACGGTGGTCGAATTCGTGCCGTCGGTGCTCGCCGCCATGCTCGCCGAGGGACTCGCCGACGACCTGCGCGGGCTGCGGATGCTGCACCTGGGTGGCGAGGAGCTGCCCGCCGCGCTGGCATCGACCGTGCTCGCGAGCCTGCCCGCCGAACTGCACAACACCTACGGCCCGACCGAAGTGGCGATCACCAGCACCTTCGGGCAGATCACCGCGCCGGTCGAGCGGACCGAGCTGCCGATCGGCAGGCCGACCTGGAACGTGCGCGCCTACGTCCTCGACGAGCGGCTGCATCCGGTGCCGGCCGGTGTCACGGGTGAGCTGTATCTGGCGGGCGACCAGCTCGCGCGCGGCTACCTGGGCAGGCCCGAGCTGACCGCGGATCGGTTCGTCGCCGACCCGTTCGCGCCCGCGGACGCGGCGGGCACGCGCATGTACCGCACCGGTGACCTCGTGCGCCGCGATCGCGACGGCGCGCTGGTGTACCTGGGCCGCAACGACTTCCAGGTGAAGATCCGTGGGTTGCGGATCGAACTGGGCGAGATCGAGGCGGCGCTCGGCGACGCCCCCGGTGTCACCCACGCGACCGTGGTCCCGGCGACCGACGACGCCGGGCGGCAGTGCCTGGTCGGCTATGTCGCCGGCACGGTCGACGTCACCGTGGTGCGCGCGCACGTCGCCGCCCTGGTGCCCGCCTACATGGTCCCCGCGCACCTGGTGGTGCTCGACACCGTCCCGCTCAACGCCGCGGGCAAGCTCGATCGCGCGGCCCTGCCGCCCGTCGACCTGTCCACCACGACCGCCTACGTGGCGCCGCGACCGGGCCCGCAGACCGTGCTGGCGGGGGTGATCGCCGACCTGCTCGGGCAGCCGCGCATCGGCGCCGACGACGACTTCTTCGCCGTCGGCGGCAACTCCCTGCTCGCCATGCGGCTGGTCGCCCGCGCCAACGCGGCACTCGGCTGTGCGCTGGACGTGCGCGATGTGTTCGACGCGCCGACCGTCGCCGGCCTCGCCGAACGCGCTGTCGGCGACGGTGCGTCGTGGCCGCCGCTGACCGCGGCCGAGCCGCGCCCGGAGCGAATCCCGCTGTCGCTGGCGCAGACCCGGCTCTGGCTGCTGAACCGGATCGATCCGGACTCGGCCGTCTACACCCTGCCGATCGCGTTGCGCCTGACCGGCGACCTGGACACCGAGGCGCTGTGGGCGGCGCTGCGTGACGTGCTCGCCCGGCACGAATCGCTGCGCACCGTCTTCCCCGAGGACGGTGACGGGCCGACCCAGGTCGTCCTCCCGGTCGACGCGGTCCTGCCCGCCGCCGCCGTCCGTGCGGTCACCGACACGACGCTGCCCGAGGTGATCGGCGAGATCGTCGGCGCGGGCTACGACCTCACCATCCAGCCTCCGGTGCGCGCCGCACTGCTCCGCCGCGCCTGCGGTGCGCCGCGGCCGGGCGGTCCGCGCGCGTCCGATGGTGCTGCGGGTGTCCCAGCGAGCGCCTCCCCCGACAGCGCGCGGGCTGGCGACGGCGACAGTGCTGACCGCGACGGTGCTGAGTGCGGCGTGGCTGAGCGCGACGGTGCTGACCGCGGCTGTGCTGAGTGCGACGTGGCTGACCGCGATGGTGCTGAGCGCGACAGAGCGCTGATCGAAGCCCGCGTGCCCGGGCACCCGTCGCCGAGGGAGGACCGTCCCGCGCCCGCCGACGACGTGGAACACATCCTGGTACTCGCGGTCCATCACATCGCGGCCGATGGCGTGTCGATTACCCCGTTGGCACGGGATCTGATCACGGCGTATGTCGCGCGGGGCGCGGGGAGCGCGCCGGCGTGGGAGCCCCTGCCGGTGCAGTACCCCGACTTCACGCTGTGGCAGCACGCGGTGCTCGGTGACGCGGCCGATCCCGCGTCGCGGCTCGCACGGCAGCTGGCGCATTGGCGCGACGAATTGACCGGTCTCGCACCGGTTCTGGAACTCGCCACCGATCGGCCGCGGCCCACGGTGCGCAGCGGCGAAGGTGCGGCGGTCGGATTCGACGTGCCCGCGGACGTCGCCGCCGGGATCGAGGAGCTGGCGCGTCGACACGGCGTGTCCACGTTCATGGTGGCGCACGCGGCATTCGCGGTACTGCTGTCGCGCCACGGCGCGGGCTCCGACATCGCGGTGGGCACGCCGGTCGCGGGCCGGGCCGATGCCGCGCTCGACGACCTCGTCGGCATGTTCGTCAACACGCTCGTCCTGCGGACCTCCATCGACGGTGGCGCCGGGTTCGCCGAGCTGCTCGCACAGGTGCGCGCCGCCGACCTGCGCGCCTTCGCCCACGCCGACCTGCCCTTCGAGCGGCTCGTCGACGACCTGAATCCGGTGCGTTCCACGGCCTATTCGCCGATCGTGCAGGTGATGCTGGCGTTCGAACACCGCGACGACACCACGATCGACCTGCCGGGTCTGCGGGTCGAGGCCTACGATCTGCCCGCCGCGACCACCCAGTTCGATCTGTCCCTGGCACTCACCGAGACCGGCGGCGCCGCAGGCGAACCCGGCCTGCGCGGCTGGCTGCGCTACGCCACCGACCTGTTCGACGCCGAGACGGTCACCGCCTTCGGCGACCGTTTCGTGCGCATCCTCGCGGCGGTCGTGGCCGACGACACCGCGCCCGTCGGCGCGATCGACCTGCTCGATCCCGCCGAGCTCGCCCAGCTGGCGACCTGGAACGACACCGCGGCGCCCCTGGACACCGACACGACGCTGTACGCCGTGTTCGCGGCGCAGGCGCGCCGGACACCCGATGCCGTCGCGCTCGAGTTCGAGGGCGAACGACTCGGATACGGCGAGTTCGCCGCTCGCGTCGCCCGGCTCGGCCGGTGGCTGATCGGCGCGGGCGTCGGGCCCGGCGCGGTCGTCGGTGTCGGCCTGCCGCGCGGCATCGAGCTGCTGGTCGCGATCTACGCGGTCCAGGCCGCGGGCGCCGCCTACCTGCCCCTCGACCCCGAGCACCCGGCCGACCGGACCGCGCATGTCCTCGCCACGGCGGCACCGGTTCTCGTGCTCGCGGGGCCCGAATTCGCCACCGCCGTGGACGTGGTGGATCCGGCGGGACTCGACCTGTCCGGGTTCTCGGCGGAGCCGGTCACCGACGCCGACCGGCTCCGCCCGCTGCGCGGCGCCGACCTGGCGTACGTGCTGTTCACCTCCGGCTCGACGGGCAGGCCGAAGGGCGTCGCGGTCACCCACACCGCGATCGGCAACCGGCTGCGGTGGATGCAGGACACCTACCGGCTCGACGCCACGGCCACCGTGCTGCAGAAGACTCCGATCACCTTCGACGTCTCGGTCTGGGAACTGTTCTGGCCCTTGCGGATCGGCGCCACCCTGGTGATCGCCCGCCCCGACGGGCACCGCGATCCCGCCTATCTGGCCGAGCTGATCACCCGCACCGGCGTCGACGTCGCGCACTTCGTGCCGTCGATGCTGGCCGCGTTCCTCGCCGAACCCGCTGCCGCGCACTGTGTCTCGCTGCGCCAGGTGTTCGCCTCCGGGGAAGCCCTGCCCGCCGCCGACGCCCAGCGGTTGCGCGCGCTGGTCCCCGGCGTGGCCGTCCACAACCTGTACGGGCCGACCGAGGCCGCCGTCGACGTCACCTTCCACGAGGTCACCGACGCCGACACCGTCACCGTGCCGATCGGCGCGCCGGTCGCCAACACCGCCCTGCACGTGCTCGACGCGCGCCTGCGCCCGGTTCCGCTCGGCGTGCCCGGCGAGCTGTACCTGGCCGGTGTCCAGCTGGCTCGCGGCTACCTGAACCGTCCCGACCTGTCCGCCGACCGCTTCGTGGCCGACCCGTACGGAGCGCCCGGTGCCCGCATGTACCGCACCGGCGACCTCGTCGTCCGCACCCGCACCGGCGAACTGGAGTACCTGGGCCGCACCGACTTCCAGGTGAAGCTGCGCGGCCTGCGCATCGAACTAGGCGAGATCGAGACCGCGCTCACGGGCCTCGACAGCGTCGACCGCGCGGTGGTCACCGTGCGAGACGACGGCACCGGCGACTACCTCACCGCGTACCTCGTCCCGGCTGTCGGCGCGATTCCCGTTGTCACCGGCCGAACTGCCGACGACGGCGACGGCAGGGAAGCCGGTCCCGGTGCCGAGAGTGTTGCCGGTCCCGGACAGCACGTGAGCGGCTCCGCTGGCAGTGTCGCCCACTGGGCCGCTACCTCCGCCGGTGCTGATGCCGCTGCCGCTACCTCCGCCGATGCCGGTGCCCGTGCTGGTGCCCGTGTCGTCGCCGACGCCGACGCCGACGCTGATGCCGGTGCCGACACTGCCGGTGTCGATTTCGCCGCCGCCCGTCGACCGGCGATCGATCTCGACGGCGTGAAGGCCGCCCTGCGGCAACTGCTTCCGGCCTACATGGTGCCCAGCGCCTTCGTGGTGCTGGACGCGCTGCCGGTCAACTCCTCCGGCAAACTCGATCGCCGGGCCCTGCCCGCGCCGGAACTGACGGCCCGTGAGTTCCGTGCTCCGGCAACGCCCTCGGAGCACATCGTGGCCTCGGTGCTCGCCGAGGTCCTCGGGGTGGAGCGGGTCGGCGCCGACGACGACTTCTTCGACCTCGGCGGCAATTCGCTGATCGCCACCAGGGTGGCCGCGCGACTCGGCGCCGCGCTGGACCGGCGGGTGCCGGTCGCGCGGATCTTCGAAGCGCCCGTCGTGTCGGCGTTGGCCGCGGCGGTGGACGCCGCCGAGAGCACCACTCGGCTGCCACTGGTGGCGGGGGAGCGGCCGGAGCGCATCCCGCTCTCACCGGCGCAGCAGCGGATGTGGTTCCTCAACCGCTTCGATCCGGAATCGGCCGGCTACAACGTGCCGATCGCGGTGCGGTTGACCGGCACGCTCGACATCACGGCACTGGCCGCCGCCGTCGACGATCTCGTCGCACGGCACGAGGTGCTGCGCACCTACTATCCGGAGACCGCCGACGGCCCCGTGCAGCACATCCTGCCCGCCGCCGAAGCCGGTGTCGCCCTGCGCGTTCAGCCGATCGCGGCCGACGACGTCGTCGCTGCCGTGACGGCGCTGGCCGCCACCACGTTCGACGTCACCGCCGGGGTGCCGTGGCAGGTGGTGCTGTACCGGATCGGCGACGACGCCGCGGTGCTGGCCATGGTCGTGCACCACATCAGCGCCGACGGGTCCTCCGTCCCGCCGCTGGTGCGCGATCTGATGACCGCCTACCTCGCCCGCCGTGACGGCACCGCGCCGCACTGGACACCGCTGCCGGTGCAGTACGCCGACTACGCCCTCTGGCAGCGCGCGATCCTCGGCGACGAGACCGACCCCACCTCCGTCGCCGCCCGCCAGCTCGACTTCTGGCGCCGCGAACTCGCCGATCTCCCCGACGAACTCGCCCTGCCACTGGACCGGCCACGACCCGCTGTGCGCACCCTCGCGGGTGGCACGGTGCCGATCGCCGTCGACGCCGCCACCCACGCCCGCCTGAACGAACTCGCCAAGGCGGCGGGCGCCACCCTGTTCATGGTCGTGCACACCGCGTTCGCCGCCCTGCTCGGCCGGCTCGCGGGCAGCCGCGACATCACCGTCGGCGCCCCGGTCGCCGGACGCGGCGAGGCCGTGCTGGAAGACCTGATCGGCATGTTCGTCAACACACTGGTGTTCCGCACCCGGCTGGCGCCGGGGGAGACCTTCGGCGAACTGCTGACCCGGCAGCGCGGCACCGACCTCGCGGTGTTCGCCAACGCCGAGGTTCCGTTCGAACGTCTCGTCGAGGTGATCGACCCGGCGCGGTCCACCGCCCGGCATCCGCTGTTCCAGGTCGGATTCTCCTTCCAGAACTTCGAGCGCGCCGAACTGGCCCTGCCCGGGATCACCGTCTCGGCGGTGGACACCGACAGCGCGCTGTCCCAGTTCGACCTGCACCTGATCGTCAGCGACGAGCACACCGCCGACGGCGCGGCCGCCGGCATCACCGGCGTGCTCACCTACGCCCACGACGTGTTCGACACCGAGACCGCGGCGTCGATCGCCGGCCGCCTGGAACGCCTGCTCGGCGCGATCGCCACCGCGCCGCACGCGCCGCTCGACAGCATCGACGTGCTCGAAGCGGCCGAGCGGACCCGCATCCTCACCACGTGGAACGCCACCGCACACGAGATCGACCGCGCCGCGACGCTGCTCACGCCGTTCCAGGCCAGGGCCGGCGCCGACCCGGACGCGACCGCTCTCGTGTCCGAGGACATCACGCTCACCTACGGTGAGCTCGACGCCCGCGTCAATCGCCTCGCCCGGTACCTCCTGGGTACCGGAGTCGGCCCCGATGTCCTCGTCGCACTGGCGATCCGCCGCTCCATCGACCTGGTCGTCGCGATGTACGCGGTCGTCACCGCGGGCGGTGCCTACGTGCCGATCGACCCCGATCACCCGGCCGACCGCATCGCCCTGGTGCTCGAGACGGCGCGCCCGCAGCTGGTGCTGACCACCGTGCGAGACGAATTCCGCTCACCGGCAGCGGGTTCCGCAACCGGTCGATCGCTGCCCGGCGTCCACGACGCCACCGGCTCGTCCGGCAGCCACTCCCCGGCCGCAGTGGCGGAGGGCTCGCCCGGTACCCATGGGTCGTCCGCGGAAACCGGCTCCGGGGCGGATGTCGGCCCGCGGGTCGTCGTCCTCGACGACATCGACCTGTCCGGGGTGGCGTCGCACCCCGTCGCCGCCACCGAACTCCGCGCACCCCTGCGGGATTCGCACCTGGCCTACGTGCTGTTCACCTCCGGCTCGACCGGCAGGCCCAAGGGCGTGGCCATGAGCCACGCGGGCATCCGCAACCAGCTCGCCTGGCTGCTCGACCGGTACGGGCTCGACAGCGGTGATGTGTACCTGCAGAAGTCCGCGGCGACCTTCGACCTGTCGGTGTGGGGCTACTTCGCGCCGCTCGCCGCGGGCGCGACCCTGGTCCTCGCCGCCCACGACGGCCACCGCGACCCGCTGTACCTGGCCGAACTGGTCGCCGCGCACCGGGTCACCGTGGTCGACTTCGTCCCGTCGATGCTGGCGGTGTTCGCCGCGCACGCCACCCCCGATCAGCTGGCGAGCCTGCGGCTGGTCCTCGCCATCGGTGAAGCGCTCACCCCCGAGACGGTCACCGCACTGCGCGCGAGTTCCGGTGCGGCCGTGCACAATCTGTACGGCCCGACCGAGGCCGCCGTCTCGGTCACCGCCTGGCCCGCCGACGCGGCGAGCGGGCAGACCGTGCCGATCGGCGTGCCCGCGTGGAACACCCGCGTCTACGTCCTGGACGAGCGGCTGCGCCCGGTCGCACCGGGTGTCGCCGGCGAGCTGTACCTGGCCGGCGAGCAGCTGGCGCGCGGCTACCTCGGCAGGCCCGACCTGTCCGCCGACCGCTTCGTCGCCGACCCGTACGGCCCGGCCGGCGCGCGCATGTACCGCACCGGCGATCTGGTGCGCTGGACCCGCGACGGGGTGCTCATCTACCTGGACCGCATCGACTTCCAGGTGAAGTTCCGCGGTCAGCGGATCGAACTCGGCGAGATCGAGACCGCGCTGCGGTCGCTGCCCGCGGTGAGCCAGGCCGCGGCGGTGGTGTCGGCGAGCCCGACCGGTGACCGCCTCGTCGGCTATGCCGTGCCGGAGCCCGGCGCCGACCTCGATCCGGCGCGGCTGCGGGCCGGGGTGGCGGCGGCGCTGCCGTCGTACATGGTGCCGTCGGTCATCGTGGTCCTCGATGCGTTCCCGCTCAACACCTCCGGCAAACTCGACCGGAAGGCCCTGCCCACGCCCGAATTCGTGGCCAGGCCGTTCCGGGCACCGGTCACCGCCGTCCAGCGGGCCGTCGCCGAGGTCTTCGGCGCCGTGCTCGGCCGCGAGCACGTCGGCCTCGACGACGACTTCTTCGAGCTCGGCGGCAACTCCCTCGTCGCGACGAGGGTGGCGGCCCGCCTCG
The DNA here is from genome assembly GCF_029868625.1 of Nocardia neocaledoniensis. Classification (GTDB taxonomy): domain Bacteria; phylum Actinomycetota; class Actinomycetes; order Mycobacteriales; family Mycobacteriaceae; genus Nocardia; species Nocardia neocaledoniensis_A. The sequence goes on along the minus strand of NZ_JARWOJ010000167.1, from coordinate 1,119 downwards.
GCGCCGCCCTGTCGACCAGGGTGCCGGTCCGGGCCCTGTTCGAGGCGAGCACCGTCGCCGACCTGGCCGCCGCCCTGGCCCACCGTGCCGGATCGGGGGCAGGCCTCGCGTTGACCGCGGGCCCGCGCCCGCACCGGGTTCCGCTGTCGGCGGCCCAGCAGCGGATGTGGCTGCTCAACCGCCTCGATCCGGATTCGGCGGCCTACAACATCCCGATCGCGGTGCGGCTGCGCGGTGACGTCGACGCCGACGCGCTGGCGGCGGCCGTCACCGATGTGCTCGACCGGCACGAGGTGCTGCGCACCGCGTACCCCGCCGTCGACGGCATCGGGCACCAGGCGGTGTGGCAGTTCGTGCCCACCCCGGTCGTGGAGACGGTCGATCCGATCGCGGTGCCCGCCGTCGTGGCCGCCGAGATCGGTCGCGGCTTCGACGTCACCGCCGCCCCGCCCGTGCGGGTGCGGGTGCTGCGGTGCGGCCCCGACGAGGTCGTGTTGGTCGTGGTGATCCACCACATCAGCGCCGACGGTTTCTCGGCCGGACCGCTGCTGCGCGACACCACCGCCGCCTATCTGGCGCGCCGGGCCGGGATCGAACCGGGTTGGGCGCCATTGGAAGTCCAGTACGCCGATTACACCCTGTGGCAGCGCGCGGTCCTCGGCGACGAGCGGGATCCCGCCTCGCTCGCCGCCGGGCAGGTGCGCTTCTGGCGCGCCGAACTCGACGGCCTGCCCGGGCTGCTCGAACTCCCCACCGACCGGCCGCGTCCCGCGGTCGCCTCACACCGGGGCGCGAGCGTGGACCGCGAGGTGCCGCCGGGGATCTGGCAGCGCGTCGGGCAGTTGGCCCGGCGGGCGGAGGCCAGTCCGTTCATGGTCGCGCACGCGGCGCTGGCCGCGCTGCTGGCCCGGCTCAGCGGCAGCGGTGACATCGCGATCGGCATCCCCGTCGCCGGGGGGGGGGGGGGGGCGGGGCGCGGCCCGGGGGGGGGGGGGGGGGGGCGCCCCCCGGGGGGGGGCCCGCGGGGGGGGGGGGGGGGGGGGGGGGGGGGGGGGGGGGGGGCCCGCCCGCGGGGGAAAAAATAGGGGGGGGGGGGGGGGGGGGGGGGGGGGGGGGGGG
>NZ_JARWOJ010000166.1 GCF_029868625.1 Nocardia neocaledoniensis | reverse complement strand
CGGGTCGGTGAGCGCCCGAGTCGGCAGCTCCTGGCTGGTCGGCGGCGCCGGGACAGCCGGGCCCGGCGAACCACGGCGTAGCCCCGGTGCGGAGGCGCCGGGTCATGTCCACGGCGCCCCAGCCGACCAGGGCGGCGGCCGAATGATGCCGCCCCAGTCGGCGGCCCCGAGGCGGTCCGCCCTCGGTCCCGGGTGGCTCCGGCGTCGGCTACACGACGCCGCTCGGGCCGATCGGCGGCACCGGATTCACGATGCCCAGGGCGTTACGGCGTCGGCTGGACGATGCCGCCGGGGCCGGTCGGCGGTGCGGGGACCGTCGGGTTCACGATGCCGCCCGGGCCGGTCGGCGGTGCCTGCGTGGTCGGATTGACGATGTCGCCGGGACCGATGGGTGCCGGGCTGGTGGTCTCGACCGGGGGCGGCGTGGTCTGGTCACCCTCCGGACCGGCGCCGTGGTTCGGGTTGGTGCAGATGGTGCCCTCGCACGGGACCCACGTCCCGTCGCCGTTCGGGTTGGGCATCATGTTCGGGCCCGGCGCGGGCGAGGTCTGGTGTTGATGGCCCTCGTCGCCGTGCCCGGGATCGTGGTGCGTCGCGCTGGTGGTGGTCGTCGGCTTCGCGGAGGTCGTGGTGGTGGTCTCCGTGTCGGAACCGGAGTCGTCGGAACAGGCGGCCCCGAGCGCCGTCACCGTCGCGATCAGCGAAACGAACAGAATCCGCTTCATTCAGTCAGCCTTTCGTCGTCCCGGCCGGACGGCCCGCGGACACCGAGCCGAAACACCGAGCCGGAGAACCTGTTTGTGCCGCGCGAGACGGCAGGGCCGGGTCCACACGACAACGCTGACCAACCTGTGCGGATCCCGTCGACGAACTGTAGATCGCGCGACCGCCGCGCAGACCGGAATCGCGATCAGATCAGCAGCGAGGAGAGCGTGCGCCCGGCCAGCTCCCGCGCGGTCCTGGTCAGGTGCGCCTGATCGGCGAAGTCCGCGCCCGCCGCCGCGTCGGCCACCGAGCCGCCGGGCAGCGCGATCACGGCCTGCCGGAGCCGCTCCCACCTGCGCAGCCGAGCCAGCGGAACGCCGAGTTGCGACCGCACGAGATTGCGCAGGCGCGGCGCGGAGAGTCCGACCGCCCCCGCCAGCTCGGCCACCGAGGCCGCGTCACCCAGGTGCGCGAGGGCCCGCGCGACCCGGGGATCGAGGTCGGCGCGGGACCCGAGCAAGGCCACGGCCTCGGTACACAGGGCCGCCAGATCCGGGGCGCCCGTGAGGTCGTCGCCCATGCCGAGCGCGTCGAGCAAGCGCCGCCTGTCGTGTGCCGACAGCGCGACCGGCCCTGGCCGCGTCGCCAGCAGCTGCACGTCGAGCGAGATCCGGACGACCCCGCCGCGCACCCTGCACGCATGCCACCACTGCGGCGGAACCACGACCGCGGGCGCCTCGATCCGCCCCGCCTCCCCGTAGACCTCGACCGGCCGGTTTCCCAAGGGCAACACCAGCTTCCACACCGGATGCCGATGTGCCCCGACCATCCCGTCATCGGTGCGAGCGAACAGCGCCGCCGATTCGCCGCTGGCGAAAACCACCCGGCGATCGTTTCGTTCAAGCCGCCACAGCCGCTCCGGCGCCATGCTCACCTCATGCACGCTATCGCAGCGATCGCGCTCGGCGGCTTTCTCATCGCGATCGGCGTCTCACACTTCCTCGCCCCCGCCTATTACCGGACGCTCGTGCCCGCCGCCCTGCCACGTCCGGACCTGCTGGTGGTGGCGAGCGGCATCGTCGAGATCGCAATCGGCGCGGCCACGACTATGCCGATGACCAGGACATTCGGCATGTGGATGGCCCTGGCGCTGCTGTCGTCCTACCTCGTGCTGTGGGTCTCCCGACTGCTCCGCGCGGGCGCCGGACGTGGCGCGACGGCGGCCGTCGGCGTCAACGCGGCCTACGTCACCTGGGCGGCCCTGCTCGTCTCCACCGGATCCTGATCCCCGAAAGGCCTCACCATGCTCGCGCTGTACATCGCCCTCACCGCACTCACCGCCCTGCTCATGGCCGCCGGCTCCTGGATGGGCTACACCCACCACCCCATCCCGGTCGCGGCCGCCGCGAACGTGGGCGTCCCCCGCTCCTGGATGTTCCCCATCGCGACCTGCCTGGGCGCCGCGGCCATCGGCCTGCTCGCCGGCTTCGTCCTCCCGCCGGTCGGCGTAGCGGCCTCCGCGGGCCTGATCCTCTACTTCATCGGCGCCGTCATCGCCCACCTCCGCGTAGGCGACCACGCCCTCTCCCAGCCCCTGGCCTTCCTCGCCCTCTCCGCAGCCACCTTCACCGCGACAGTCCTCTACCGCTACGCCTGACCACTCGGAGAAAGAATTGACCGGCTCACCACCCGGTCTGATAGAGTCGCGAACGCGCTCGAAGAGCACACGCCGATGTAGTTCAATGGTAGAACTTCTGCTTCCCAAGCAGACAGCGCGGGTTCGATTCCCGTCATCGGCTCCAGCACGAAAGCCCCCAGGTCAACCGGGGGCTTTCGTCGTTTCAGCCGATCTGCCCGAAACGCTCCCGAAGGGCGGCATGCCACACACGTGCCAGTCGACCGACTTCGCAGTTCTCCGGCTGACGCTTCGCCACCATGGCCGTCGGGCTGAACTTCCTACCCGCCCAGCCTGATTTGGATGCCGACCATGCGCTCCGAGCCGCCGCGCAGCGCGCTGCCCGCGAGACCGATCCGGGCGGCCAGGCCGTATTTTCGCTTCATCAGTTCGATGATGTGCGCGCTCGCGTCGGGCGGCAGCACCTCGGCTACGCCGGGCACGGTGACGCCGCGCGGTGTGCCGCGCCAGTCGCTGGCGGAAACCGCCACCCTCCCGCTGTTGCGGATTCGCTTCACCTTTCCGGCGTCCGCCGCGCTGAACACGGCCAGCGCCGGACCGTCGCGCATCACCCAGACCGGGGTGGCAACCGGCGTGCCGTCTCGGCGGAAAGTGGTGAGCAGCAAGTACTTACCGGCTGCCAAGTCGTCCAACGTGTTCGTTCGCTCCATGGCAATATACTAACCAGTTAGTTACTTTGGGAACCGTGAACCGGATGCGCAGGCCTCAGCTGGAAGGGCTCCGATGGGGAGATTCGTTTGGACGCTGCTCGCGGGCTTCGCGCTCGGCACGCCCGCCATCCCCGTCGGACTCTCACTCGCCTTACCCGGCCCTGTCGCGTTGCTCGCGGTCCTGCTGGGCGCCGGGTGCTGCGTCACCCTCGGGGTCCACGTCATGGAACGCGGCCGGCTGCGCTGGCAATCGTGGCGCCTCCGCCGGAAATGGGCGGCGGTACAGGCAGGTTCGACGACGGCAGTCGAAGGTGAAAGCCCCAGCGCGATTTCCACAGGAGCGGCAGCGACGGACTCCCGGCTGGCAGGCACGGCGGGACGACGCGCCCGGCGAATCCTTGCCCGGTTCGGTGTCGTCGGCTTCGGATTACTGGGGCCCGCGCTGTTCGGCACGTGGGGCTCGGCCCTGCTCGGCGCCGCACTCGGCATCCCCCGCCGGCAGCTGATCCGCTGGTTGATGGCAGGAATCACCCTGTGGTGCACAGTGCTGCTGATCGCCTCGGATCTGGCCTTCGATGTCTTCGGAATCGGATGACCGAGCGAGCCGAAACTACGATGGCCCCATGTCCCGCGCCGACGCCACCAAGGCACGCATCCTCCAAGCCGCCACCGAGGAGTTCGCCGCCTACGGCATCGCGGGAGCCCGGGTGGACCGGATCGCCAAAGCGGCGGCGGCCAACAAGAACCTCATCTACGTCTATTTCTGCAGCAAGGACCAACTGTTCGACGCGGTTTTCGACGCCCACGTGACCCACGGGCTCGACTCGGTCCCGTTCACCCCGGACGACCTCCCCGGGTACGCGGGACGGCTTTTCGACTACAGCCGGCAGCATCCCGAGGTCACCCGGCTGGCGACCTGGCACCGTCTCGAGCGCGGCGATCAGGACCCGGCCGGTACGTCCTCGCCGCGCGCGGCCAAGCTGACTGCGCTTGCCGCGGCGCAGCAGGCCGATGGTTTCGGCGCCGCCTTCTCGCCCAGCGCGCTGCTGACCCTGGTCCTGAGCATCGCCCTCGCCTGGGACCCCAGCAATGCCACCGGCATGTCCGCCGCCGCGACCACCCCCGCCGACGATCGCCGCAGCGCCGTTGTCGAGGCTGTCCGCCGGCTCCTGTGACGCGGTTCGCGAGGCCCGTCGCCGGGCTCTAGGGTCCGTACCATGACACGGGTGGGGAGATCGCGTTCTGCTGGGGTGAAAGTGCTGCTCGGGATCGCGGCGATCGCGTTCTTGGCCGGTGGGGCGGCGACTGTTGTCGGGCTCGGGGGTTTGACTTCGGATCCTGATGCGGTGCCGACCTGTGACGGGAAGATCATGGCCGTCGGGGAGCGGTGCGAGATCACCAAGGGTGGGTCCACGGTCGACTCGTACACCTATCAGGAGAAGCTCGAGCGGCAGCGGGCGAACAAGGACAGTGCCGGGACCACGATCACCATCGGGCTCACGGTGATCGGGGTAAGTCTGCTCGCCGGGGCGCTCGTCGAAATCAGGTTCCGGCGCGCGGGCCGTCGGCGGACTCCGCACAGGGCAGAGACGATCCCGGCACCCTCGGCATCAACGCCGCCAGTACCAACACCTTCGGTACAAACCTCGTCTGTCCCAACGCAATCCACGGCTGACACGCCCACGCGACCCGTCGATTCCGACGCGACTCGAAGCAGACGTGCAGTGGTGATCACCGCGGTGGTCGCCTGGCTATGTGTAGCCACGGCGGTGGTCGTCGGCGTGGTGGTCGTCCTCGACGACCGGTCCGACACCTCGGAACCATCTCCTTCGCAGGCAGCGGCCGCGTCTTCCACGGCGGCTCGCGCCCGTCATACCGAGTCCCTGATGGCCGGGATGCCCGCGACACTGCGCGCGGCGATCGAACGCTGCGAACCGAGGTATGTCAATCAAAGGCACGTTCTCCGCACCGGCACCTGCTACCTGGCGAAGGGCAGCCCACTGGTCGCCGGCTTGGCCGCCCACGACGGGATGGCCGGCATCTTCGAGGTCTCGAACGTGAACGCTGCCTCCTACTACGAGACGATGCGCTACCTCCCCTTGGGGAGCACCGTGTTCCTCGATGACAGCACTCGATTCGCGGTGTTCCATCAGGACCCGTACGCCTCCGACCCGCCCGGTATCGGAAACCGCATGCAGTACCTCGACCGCCGGAACGGCTTGTGGATACAAGTGAGCTACTTGGTCACCTTGCGGGACGCCGAGACCTTTCTCGCACGCGCGGGGTTCTGACCGTAACTAGGGAATGACGATCGGGCAGGACATGGCGCCTACGGCGCAGGCGAAGGCCTCGATGAGGTCCTGGGCGGAACCGGTGCCGAGCGTGCCGCTACCCGTGCTCGGGGTTTCCGCCGCGGCCGGGCCCGTGGCGATGAGAAGTCCCGTGGCGACGGCGACAGCGGCAACTCCGGCGCGCATTGTTCGATTCAGGTTGAGCATGACCGAATCGTAGAGTCGAGCAGAGGTTTTCGGCTGCCCCGAAAACCGGGGCTAGAATCGCCCATGGCTTCGACGCACCCCTTCTTCCAACTGGGAGCCACCAGTCGGCGACTGGTTCATCTCGCGTTGTGCGAAGACGCCGTGCGCACCTGGAACGAATACGTCCAGGGAAATCCGGCCGCGCTGCACTACCGCGACTCGGTCGTCGGAATGCGGCACCACGTCGATATCGCACTGCCGGCCGATGCCCTTCGCGCAGCGCGAGCCGGCGTGGATGACGCGGAGGTCGACGGCCGCTACCTCGAGCCCATCGCCGCGCTGCAAGACGACGATCTGACCTTCCCCGATTCGGTCGAACTCGGCTACTACGCGATTTACAACTGTTTCCGCAAATATGTCAGCGGTGAGGACATTCAGGATTGGCTGATTATCAACCAGGCCTTGTCCGTTCACCACGACAGCGAGGTGGCAGCCCGCCTGACACGCGCGATCGACGAACTCGATCCGATCGCGCGCGGCCGAGACGCCGGACCGCCATAGCCTCCCGGTCAGCCGGTGTGCAGGGTGCGAAATTTGCTGGCGTGGAAGACGAGTGGGTCGATGTCTTCGCGTGCGGCGATGCGGTGGACTCGCAGGAGCACGACCAGGTGATCGCCTGCGGGGACGTGGGTTTCGGGAACACCCTCGATCCACGCCGTGGCGCCGTCGATGAAGACCGCCTCACCGGTGCCCCGGTGCAGGGCGGTCTCACGAAAACGGTCACCGTTGCGAGCGCCCAGAGCCTTGGCGGCGGCCTGCTGATCGGTGCCGAGCAGGCTGAGGCCGAGGTGGCCTGCGGCGGCCAGCTTCGGCCAGGTCGACGACGAATTCTGGACGCAGAACGAGACCAGGGGCGGGTCGAGGGAGACGGGCACGAAGGTGCTCACCGCCAGGCCGTGCGGGGTGCCATCGATCTCGGCGCAGACCGCGACGACGCCGCTGGGAAAGTTCGCGAAGGCACGGCGGAGGCCGCTGCCGTCGGCGGGAAAGTCCAAGAGCTCATGCATGATTCGTCTCCACGACGTGGTTCGTCAGCGCTGCCACGACCGGCGCCCACCGTTGCGCGTACGCCTCGATGACACCGTCTTCGGCGAAACTGCGATCAGCGAGGTAGAGCCCCGGCAGCGCCGCGGTCCCACCGATTTCCACCAGCACCGGTTTGAGCAGCAGGTCCGGCGCGAGAGCGTGGGTGGGGCCCGCGCCGAGCATCACCGGCACGGTGACCACCCCGGCCAGACCCGTGCCGCCGTCGAACTGCTCGAGGAACAGTTTGAGCAGCCCGGTGTAGGTGGCCTTGAAGGTCGGACTCGCGAAAATCACCAGCCGCGAGGCGGATACGGTCCGCGCGGCCGCGGCGACGGCGGGATCGCCCCAGCCGAGCAGACCGGGCCCGAGGGTCACGAGGTCGATCACCTCGGGTTCGATGTCGGGCCGCAGCGCGCGGGCCACCCGCACGGCCGCGTCCAGGGTGCGCGAGGCCGGTTTCGGATTTCCGACCACAACGGTCACAGTCACTGCCAAGTCCTCACTCTCAGATCACGCCGTGCGACGGTGGCGGCTGGTCCCACAGCACGGCCCGCCCGATGTGCTGGTATTTCCAGCGGACGGGATCGTGCAGGGTGTGGGTGCGCGCATTGCGCCAGAAGTGGTCGAGGCGATGCGCGGCCGCGGCACTGCGCGTTCCGCCGACCTCGAAGATCGCCGCCGACACCTCGTTGGCCGCGCGATCCGCCAGGATCTTCGCCGTCGCCACCGCGATCGACGCCCGCCCCACATCGCTGTGGTCGGCTCCGCTGTCCTCGACAGCCGAGGCGCCGGATGACTGTGCCGCACCAGCGCTTTCGACAGCACTGGGGCGCACACTCCCCGACTCCGAGCCGTTGCCCCATGGTACTCCGGTCGATGTCGCCCGTGCCGTGGCCGAGCCGCCGACCGTGACGTCCACCGAGGCCCCCGCGACGACCAGCGCCGCCTCCGCCGCACCCACCGACACAGCCAGCTCCCCGAACCGCTGCACGAGCAGCGGATCATCGACCGCCCGGGACACCTCCGCCTCGAACCACGGCCTGCTGTGGGTCCGGGTGAACTCGGCCGCCGCATCGAGCGCGCCGCGCGCGATGCCCGTATCGATGGCGGCGTGCAGCAACTGCGCGAACGCGCCGTATCCCGTGGGCGCATTCACCGCCGCCGCACGTGCGACCAGGTTGTGCGAATCGACCTGGACCCCATCGAATTCAACGGTGCCACTGCCGGTAGTGCGCTGCCCCAGGGCATCCCAGTCGTCGATGATGCGCACACCGGAAGCCGGCGCCGGCACGAAGGCCACATACTCCCCGGGCTCCAGACCGGACACCGCGAGTGGATCATCCAGTCTCGTCAGCACGGCGAGAACATCGGCGAACAGCGAGCCCGTGCAGTAGTACTTGGTCCCGTCGACGACGAATCTCCGCGGCCCGTCGGCAAGCTGATGCCGTACCGGGCGCAGCACTGTCGCGATGTCTGCGACGGTCGCCCCACCCCGCTCCGACTGCGCGTTCGCGATCCGCGCCCCCGCCAGCACCCGCCCGAAATACTCGTGCTGCTGCGCGGGAGTTCCCGCCAGCCGCAACAGGTTCAGATACACGAAGTGACTGTGCGGCACCTGCGCGATATTGGGATCACCGGTCGCCAGAATCCGCACCACCTCGGCGACCACGCTCGGCGGCAGATCGGCCCCGCCGAACGCCGCGGGCACGGTGATGGCGAGCAGCCCGCTGGCCGAGAGCTGGTCGAGTTCCTCGTGCGGCAGCCGCCGTGCCCGATCGCGCTCGGCCGCCCGGGCGGCGAACTCGGCCGCCAGGTGGGTCGCGACAGCCAAAGCCTGTGCCGCCGTCGTGATCCGCTCAGCGGTCACCACGGTCATGAGCGTCCCGCCGCGACCGGAGTCGAGGCGGCCTCCAGCTCACGCACCAGCGGCAGCACCTTCGCGCCGAAGTACTCGATCTCCTCCTGGAAGTGCAGGAACCCGGCCAGGATCAGGTCGACGCCGAGGGCGCGGTAGGCCACGATCCGCTCGGCGATCTGCTCGGGTGTGCCGATGAGACCGGTGCGGAAACCGTCGTTGTACTGGACCAGGTCCTCGAAGGTCGAGTCGGCCCACATGCCCTTGCGATCGGCAGTGGCCGCGCCGGCCTGCTGAACCGCGTCGCGGAACCCTTGCACCGCAGGCTTGTTCGCCTTCTCGACGATCTCGCGCAGGGTGTCGCGGGCTTCCTTCTCGGTGTCGCGGGCAATGATGAAGCCGTTGAGCCCGAACTTCACCTCGCGGTCGTGTGCCCTGGCGACCTCGCGCAGATCGTCCAATTGCTCGGTGACGCCGTCGAAGTCCTTGCCGTTGGAGAAGTACCAGTCGGCATAGCGGCCGCCGTTGCGGCGAGCCGCGGTGGAGTTGCCGCCCTGGAACAGTTCGGGATTCGGCCGCTCAGGCGTATTGAGCGGCTTGGGCTTGAGGGTGAAGTCGCGGATGCGGTAGAAGTCGCCGCCGTAGTTCACCGCGTCCTCGGTCCAGATCTTGCGGATCACCTCGAGGAATTCGGCGCTGCGCCGGTAGCGCTCGTCGTGCTCGAGCCACGGCTCTCCGAGCGCCTGGAACTCGCCCGCGAACCAGCCGGACACCACATTGATCGCGAACCGGCCGCCGGACAGATGGTCGGCCGTGGCGCCGAACTTCGCCAGCACCGCCGGATGCCACAGCCCGGGATGCACGGCCGCGATCACCTTGAGCCGCTCGGTCGCCCCGAGCAGGGCGAGACTGAACGAGGTCGATTCGTGCTGGTACTCCGCGCCGTAGGACGCGGTGTAGCGCACCTGGGACAGCGCGTAGTCGAAACCGTTGCGCTCGGCGGTCTGCGCGAGCTTGCGGTTGTACTCGAAATCCCAGCCGGTGCGCTGCTCGATCTCGCTGGTCACGAGCCCACCGCTGACATTGGGGACCCAGTACGCGAACGAGACCTGATCGGCGATTCTCTCCGTGGTCATGGTGGCTCCTCTCGGCGACGGTGTTCTCAGTGCAACACCGTCGCCGGAGCCCGACGAGAGTTTGAATCGGCGCGATCGATACGCGGGAGCGTCAGCTGCCCAGGCGCACGCAATCCGCGGCGATCTTGGACTGGGCCGCGCCGACCTTGGCCGCGTCGTCCTCGCCGAGCAGTTTCGCCGGATCACCCGACTGCGCGTTGGACACCATCACCCGCAATCCGTCCTGCGACATTCCCGAGTCGAGGAACACCGCGGCCGCGCAGTCGGCGAGCTCGGGGTTCGACAAACCCTTGTCCTGCAACGACTTCGACAGTTCAGCCTGGGTTACCGCTGGCGCTTCGTCGCCACCACCGCACGCCGACAGCATCGGCGCGGCGATCAGTGCCGCGGCGATCAGACAGATCCGCACTCGCTAGTCCTCTCGATCGCTGCGCATCGGCCGACGCACAGCCGTGCTGGATCATGCCGCACGAACCATGCATGTGGCCAGACCGAACCACGCATCCGCTAACTGACTCATGAGTAAGATACGGATATGGGAGACAACATCACGGTGCGCTTCGAGAGCGATCGCGCATATGTCACATTGAATCGGCCGGGCAAACACAACGGGCTGAGCCTGGAAATGTTGCGCGATCTGGTCGCCGCGGCCCGAGAAGTGGCCGCGCGCAAGGGCGTCCGGGCCGTCATCCTGAGCGGAAACGGGCCGAGTTTCAGCAGCGGTCTCGACATCACGGCGGCCACCCGCGATCCACTGGCTATCGTGCGCGAATTCCTGCCGCGACCGTGGCGTGGCACAAACACCTTCCAGGAAGCCTGCTGGGCCTGGCGCCGTCTCGACGTCCCCGTGATCGCCGCCGTGCACGGCCGCTGCTACGGCGGCGGACTCCAGCTCGCGCTGGCCGCCGACTTCCGGATCGCCGCGCCCACAGCGGAGTTCTCGGTGATGGAGGCCGCGCACGGCCTGATCCCGGACATGTCGGGCGCGTCGACATTGTCCCAGCTCATCGGCATCGACCAGGCCCTGCTGCTGACCATGACCGCCGACCCCGTCGACGCCGCGTACGCGGCGCGGATCGGCCTCGTCACCGCCGTCGCCGACGATCCGCTGGCCGCCGCCGAAGCCATGGCCGAACGGGTCGCTGCCCGCGATCCGCGTGCGGTGGCCGCCGCCAAGCGCCTGTTCGACTCCTCCTGGCACCGGAGATCACGCGCGACGTTCGCCGCCGAACGAGCGGCTCAGCTTCCGTTGCTGCTGCGTAAAGCGCTCGCCGGTCGCGGCTGACAGCCAACTCCGAGCATCACGGTGTCGACTCACAAATCGGGGTACCCCATTTCGCATCGATAGCCTGTTAGCATCGCTGGGATTCGCTCACCAGCTGAAATGTGGTCCGCGACACAGGCACCCTGCGGCGCGAACTGTTTCGGCGCGACCCGGAGGCTCCGACGACCGTGAAGAAGACCGGTTCCATCCTGCTGGCCGCCCTCGCCGGTGCCACGGCCATGCTGGTGAGCGGAGCGCTGCCCGCCGCGGCGAATCCCAACGCGATCAACCCGATCCCGGTGCTCAACGGCACCCACGGATTGCCCGCCCTGCACGGCCGCACGCAGGCCGTCTTCCAGGTGACGGGCATGGCCAGCCCGAACAACACACAGAACTACAACGTCCTCGGCACCGACCTCGGCATCATGTGGGACAACGGCCGCGGCGAGATGCTCACCGCGTTCGGCGATACCGCGGGCATCGGCTTCCCGAACCTGCTGGCGGGCAGCACCTGGGCGTGGCGGTCCAACATCCTGGTCCGCAGCCACACCAAGGACCCGTCCGGCGGCATCTTCTTCGACAGCGTGGTGCGCGATGTGATCGGTCAGGCGCGCGATCTCATCCCCAGCCCGAAGATCCCGTTCCTGGAGATCAGCCGCATCCCGACGGCGGGCATCTCCGCCAACGGCGTGCAGTACATGTCGCTGATGTCGGTGAAGACCTGGGACGCGCCCGGCGAGTGGACCACCAGCTACTCGGGCCTGGCCGCCTCCGCCGACAACGGCGAGACCTGGGCCGATCTCGGCCACACCCGCAGGCCCGACGAGGGCGGCAACAGCAACTTCCAGATGAACGCCTTCCTCAAGGACGGCGGATTCGTCTACGAGTACGGCACCCGCGCGGGCCGCGACAACGCCGCCTTCGTCGCCCGCGTGCCCGAGCACGAGATCGAGAACCTGGGCGCCTACGAGTACTGGGACGGCAGCGGCTGGAAGCTCAACGACGTGAACGCGGCGGCCCCGATCATGGGCGGCGTCGGTGAGCTGTCGGTGATGTACAACGAGTACCTCGGCCAGTTCATCTCGCTGACCACCGACCCGTTCAACTCGGTCGTCATGCGGCGGGCCCCCTCTCCGGAGGGCCCGTGGAGCGGCCCGGAGGTCCTTATCGACGCGCGTGAGCTTCCCACGGCCTACGCGCCGTCGATTTTTCCGTACCAGACCGGGCGCGATCTGTACTTCATGACCACGATCCACAGCCAGTACAACGTCGTCCTGATGCGCACCCGCCTGTAGCGGCGTCCCATAGACTCCCGTCCCATGGATGCGGCGGAGTGGGATGCCCGGTACGCGCAGAGCGAGTTGGTCTGGGGCGCACCGCCCAACAGCACGGTGGTCGAGTACGTGTACGGACTGGATCGCCGGGTTCCGCTGGTCGCCGATGAGCCGGGCGGCACCCCGCCGCCCCTGCCGCGCGCACTCGACCTGGCCTGCGGCGAGGGCAGGCACGCGCTGTGGCTGGCCACTCATGGCTGGCAGGTCGACGCGGTCGACTTCGCCCAGGTCGGCATCGACAAGGGCCGCACGGTCGCGGCGAGGCTGTCCCGTTCGGTCCGCTCCCGCGTCACCTGGCGCTGCGCCGACATCACCGACCTCGCCGCCGCCGACATCACCGGCCCCTACGAGCTGATCCTGATGGTGTTCGTGCACCTGCCCGCCGAGCAGCGCGGCGCCCTGCTGCGCGAACTCGCCGCCATGGTCTCCCCCGGCGGCATGCTGCTGGTGCTCGGCCACGACACCCGCAACATCACCGACGGCTACGGCGGCCCGCAGGATCCGGCGATCCTGTTCACGCCCGAGGACGTCCGGGCCGAATTGGGCGAGGCGGGCGCGCATCTCACCATCCGCGTCGCCGACATGGTGCTGCGCCCGACCGAGGGCCCCGACGCGATCGACGCGCTGGTCGTCGCCGAGCGCGCGGTGGCCGAGTCAGGCGAACCGAGCGCGTAGCTGCTCGGCGAAGCCGCGCGCCGAGGTCAGGTCCTCGGCGCTGGGACGGCCCTTGTTCAGCCCGCCGATGAGCGCGAGCGGGCCCATCGTGTCGAGCCCGCGGCAGGCGAAACCGCCGACCAGCTCGTAGCCCTTGCCGGTGAGCTGGTCACCGAGATTGCGCAGGTAGGGCCGGAATGAGGGCTCCGCCATGCCGCTGGTGGCGAACACGAACGCCTCGCGGCCCTGCCCCTCCGGCGCCGCGTCGACAAAAGCGCGCAGCCGCTTGTCGAGTGCCATGAAGTAGACGCCGGACCCGAAGCCGACGAGGTCGTACTCGGCCAGCTCGACCGGGCTGATCTCGCCCGGATCCACCACCTTCGCACCGAGCACGTCCCCGATCGCGTCGGCGACCTTCCTGGTGTTGCCGTGCGAGCTGGAAGTACACACGATGATCGCCTTCACGAAGGCCCCCTGCCTGTCTCGGTGTCCGTCGCAGCCTATCGCCAGCGGGCGAACCAGGGGGCGAGGGTCGCGGCGATCACGTCGAAGCCGGTGCGGAACGCGTGCGCCTGCTTCGGGATGACCCGCACCTCCGCCGCGTCGGCGGCATCGGGCACGCCGAACGGGTCGCTGCCGCCGTTGATCACCACGACCTCGATGTCACCCGGCGCCAGCAGCTCGTCGCGCCTGCTCTTCTCCGGTTTCCCGGGCGGATGCAGCGGGAACGACAACGCGATCACCCCGCGCGCGCCGACCGCCACGGCCGTGCGACACGCCACCCGCGCGCCGTTGCTGCGACCCCCCTGGACGATCGGCAGCTCCCCGAACCGCTCCCGCAACGCCGCGACGATCTCGATCCAGGCCTCGTCCTGCTTGTCCGCCGACCCCGGCGCACGCCGGCCGGCGACCCGATAGGGCTGCACCACACGGGCCACCGAACCACCCGCCTCGAGCGCCGAATCTCGCGCCACCAGAATGTCTTTCGCCTCGACGCCACCTCCCGCACCATGGGTGATCACCAGCAGGAAGGCCGGCTCGGCGACCTCGTCGAGCTCGATCTCCGCGGGTCCCGCACTCGTCTCGATGCGCATACCCCACCGTAGCCCCGCGTGTTTTTCCGGTCACATTGCTCGCGGTCCCCTTTGCCGAGTCGCTTACTCACCGGTAATATGGTCCATAAGTTACCCGCGAGTAGCATGCGGAAAACCGGAAAGGCTACCCGGTGGACGTCACGACGGGCGGGAACGGCGCACAACCGACCGCACCAGAACTCAACGGAGAGTGAGTACTCACATGGGCCACTACAAGGCAAACGTTCGCGACCTCGAGTTCAACCTCTTCGAGGTCCTCGGCATCGGCAGTGTCCTGGATTCCGGCGCCTTCGGCGACCTGGACGCCGACACCGTCAAGGAGATGCTGTCCGAGGTCCGCCGCCTGGCCGAGGGCCCGCTGGCCGAGTCGTTCGCCGACGCGGACCGCAACCCGCCCGTGTTCGACCCGAACACCCACACCGTCACCATCCCCGAGTCCTTCAAGAAGTCCTACAAGGCGCTCGAGGACGGCGAGTGGGTCAAGGTTCCGCTGCGCGAGGAGCTCGGTGGCCTCGGTGCCCCGTCCGTCGTGGGCTGGGCGCTGGCCGAGATGGTGCTCGGCGCCAACCCGCCGATCCAGATGTACGCCGCGGGCGCCGGCTTCGCCCAGGTGTTCTACAACAACGGCACCGACGAGCAGAAGAAGTGGGCGCAGAAGATCGCCGACCGCAACTGGGGCGCCACCATGGTGCTGACCGAGCCCGACGCGGGCTCCGACGTCGGCGCCGGCCGCACCAAGGCGATCAAGCAGGAGGACGGCTCCTGGCACATCGAGGGCGTTAAGCGCTTCATCACCTCGGGTGACTCCGACGACATGTTCGAGAACATCATGCACCTGGTGCTGGCCCGCCCCGAGGGCGCCGGCCCCGGCACCAAGGGCCTGTCGCTGTTCTACGTGCCGAAGACCCACTTCGACTTCGAGACCGACACCCTGGGCGACCGCAACGGCGTGTTCGTCACCAACGTCGAGCACAAGATGGGCATCAAGGCCTCGGCCACCTGTGAGGTCACCTTCGGCGGCCACGGCGTGCCCGCCAAGGGCTGGCTGGTCGGCGAGGTGCACAACGGCATCGCGCAGATGTTCGACGTCATCGAGAACGCCCGCATGATGGTCGGCACCAAGGCCATCGCGACCCTGTCGACCGGTTACCTGAACGCGCTGGAGTACGCCAAGACCCGCGTCCAGGGCGCCGACCTGACCCAGATGACCGACAAGACCGCGCCGCGCGTCACCATCACCCACCACCCGGATGTGCGTCGCTCGCTGGCCATGCAGAAGGCCTACGCCGAGGGCCTGCGCGCGATCTACCTCTACACCGCCGCCCACCAGAACGAAGAGATCGCGGCCGCGGTCTCGGGTGCCGACAAGGACGTCGCGTTCCGCGTGAACGACCTGCTGCTCCCGATCGTCAAGGGTGTCGGCTCCGAGCGCGCCTACCAGTACCTGACCGATTCGCTGCAGACCTTCGGTGGCTCCGGCTTCCTGCAGGACTACCCGATCGAGCAGTACATCCGCGACGCGAAGATCGACTCGCTGTACGAGGGCACCACCGCCATCCAGGCGCAGGACTTCTTCTTCCGCAAGATCGCCCGCGACCGCGGTGTGGCCCTGGCCCACGTGGCAGGCCAGATCCAGAAGTTCATCGACGCCGACTCCGCCAACGAGCGCATCAAGGGCGAGCGCAAGCTGCTCGCCACCGCGCTCGAGGACGTCCAGACCATGGCCGCCACCCTGACCGGCCACCTGATGGGCGCCCAGGAGCAGCCGACCGAGCTGTACAAGGTCGGCCTGGGTTCGGTCCGCTTCCTGATGGCCGTCGGTGACCTGTTCATCGGCTGGCAGCTGCTGCAGCAGGCCGAGGTCGCCCTCGCGGCCCTGGACAACGGCGCCACCGGCTCCGACGTCGCCTTCTACACCGGCAAGGTCGCCTCGGCCCAGTTCTTCGCCCGCAACGTCCTGCCCGAGCTGACCGCCACCCGCGCGATCCTCGCCAACCTGGACAACGACATCATGGAGCTCGACGAAGCCGCCTTCTGAGGCTTGATCGTCTGATTCACCCCGAACGGCCCGGAGTTTCGACTCCGGGCCGTTCGTCGTTCGTATGCCACGTCGTCGCTGGTGACGATTCGGTTTCGCCCGCACCAACGCCTTCTGTATCGTCGCCATCACCTGTAGGGTGATGGAGGGGGAACGGGGTGCGACTCGTGTTCGCGAAAGACTCACTTCGGTCCCTCTACGAAGACGAGAAGTTCCGGATCAATGGACTCGACCCGGAGGCCGTCAAAGCCTTCCGGAAGAAGGTGCAACTGCTGCAAGCAGCGACGAGCGAGGTTGAACTACGCAACTTCCGCTCGTTGAACCTGGAGAAACTGAAGGGCGATCGACAAGGCGACTACTCGATCCGACTGACACGGCAGTGGCGACTGATTCTCCGATTCACCACCGACGAGACCGGACGCACGGTACTGATCCTCGAACTGTGCGACTACCACTGATCCGCCGTGAGGGGAGGCCTGGAACATGAGTGAGAATGCTGGGCTGCCCGCGCAGGCGTTCCCTGCGGGCGAATACCTGCGTGATGAGATCGAGGCACGCGGCTGGACCGTCACCGAGTTCGCGGAGATACTCGGGCGACCGCAGCAGGCGGTTTCCGAGATCCTCAACGGGCACAAGGAGATCACACCCGAAACAGCGATCGAGATCGCTGCCGCGACCGGTACCGAGGCCGCGACCTGGCTTCGCCTGCAGAGTACGTATCGGCTGTGGAAGCTGGCACGAACGGATGCACCGGTGCGGGCGACGGCAGTCGCGAGACGTGCGAGGCTGTCCCAGCTCGTACCGATGCCCGAGCTGCGCAAACGTGGCATCATCCCGACCGGAGCCGATCTCGACGCCGAAGAATCGGCAGTATGCGATCTCTTGGAAATCGCCAGTATCACCGAGCAGCCGATGCTCGAGTTCGCTGCACGCCGATCCGTAGAGGACGCGCCGATCTCACCGCCACAACTCGCGTGGATCGCCTGCGTCCGACATGAGTCGAGGCGCAGATCCAGCGTGATTCCCGAAGTGGGTGATGTGGCGGCGCTCGCGACCGAGACCGTTCGCCGCTTGCGCGATCCCGGAGCACTGGCAACCCTGCCCGAACTGTTCTCGGACAACGGAATCCGACTGGTGTACGTCCAGGCGTTCAACTCGGGCAAGATCGACGGTGGTGCCTACATCGATGATGTCGGCGTGCCGGTGATCGGCCTGTCAGGCCGCATTCAGCGATTGGACAGCATCGTGTTCACCCTCCTGCACGAACTGGCACATCTACACCTCGGCCACTTGGACAATGGCATCACCCTCGACACCGACGTCTGCGCCGCGGCGGAGAACGAAACCGAGCGGTCCGCCGATCGCCAGGCCGTGCGGTGGGCACTGCCGGAACAGATCGGTCTCACCGCCCCGATATCGAAGCGAGCGGTGGTCGCGCGCGCGGAGGCCATGGGCGTACATCCGGCACTGATCGTCGGCCGTCTCCAGCATCAGCGAATTCTGCCGTGGACACACATGCGTGACCTCACCCCCAATGTCCGAGGTTTGCTCGCCGCCTGGTGAGACCTGCATTCATCGCGGGGTGATCGTTCGGCCGCGTATTCTGAAGGTCAACCGTCAGTCGGGGTCGAGACACCTCGGGGGTAGGGATGGGTGAGAGTACCGCGCTCAGTGTGTATCTGCGTGAGCGGCGGATGGCGGCCGGGCTTGCGCGGTCCGAGCTCGCGGTGCGCGCGCAGATGGCGCCGTTGCTGATCGGGCAGATCGAATCGGGTGCGCTGATACCGAATCAGCCCATGCTGCAACGACTTTTCGATTCGCTGGACGTGCCGCTCTGGTATCGCAAGCACATCCTGGTACTCGGGCTGCCTGCGGTCGATACCGGTTCGTCCGCGCCCACACCCTCGGCCGACGATCTCACCGACCTGGCCAGCCTCACCCATCCGGCCTGCTTCCAGCGCTTCCCCACCATGGACATCCTCGCCGCGAACTCCGACTACCAGCGCATGTTTCCCGGTCTCGGCGCCGGCGTGAACATGCTCGAATGGATGTTCCTGGACCCGGCGGCCAAGAAGGTCTTCCTCGATTGGACCACCGAGGCGCAGCTGCTGGTGCACGCCTTCCGGATGCTCGCGCCATTGGCTCCGTCGCAGCGGATCACCGAGATCACCGAATCGTGCGGGACGTCACCGGACTGGGATCCGGTGTGGACCAGTGAAGTTCGCCCCCAGGATGTCGCGCGGCGCCATCTGCGCGTGCGCGAACGCAGCACCGGCATCGAGCGCCGCATGCTGCTGCGTATCTACGATCCGGCCTTCCCCACCCGCCCCTGGTGGCTGTACCGGCTCATTCCCTCCCGCTGAAACGGGCACCCGCCGCGTCCACGGCGGGTGCCCGGCGACTCAGGCGCCAGCCGAACCGGTGGCCAGCATGCTCAGCAGGTAAGTCAGGGACTCGAACATTCTCTATCTCCTTGTTGGGGGGCCCACAGTTCCTATCACGGAGGAATTACGGAACACACCGTTCGGATTAACGTGCGGCAAACACGACGTGACGCCTCTTCGCCCTGGTAGCGCACACCGTTGAGCCCCGGCCCGAGTTCAGCTGATCCGGAAGCGTTTCCGGTATTCGTTCGGGGTGGTGTCGAGGGTGCGCCGGAACGCGCGGGTCAAGGTGTCGACCGTATTGAAACCGCACGCGACGGCGATCCGCTGCAAGGTCTCGTCACCGGCTTCGAGCCGATGCCGCGCGACCTCCACGCGCGCCGACTCGATATAGGCCGCGGGCGTCATCCCCAGCTCAGTGCGGAACACGCGCGTGAGCTGGCGTTCGCTGACATGAGCCTGCTCGGCCAACTCGGTCACCGTGAGCGGCTTGGCGATGTTGCGCGTGATGTAGTGCCGCAGCTCGTCGATGCGCCGCGTGGTCGACACCGGTTCCAGCGACACGCTGAATTGGCTTTGGCCACTCGGCCTTTTGAGATACATCACCAGCTGACGCGCCACCCGCAGCGCCAGTTCGTCACCGAAATCGTCGGCGACAAGTGCGAGAGTCAGATCGAGGCAAGCCGTGAGACCCGCTCCGGTCCAGACGTTTTCGTCCCGGATGTAGATCGGATCGGCATCCACCTCCACCGCAGGATGCTCGGCCGCCAGCTGCTTCGCCGTCGACCAGTGTGTGGTCGCCCGCTTCCCGTCGAGCAGCCCGGCCGCTGCGAGGATATGCGCGCCGACACACACCGACGCGACCCGGCGCGTTCCCCGCGCGAGCACCCGTACCGCCTCGACCACCCCGGCATCGACCACCGCGCGCACCCGGCGGTCACTGTCGGTCGTCACCGATCCGGGAACGACCACGGTGTCGATCCGCCGACCCGCCAATTCCGCGAACGTCACATCCGGCAGCACCCGGACCCCCGCCGAGGTGGTGACCGGCTCCATGGTCTCGGCGGCCAGCACCACCTGGTACCCGGTGGGTTCGTCCATCTCCCGCTGCAACAGCGAGAACACCTCCGGCGGTCCGGTCACGTCGAGCAGATCGACCTGATCGAACAGCACGATCACCACGAGCCGATCCGTCATCCCACCTCCATGTCCGAATCTGCAGGTTACATGACATTGCCGACATCATGGCCGCTCAATACCGTGAAAACCATGACTTCGACGACCCTCCGCGAGCTCAACGGCTTCGACGAAACCCCCGCCACCCTGTCCGACTCCACCCTCATCCTGGTCGACTACCAGAACACCTACACCCGGGGCGTCATGGAGCTGACCGGCTGGGCCTCCGCCCTCGACGCCGCCGCCGAACTCCTCGGCAAGGCCAGGGCCGCCGGCGCGACGGTCATCCACGTCATCAACGACGGCGGGGAGGGCACCCCCTACGACATCCGCGCCGACATCGGCCAGATCCACCCCAAGGTGGCTCCCACCGCCGACGAGAAGATCATCGTCAAAACCGCCCCCAACGCATTCGTCGGCACCGACCTCGGCGACCTCGTCGACGCCGCGGGCAACGACAACGTCATCATCGCCGGTTTCATGACCCACATGTGCGTCACCTTCACCACCGAAGGCGCCTTCCTCCGCGGCAACAAGCCCACCGTCATCGCCGACGCGTGCGCCACCCGGCCGCTGGGCCCGGTATCCGCCGACCAACTCCATGCGGCCGCGTTGGCCACCCTCGCCGACCTCTACGCCGTCGTCGTGCCCACCGCAGCCGACCTCAGCTCTCAACCCTCGGCATACTCGAACCCGGCGAGGATCTCGCGGACCGCGACGGCTTCGCCTGGGAGGCGGTAGCACCCGATTCGGCTGCGAGCCTGGTGATCTCGTCGGCATCGTAAGCGGACTTGCCGCCGCCGACGATCTGACTGTCGCGAAGAAGTCCCGCAGACTTCTGACTGTTCGCGCGGTGGTGTCCCGGCCGGTCAACTCCTCCGAGGCGAGCATCAACTCAGCCATATCGAGTAGATAAGCGTTCGACGTCACGCGGGCCGAGCCTCCATCACGGTCTGGTCAGGCAGAGCGTGAAGTCCTCTGTGATGCAAACGAACTCGGTCGCCCGACAACATTGCGTCCCCGGATGAATACGGACCGCGTCGAAACGACGAATGCCCCGCCGGCGGGCGGGGCATTCGAGTCGGGCGAGTGCGTTCACTCGGTCGGTTCGGTGTCCGGCTCTTCGGCACCGGCGGAACCGGTGAGCAGGCCCTGCAGGACGGCGGCCAGACCCTCGGCGGAGCCGGTCTCGACAGGCTCTTCCTCGGTGATGGTGTCGGCGTCGGTGGCGGGCTCTTCGGCGCCGGCGGAGCCGGTGGTCAGGGCTTCGAGAAGGGCGGCGAGGCCGGTGGCGGAGCCGGTGTCGGCCTCGGGGTCGGTCTCTTCGATGGCCTTCACCTTGGCCTTGTCGGTGGCCTCGGTGCCGGCGGAACCGGAGCTCAGGGATTCCAGCAGGGTGGCCGAGCCGGTGTCGGGGGTGGTCTCCTCAGCGGTTGCCACACCGGTACCGAACATGGCCAGACCCGCCGCGACGACGATGCCGAACCCGAGCGTGCGGAACTTCTTCATGAAACTAGAACCCCTCGATTGAAAGCATGAATGCCGACGTCATCGCCGGTCCACGAAGTTCTAACACGGTGCCGATCGATGGCCCCAGCCCGTGGTTTTCGGGGCACGCGCTGAAGGGATGCCGCTATGTTGCTGGCGGCGAAAACGGCAAGCGGCTCGTAGCGAGGGTTTCAGATCGATTCCTCGAGTGGCGGGAATTCGTGCCGCACCCAATTCGGTGGCGGAGAATTGTTTCCGCTGTGCAATCGATACAACGACCGACAAAACAATGCGAACAAGGAGTGTTTCGAAAACGGCGAGTAGCATCCCGGCGGCTAACCTGCAGTAATACCCAGCTACCCCCCGGCTCATGCCATGATTGATCTCACTGTAACAAGTGACAGACCATGAACGATTGCGCCGCAACACTGTTCACAAAATACTACGGGCCGCACACCCTTTCGGCTGTGCGGCCCGTCGAATTTCCCTGCGATCAGCGCAAAGTCCCGACGGCGATCCCCGAAGGCGTCGGCTCGAACTCGCGCAGTTTTCGCGCCCGCTACGACGGGCAGTTGACCGTGTACTCCCACTGAGTGTCGTCCGGGCCGCTGACGCGGACGGTCACCGTCGTCGCGGTACCGCCGGGGAGGGAGACGGCGGCGGAGCCGGTGCCCTGGTTGAGATTGTCGCCGACGTAGCCGGTGTCGAGCACTTGGCCGCCTTCGTAGAAGACCTGGATTCGGTCGGGGATATTCAGGGTTTCGTAGGACAGGACGAAGGAGGTGGGGCCCGCGACGCCGAGCTGATGCACGGTGGTGGTGACGCCGGCGCCGCCGGATTTCGTGGAACTGTTGCAGGGCTGCACGCTTTCCGAGGAACCGCCGGAGCTGCCGCCGAGTAGGCCGCTCCCGGTGTCGAGTAGGTCGCCGAGAATGCCACTGCCGGTGTCGATCACACCGCTGCCGGTCGAGGCGCTGCCGGTGTCGGCGCCGGCCACGCCGGGCACCACCAGCAGGGACCAGGCCGCTGTCGACATCGCGATAGCCATCGTCTTCTTCACAACGCTTCCTCCACACCACTTCGAGCCAACGGTTCATCAGGTGAAATGCGCTGGGCGGCCGCACAATCGCCCGCCCGATCGGGGCTTCGAGATCCCCGGTTTGCCAGCCCCGCAGACTGGGCACAGCAGTTCTAACATGCGTTTGCGGGGACGGGAATGCGCGGAAGTCGGGGCAGCGGGCTGTTCAGATGCCGGTGAGTAGCCGGAATTTCCGCGGCGGCGTATTGACGTCGCGGCAACACCGGATCGCCCGCCCAGACCGCTTTAGGCAATTTCTTAGCTCGGAGAAGAAAGCACCGGTCGGTAGACCAATTGATGGCGAATCATGCTGAGCAGCAATCGATTAGCGAATCCGGTTTACGAAAATGAGTAATCTCACAGCGAATTCACGTAACAACGGATCGCAAGAACCGATCGGGGACGGCGAAGAGAACGGGCCGCACATCCGGTGCGGATGTGCGGCCCGTTGGATCCCGGGAACTCAGCGCAAAGTCGCGGTGAGGTGGGGGTAACCCTTTTTGGGGTGAAGCATGGAGAGGTCCCAGCCGGAACCGACCTGGTCGGCGTAGATGTTGACCGAGGAGGGCAGGAAGACCGGCTTGCCGAATTTGACCGAGTACGTGGTCTTTTCGGGGACGCGGCCCTCGATGGTGCTGAGGATGTTCGCGGCCGACCACATGCCGTGGGCGATGGTCTTCGGGAAACCCATCGCCTTGGCGCCGAGGCCGGAGACGTGGATCGGGTTGCGGTCGCCGGACGCGGCGGCGTAGCGGTTGATCATCTTCTGATCGACGCGCTGCACGCGCAGCGGGGGCGGCGGCACCTCCTCCACCGGCGGCTCGGACTTCGGACCGCCGGACAGCGACGTGCGCTGCTGGTGCAGCATGGTCGAGACCTGGCGCCAGACGAGTTCGCGACCGACCCGGATCTCGGTCACCGCGTCGATCAGCAGACCCTTCGGGTGTTCCCGGAGGTTCTCGATGTGGGCGGTGAAATCGAGCGGCTCGGCGACCGAGATCTCCCGCGTGCGCTCGATGACGTTGCCGAGGTGCACCGAACCCACCGCGGTGAACGGGAAGTCCCGTGCCACCAGCAGTTCCATCATCAGCGGGAACGACAGGATGAACGGGTACGTCAGCGGCAAGGTGTCGCTGAAGCGCAGACCGGTCGCATGGCAGTACGCGGCCAGGTGATCGGGATCGACCTGGAAGCCGTCGAGGACGACGCGGCGGTCGGGCAGGGCCGGCTTGCGGCCAGAAAGCGGGGCGGGCAGCGGGACGGCGCCCAGCGCCGCCTTCGCGTACAGCCCGCCGTTCTTCGGTACCTCGGTGAGGGTGATCGTCTGGGTCATCAGGCGCCGATCAGGCTCTGACCGCAGACGCGAACCACGTTGCCGCTCACCGCGTTCGACGCCGGGCTGGCGAAGTAGGCGATGGTCTCGGCGACGTCGACGGTCTGGCCGCCCTGCAGCAGCGAGCTCATCAGGCGACCGGCCTCGCGGGTGCCGAGCGGGATGGCGGCGGTCATCGCGGTCTCGATGAAGCCGGGGGCCACCGCGTTGATGGTGATGCCCTTCTCCGACAGCAGCGGGGCCTCGGCGTCGACCATGCCGATGACGCCTGCCTTGGAGGCGCCGTAGTTGGTCTGGCCGCGGTTGCCCGCGATGCCGGCGATGGAGGACACGTCGATCACGCGGCCGCCCTCCTTGAGTACGCCCTTGGCCACCAGGCCGGAGGTGATGCGGTGCGGGGCAGCCAGATTGACGTTGATGACCGAGTTCCAGCGACCCTCGTCCATGTTGGCGAGCAGCTTGTCCCGGGTGATGCCCGCGTTGTGCACGACGATGTCGATGCCGCCGAAACGCTCGGTGGCGAACTCGGCGAGACGCTCGGCGGCGTCAGGCGCGGTGACGTCAAGAGCCAGGGCGGTGGCGCCGACCTTGTTGGCGGTCTCCGACAGGGCCTCGCCCGCGGCGGGGATGTCGGCGACGATGACGGTGGCGCCGTCACGGGCGAAGACCTCGGCGATGGTGGCGCCGATGCCACGGGCGGCACCGGTGACCACGGCGACCTTGCCCGCCAGCGGCTTGTCCCAGCTGGCCGGGGCCACGGACTCGGCCTTGCCGACCCGGATGACCTGGCCGTCGACGAACGCCGACTTGCCGGAGAGCAGGAAGCGCAGGGTGGATTCGAGACCGGTCGCGGCCGCGCCCGCCTCGGGGTGCACGTACACCAGCTGGCCGGTGGCGCCGCGCAGCAGCTCCTTGGCGACCGAGCGGCTGAAGCCCTCGAGCGCGCGCTGGGCGATCTGCTCGTCGACCGAGCCGACCAGCTCCGGGGTGGAACCCAGCACCACGACACGCCCCGAAGGTGCGAGGTTGCGCATGGCGGGCTGGAAGAATTCGAACAGCTGCGAGAGCTTGTCGATGGAGTCGATGCCGGTGGCGTCGAACACCAGGGCGCCGTACTTGGTGCCCGAGTCGAGCGAGTCCGCCACGGTGTAGTCCGCCGAGAGCAGCGCGCGGACCGGCTCGGCCAGCCGGCCCTTGCCGCCCAGCAGCACCGGGCCGGGAAGGGCGGGCTCGCCCGCCTTGTAGCGGCGCAGCTCGGCCGGCTGGGGCAGGCCCAGCTTGCTCGCCAGGAACGCGCCGGGGGCGGAGTGGATGAAGGATCCGTAGAGGTTGGGTGCGCCCTTGCTCTTGGCTGCCACTGTTCCTACCTTCTCTGTGCTCGACGTGTATGTGACCGTGCTCGCCCAGTGTCCCCCGTGTGAGCTCACATTTGCGGGTACGGTGTCGACAACGAACTTACTCCAGAGTAAGTTGGATGACAACCGATCACCCGACGAGACCATGGAGAACTCGAGTGACAAGCAAAGCCCGCTCGGCGAAGACCCCGGCCAAGACCGCGAAGACCCAGCGCCCGGTCGCGATCGTTGGCGGTAACCGAATTCCGTTCGCTCGCTCCGACAAGGCCTACGCGAAGGCGTCGAACCAGGACATGTTCACCGCCACCCTGGACGGGCTGGTCAGCCGGTTCGGGCTGCAGGGTGAGCGCCTGGGCATGGTTGTCGGCGGTGCCGTGCTCAAGCGCGTCGGCGAGCACAGCCTGATCCGCGAGAGCGTGCTCGGCTCGAAGCTCTCGCCCTACACCCCCGCCCACGACCTGCAGCTCGCCTGTGGCACCGGCCTGCAGTCGGTGGTCACCGTGGGTGACGCGATCGCCATGGGACGCATCGAGTCGGGCATCGGCGGCGGCGCCGACACCACCTCCGACGCGCCGATCGGCGTCAGCGAGGACATGCGCGAGTGGATGCTCACCGCCAATCGCGCCAAGACCAACAAGGACCGGCTCAAGCTGGTCGGCCAGCTGCGGCCCTCGATGCTCGGCATCGAGATCCCGCGCAACGCCGAGCCGCGCACCGGGCTGTCGATGGGTGAGCACGCCGCCATCACCGCCAAGGAATTCGGCATCGCCCGCGAGGCGCAGGACGAGCTGGCCTACCTCTCGCACAAGAACATGGCCGCCGCCTACGACCGTGGCTTCTTCGACGACCTGATCACCCCGTTCCTCGGCCTGACCCGCGACGACAACCTGCGTCCCGGCTCGACCGTGGAGAAGCTGGCCACCCTCAAGCCGGTGTTCGGCACCAAGCTCGGCGACGCCACCATGACCGCGGGCAACTCGACCCCGCTCACCGACGGCGCGTCGGCGGTGCTGCTGTCCAGTGACGAATGGGCCGCGCAGCGCAACCTGCCGGTGCTCGCGCACCTGGTGGACTCCGAGGTGGCCTCGGTCGACTACATCCACGGCCCCGACGGCCTGCTGATGGCGCCCACCTACGCGGTGCCGCGGATGCTGGCCCGCAACGGCCTGACCCTGCAGGACTTCGACTACTACGAGATCCACGAGGCCTTCGCCTCCGTGGTGCTGTGCACGCTGGCCGCGTGGGAGTCCGACGCCTACTGCAAGGAGCGCCTGGGCCTGGACGGCGCGCTGGGTTCGATCGACCGCAGCAAGCTCAACGTCAACGGTTCGTCGCTGGCCGCGGGCCACCCGTTCGCCGCCACCGGTGGCCGCATCGTCGCCTCCACCGCGAAGATGCTGGCGGAGAAGGGATCCGGCCGCGCGCTGATCTCCATCTGCGCCGCGGGCGGCCAGGGCGTGGTCGCCATCATCGAACGGTAGTCACACACTGAACGAGTAGCGGCGGCGCCGGATTCCAGGGCGTCGCCGCTATTCGACTGCTTTTGCCAACTCACCCCCGCGTAGCCGCAATTCGCGCAAGGTACGGTTTCTCGGCGATCCCGCGAGCGGTACTCGATCGAAATCAACTGCGGCCGAAGCTCGCAGTGCCAGCCGCTGTGCCGAGACCGCGGCCTTCCGAGGCAATCCGATAGCCCCGGCGAATTCCATCCAGTGCTTCGCTCGCAAGTTCTTTGTGCGACCGGCGATCGGCAGCGCCATCGACTCATCGCCATAGATCAGCGTGCAAGGGATGTCGTAGATCGGCGCGACAGTCCACCGCCCTGCGCTGTCCCGCAGCGCCCCGACGTTCTTGCCGTGCAGGTCCCCGTTGCCCGTGAGCCACGCAAACAGGAACTGCAGGTATAGGTTTCGCACAGCTACCAGCGGTGCGCCGACTATTCCCGCCAATGCTGCGACCACGTCCACGGCGTCGACTCGGTACTTGGCGGACGGTGGCAGTCCGAGAATTTGGGTGGCGTCCTCGAAGGCGAGGCGCTCCCATGACCCGCCTTCGTAGACGCGATCGAATCGACGAACGAGCAGTCCGGGCAGACCACCCTTGTCGTAAACGAGATCAGCCTGAGCAACCGGGACCTTCATGATTCGCGCCGCATCGAGGTGTGCCGCCTCGTTCTCGATCAAGTAGGGGTAGTTCGACTGCGACAACTTCAGGATGAACCGACCGAATCCCGCGGCGATGGGCGTACTGATCATCGAAGCGCTCGCCTTGTTCTGAACTCCTGGGATCGCCTGGCGATCCACGTGATCCACCAATCGGCTGAAGTCGAGTTCCTCAGCCGATGCACAGTCCACCAGGGCAGGAACATCTGTTGGCTGCGCACCATCTGGAAATACCTGAACGTCGCCCGGTGCGTCCGAACCGACAGCGAGGAGCAGACTGAGTTCATCCTCCGCGCTCGTCTTCACAGCCTGGCGCAGGACCGTCAAGCGGTGGCCCTCCGGGAGCAACCCCGCGAAAAAGGCTGGCACAGACCCCGATTCACTTCTGACGGGCGCGGCATCCACTGGGAGCGTGGACGCGACCGGATCACCGGCGTAGCCGGGCACGTAGGCGAACTCCGTTCCGCCCTCTATTGTTCGGCTGATCGAGGCAGCGAGACGACCGCCCTTGTAGACGTCCGCGCCGCGCACTCTGCGCAGTGCCTCGAAGTCGGTCATGGCGCCACCCGCAACGTCAGTCCCACGGCTTCTGCCACGGCAGCGACCGTGCCGATGCTGGTCGAGCCGGTGCCGTGTTCGATGTCCCGCACTGTGCGCGTCGAGGTACCCACCATCTCGGCGAGTTGCTCTTGCGTCAGTTGATGACGTCGCCGCTCCGCACGAATTCGGGCACCTACTTCACTCAGCACCTCCACCATCGCACCTCCAGAGGCAGAATTCTGCCGATATTGTCGCCGATACTCGCAGGATACGCCACAGATCGGCATTTCGGCAGAATTCTGCCGCCCATGCGACGAAAGCGCGGCGAAGGCGACCCTCGATGAAGTTTCGGCAACATCCTGCCGAAACGGATGCGCGACCCCCGACCAGATCTCGGGCCGTCAGATCCCGGTCGCAACCATCGAACGGTGACAGAACTGAAACAGCTGCGGCGGCACCCGGATGACGGGATGCCGCCGCAGTTGTTTCGGATCACTAGTGGTTGCGGAAGGGGTGGGCGGTGCGCGTCGGCGGCTTCGGCGCGGGCGGGAACGTCAGCGGCACATCGGGTTCGGGTGCGGTTCGGCCGCGCCCCAGGGGCCGCAGATGATGAGCTTCATGATGCCGAGGGGGAAGTCGATGAGGGCGGAGCCGGTGCCGGCGGAGCCGGTTTCGGCGATGACGGCCGGGGTGGAGGCGGGGGCGGCGAGGGCCGGGGCGGCGCCCGCGGTGGCGATGCCGGCGACAGCCGCTGTGGCGACCAGGATTCGGATCATTCGACGGTGCATGACGTGCCTTTCGATAACACTGGGTGGAGCTGATCTGGAAATCGGATGCCTCAACCCGTTCGTTACCGACACTTTCTGATATTGACACCGCGAAAAGCCTTGCGCTATAAGCGATCAGCTCGCACCGATGGCATCGGCGAACAACGGCCACGACTGGTGCAGGTCCTGTTCCCAGTACTTCCAGGTGTGCGTACCGGCGGGACGGAATTCGGTGTGGGCGGGGATGTTCAGCGCGGCGAGACGGGCTGCCAGGCGCTGGGTGCAGTGATTGGCCGCCACCTCGATGGCGCCGCCGAGCAGGATCTGGTCGGTCATACCGATGACCTTGCCCGGGGTCGCGCCGGGCGGCAGCGCCTCCGCCTCGCCGGGGAGACCGGTGGCACTGGACAGGTAGATCGTCTTGCCGCGCAGGCGTTCCGCGTTGAGATACGGATCGTTGGCGCGCCAGGCCGGGTCACCGGGGGCGCCCCACATGTTGGCCGGATCGGCGCCCGCCCTGGCCAGCACCAGTTCGATGGCGGTGCGGCCGAGCGGGTCGTCGACCGAGGCGCAGCCGCTGTAGGCGCCGACGGCGCGGTAGCGGTCGGGGGCGGCGATGGACAGGTTCAGTACCGCCGTGGCCGACATCGACAGTCCGGCAATGGCGTTCACGCCGGTCGTGTTCAGTGTCGCGTCGATGATCGGCGGGAGTTCCTCGGTGAGGAAGGTCTGCCACTTGTTGCGGCCCAGTTCGGGATCGTCGCGCAGCCAGTCGGTGTAGTAGGAGAACTTGCCCGCCGCCGGGGTGACGACATTGACGTTCTTGTCGCCGAAGAACTGCACGATATCGGTCTGGTTGTACCAGTTCGCGACGTCCTCGCCGCCACCGGCGCCGTTGAGCAGGTACAGGGTCGGGCGCGGCGCGCTGGTGTCGTGCGGCGTGATGACCTGTAGCGGGATCACCCGATCCATCGCCGCCGAGTAGACGTGCAACAACTGCTGCCGCTGCCCAGGCCGCTCGATCCGGTCCAGCCGCGAGCCGTCGGCGCCCGCGGCGCCGATCGAGGTCACCGAGAGCACCAGGGTCAGTGCCGCCACCACGACGGCCCGCAGAGTGAACACGAACATGCTTCCTTCACCGAGACGAAAAGGGATGGAGCGCCGGGGCGGCAGCGCGAGACCGCCCCGGCGTCCAGGTGCCGGGCGATCAGCTACCGATCAGATTGCCCAGCACGTCGGAGAGGATCTCGCTCAGCGAACCGGTCGAGCTGAGCTGACCGTCGGAGGACCCGAGACCGTTGTCGCCGAGGCTGCCGATCACGGTCTCACCCGCGTTGGCGCCGCGC
>NZ_JARWOJ010000165.1 GCF_029868625.1 Nocardia neocaledoniensis | reverse complement strand
GTGGGGGGGGGGGTTGGGGGGGCGACCCGCTGTATCACGGCGGTTATGGTGTCCAGCGTTCCCTCGTCTTCCCGGCGTGGGGGGGCCCGCACTGGGTTGGGCGGCCCCACCCTCTTTCTCGATCACATGCTCAGAGCCCTCGTATGCGAGGTAATTGAATCCGCTTTCGGCTATCCGACGAGGACGGGTTCACGTGCTTCGCGGGGCCAGCGTCGGTGTGCGTCGTCGATGACGAACGGGTGGGTGTGCTGGTAGATGCGGTCGCTGATGCGGATCGCGTCGGCCAGCCTGGCGGGGTCGATGGTGCCGACCTCGTGCAGGTGGGTGATCTCGGCGGGTTCGTTGCGTGGCCAGTT
This sequence comes from Nocardia neocaledoniensis, assembly GCF_029868625.1. Classification (GTDB taxonomy): domain Bacteria; phylum Actinomycetota; class Actinomycetes; order Mycobacteriales; family Mycobacteriaceae; genus Nocardia; species Nocardia neocaledoniensis_A. Next base: position 1,416 of record NZ_JARWOJ010000165.1, on the reverse strand, counting down.
CCGTACCGCGACGGTGGCGCCGAGCCCTGCCAGGCCGATCAGCACCACCCAGGTGGTGGTGAATCCGGCGGCGCTGGTCAGCCATCCCGCGATCGGGTAGGTGATCAGCCAGGCCAGGTGCGACAGCGAGAACTGGGCGGCGAACAGTGCCGCGCGATCGGCCGGCTGCGAGGAGCGCCGCAGGATCGCGCCGGTCGGGGTGAGCACGCCGGCGGTGCCGGCGCCGATGAGTGCCCATACCGCGCTCGCGGCGGCCCACCGCCACTGGCCGGCGTCGGCGGTCGAGAGGGCGATGGCCGACCCGAGCCCGAGGATCAGGGTCGCGGCGCCGGCCAGCATCACTGGGCGGGCACCGGTGCGGTCGAGGACTCGCGGCAGCGACAGCGCGATGATCATCGTTCCGAAGCCGTTGGCGGCCAACAGCATCGCGACGCCGGTCTGTGATCCGCCGAGGGTGTCGCGGACGTAGTTGACGGTATTGACCATGATCACCGAGCCTGCCGCGGCGACGACCAGGTTCAGCCCCAGCAGCCCGCGCAGCCGTGGTGTGGCGGCGAATATCCGCATGCCCACTGCGATCCGCTTCGCGAAGCTGCCCTGGGTCGTTGCTCCGGCGTCAGGGATGCGGGTCGAGACCACCAGGGCCGCCGAGACGGCGAAGCCGATGGCGGTGCCGACGAACAGCCAGTGGAAGCTGATCAGGGTCAACGCGGCCGCGGCCAGCATGGGGCTGAGCAGCGTTTCCATGGTCGCGGCGAGCTGAGCGGCCGACAGCGCGCGGGTGTAGTCACGTTCGTCGGGCAGGATGTCGGGAATCACGGCCTGGTAGGTCGGAGTGAACGCGGCCGAGGCGGTTTGCAGGATCGCGATCAGGACATAGATCTGCCAGATCTGGTCGATGAAGGGCAACGCCAGCACGACGCCCCCGCGAATCATGTTGAGCGCGACCAGGAACAGCCTTCGCGGGAAACGGTCGGCATAGGCGGCCACGATCGGGGCAACGGTGACGTAGACGAGCATCTTGATCGTCAGTGCGGTGCCGAGCACCGCGCCGGCGTCGGCGCCGGCGAGTTCGTAGGCGAGCAGTCCGAGCGCGACGGTGGTCAAGCCGGTACCGAACAGCGCGGTCATCTGCGCGGTGAACAACCGCAGGTAGTCGCGGTGGGCGAACAACGAGGTCATCGGGGGTGTCCTTCTGGTCCTGTGTCGGTGCGGGGCACCAGGTCTAGCTGAGGGTGGCGACCGTCATGGGACGCTGCGGGCCCCCGATTCCCGGGGGGGGGGGGGAGGCGGGGGGGGGGGGGGCGCGCCCCCGCCGGGGGGGGGGGGGGGGGGGTGGGTTGAGCGGGGTTTTGGGGGGGGGGGGGTGAATGGGGGGGGGGGGGGGCGGGGGCGCGGGGGGGGGGGCCCCGCCCC
>NZ_JARWOJ010000164.1 GCF_029868625.1 Nocardia neocaledoniensis | reverse complement strand
CCGGGGGGGGCCCCCATTTTCGTTCCCCCCCCCCGGGGCCGCCGTGCGCCAACTCCTCAACAACCCCCACCAACCCCCCGCGGGCCCGCGCCGGGCCGGCCGGGGCCACTGTCGTGTGCGGGCCGGGCTACTTCGGGTAGGAGTAGAACCCCTCCCCCGTCGCGGCGCCGAGTTTGCCCTTGTCGATGTAGTTCTCCTTGAGCCAGGCGGCGAGCTTCTTGTGGGCGTCACTGCCGTTGACCAGGATGTTGTAGGGGGTGGTCAGCCCGACGATGTCGAGGATCTGGAACGGCCCCATCGGCGCGCCGGTGGCGATGCGCCAGGTCTCGTCGACCGCCGCCGGTTCGGCATAGCCGCCCGCGGCGAGTTCGATGCCGGAGTTGAGGAACGGCACCAGCAGCGAGTTGAGGACGTAACCCGCCTTCTCCTTGTGCAATTCGATCGGCACCATGCCGATGGCCTTCGCGAACTCCACCACCACGGCGAACACCGTCGGGTCGGTCCGGTCGGTGCCCATCACCTCGGCGGTGTTGAACTTCCACACGTGGTTGGCGAAGTGCAGGGCCAGGAACCGGTCGGGCCGTCCGGTGTAGTCGGCGATGTCGCTGGGCAGCAACGTCGAGGAGTTCGTGGCGAACACGGTGCGATCGGGCGCGAGCGTGCCGAGCTTGCCGTAGATGTCGCGCTTGATGTCGAGGACCTCGGGCACGGCCTCGATGATCAGGTCGGCCTCGGCCGCGGCGGTCGCGAGGTCCGCGGTGAGGGTGATCCCGGCCGCGGTCGCCGCCGTGTTGTCCGCGTCGGCACCGGCCACGTCCTGCTGATACACCTGGGCGAGGCCGTCGAAGCGTTTCCTGGCGGCCGCCAGTGCCTCGTCGTCGATGTCGTAGGCGGTGACGTCGAACCCGTGGAACGCGGTCTGGAAGGCGATCTGGGACCCCAGCACCCCGGTCCCGAGGACCGTCACCTTGCGGAATTCGTTGGCCATACGTCTCCTCCCGTTCGGGAAGCGGATCCCCGTGCCGCTCCGCACCAGCGGTGACCGGATTCGGCCACCGCTGTCCATCATGGCCCCCGGCGCCGCCACGCGGCCATCACCGACCCGTGCGAATCGGGCATCTCAGACGATGTGGTGGTCACAGTTCGGCCACCGGCCGTGACGCGACCGCGGTCAGCCCGCGGTGACCAGCCCCTCGGCGATCATCCAGTCGCGGGCGACGTCGGCGGGTTCGCGGCCGTCGATGTCGACCTGACGGTTGAGCTCGGTGATCACCTCGTTGGTCAGGCGCGCGGAGATCGGCGCCATGATCTCGGCGACCTGTGGATGCGCCGCGGCGAAGTCGCCGTGCATCACCACGGCGGCGTTGTACTTCGGGAAGAAGCCGCGATCGTCGACGAGCAGCACCAGATCGAGGGCCGGGATGCGCCCGTCGGTGGCCGCGACCGAGCCGAACCGGCACTGATTCGCGTCGGCGGTGGCCTGGTAGACCAGGGCGTCCTGCACGATCTGCTTCTGGACCTTGGGCACGTCGATGCCGTACTTGCGGGCCATCCCCGGGTAGCCGTCCTGGCGGACGTTGAACTCGGTGCCCACGCAGGTGGCGGCCGCGGCGGGGTCCGTGGCGATGAGCGCCGCGTAGTCCGAGAGGGTGCGCACCCCGGTCTCCTCGGCGGTGCGGCGGCTGGTGACGAGCGCGTAGGTGTTGTTCATCGGCGCCATCGCTGTCCACACCATGTTGTGCTGGGCGAGGTCGGCGTCGCGGACGAGTTCGAACTGCCGGCGTTCGTCCGGCTCCGGGGTCTCGTTGCCCAGGTAGTTGATCCAGCCGGTGCCGGTGTAGTCGTAGGCGATGTCGACTTGGCCGAGCAACTGGGCGTCGCGCAGACTGTTGGAGCCCTGGATATTGGTCAGGTCGCGCACGTTCGCGCCGGCGGCGGTGAGCGCGAATTCGATCAGGTAGCCGTGGATGTTGGCCTCGGTGAAGTCCTTGGAGCCCACCGTCACCGCGACGCCGTCGAGTTCGGGTACCGGCCTGATGCTGCCCGGCCCCGCGGGCAGCGGCACCGAACCACCGGACTGCAGACCACAACTCGCCAGCAGCACGGCACCGACCACCGGGGCCAGCCCGCGCAGCCATCGGGTGATCCTCACCGCAACCCCCTCGGTCCGAGGAATTGTTCGGCCAGCGCCCCGAGCCAGTCGACGAACAGCGCCAGCGCGACGGCGAGCACCGCGCCCAGTGTCAGCGTGACGGTGTCGCGCAGTTTGTAGCCGGTATCGATCAGGATGCCGAGCCCGCCCGCGCTCACCAGGAACGACAGGGTCGCGGTGCCGACCGCCAGCACCAGCGCGGTGCGCAGACCCGCCAGGATGTAGGGCACGGCGAGCGGGAACTCGATGCGCCGCAACACCTGTGCCGCCGACATCCCCTGGCCGCGCCCGGCGTCGACGAGCGCGGGGTCCACTTCCTGATAGCCGAGGATGGTGTTGCGCAGCACCGGCAGCAGCGAGCAGAACGCGATGGGCGCGACACCCACCCAGAAACCGGTGGTCCGGGTGACCAGGTAGCACAGCACGATCAGGCCGATGGCCGGCGCCGAGGCCCCGATATTGGCGAGGCCGACGAAAAACGGTGCGAGACGGCGGAATCGGGGCCGGGTGAGCAGCGTGCCCAGCGGCACCGCGACCGCGACCACGATCAGCACCACGGCCGCGGTGATCAGGACGTGCTGCCAGGTGACGGTGGCGATGTTGCCCGCGTTCACGCTGGCCTGCTGGGTGAGCGTCAGGTCGCGCCGAAACGCCCACACCAGCACGCCGACGGTGAGGATCAGCACGATCACCGGCTGGACGAGCAACCGGAGGAACTCGGCGCGTCGCTGCGCGGCGGGCCCGGCGACGGTGGGCCGCTCGGCCATCGTCTGCGGTGCGGTGGTGGCGGGATTCGTCATGACGCGCCTCGTCCCGGTGTGGTCTGCCGGGCCGTGGACAGCGCCGGGCCCTGAGCAGGTACGCCCGACAGCGGCGCCGCCGACCCCGGATGCGGCGCACACACGGCGAAATGCGATGCCGGCGCGCCCCAGTGATGCACAGTCAGGCGAGAGCGCGGTGTGCTCGCCGCCGGGCCCTGAGCATGCATGCCCGACAGCGGCGGATGCTGCGCACGCGCAATGGAGTGCGATGCCGGCGCGCCCGCATGTCGGGCGGGCGGGGCCGGGCGCGAGGGGGCCTTCATGACGGCACCGGGTCGGTGGGGCGGGCGGTGGCCAGGTGCTGGACGAGGGTGTCGACGGTGACGACGCCCGCGTAGGTGCCGGTGGCGTCGACCACGACGGCGGAGGCCGTTCGTTCGGTCAGCAGGACCGCGAGGGCGTCCTGCAGCGTCGCGTCGGCGGGCACCGTGGCGGTGATCGGGGTTCCGAGGTCGCCGAGCGCGGCGGCCCCGGCCAGGCCGGTCGCGGTGACGCGGCGCAGCGGGCGGCGGTGCTCGTCGAGGAGCACCGCCCAATCGTGGTCGGCGGCACCGAGTTCGGTCGCCAGTTCGGCCGGTGCGGTGCCGGTGGTGGCGGTGACACCCTGGTCGAGTTCGAGGTCGGCGAGGACGGCGAGGCCGAGGCGGTCGATGGTGGCGGTGGCGCCGACGAATCCGGCGACGGTGTCGTCGGCCGGGGCGGCCAGGATCGCTGCCGGGGTGTCGTATTGCAGGATGCGGGAGCGGTCGCCGAGGACCGCGATCCGGTCGCCCAGCTTCACAGCTTCGCCGAAATCGTGGGTGACGAAGACGATGGTCTTGCCGAGTTCGCCCTGCAGGCGCAGCAATTCGTCCTGGAGCAGGGCGCGGGTGATCGGGTCGACGGCGCCGAACGGTTCGTCCATCAGCAGTACGGGCGGGTCGGCGGCCAACGCGCGCGCGACGCCGACGCGTTGCTGTTGACCGCCGGAGAGCTGGCGCGGGTAGCGGTTGCGGTACACGGCCGGGTCGAGACCGACCAGCTCGAGCATCTCGTCGACGCGCGCGGTGGTGCGCCGGCGATCCCAGCCGAGCAGGCCGGGCACCGTGGCGATGTTCTTGGCCACGGTCAGGTGCGGGAACAGCCCGGCCTGCTGGATCGAGTAGCCGATGCCGCGGCGCAGTTCGTCGGCGTCGATCGCGGCGGCGTCGCGCCCGCCGATGGTGACGGTGCCCGACGTCGGTTCGATCAGCCGGTTGATCATCCGCATCGTGGTGGTCTTGCCACAGCCCGACGGACCGACCAGGACGACGATCTCGCCGGCCGGGATGGTCATGGAGACCTCGTCGACCGCCGGATCGGCCTGCTCCGGATAGCGTTTGGTGACGCGGTCGAGCACGATCTCGACGCCGGAGACCGCGCCGGGCCCGCTCGCGATGCTGGTTTCGGTGTCAGTCACGGATTCCCCTCGAGATGGTGAGCCGTCCGAGCAGAAGCAGGACGCCGTCGAGCGCGAGTGCGAGCACGACGATGAGGACGGTGCCGGTGAGCGCCTGCGGCACCGCGTTGGGGCTGCCGAGTCGCGAGAGCCCCGAGAAGATCAGATTGCCGAGCCCGGGGCCTTTCGCGTAGGCCGCCAAGGCCAGAATGCCCATGATCATCTGCGTGCTGACCCGCATCCCGGCCAGGATCGATGGCCACGCCAGCGGCAGTTCGATGGCGGTCAGCAGCCGCAGCCGGTTCATCCCGACCCCGCGCGCCGCGTCGACCACGGCCGGGTCGACGGCGGACAGACCGAGCACGGTATTGCGCAGAATCGGCAGCAGGGCGTAGAGCACCAGTGCCACGATCGTCGGCCCGACACCGAGCCCCAGGAACGGGATCAGCAGACCGAGCAGCGCGAACGACGGGACCGTGAGAATCGCGCCCGCGGTGGCCGTGGCGGCGGCGGACCCGAGCGGGCTCCGGTACACCAGCACCCCGACCAGCACCGCGATGATCGTCGCCAGCACCAGCGACTGCACCACGGCCGACACGTGCAGATACGAATCGACCAGCAACTGTTCCCGCCGGTTCACCACGAACGTCCACAACGCGTCCAGGGTCCACCTCCCCGTCGTCCGGCGGCCATCGGCGGCCCTGTCCCGGAATGCCCACCCGGCCACCGGGTGAAACACCCCGTCCCACACCCCCACCGCACCGCGCGGTACCCCAATCCGCCTGCGCAAAACCAGGTTTCATCGGCGCCGAGTCATCCTACGCCCCGTTCCGCCCCCGCGCGGCGGTTCACATTTCTCGCTCCGGACGGTGGCCCCGGCGAGCCCGGACTGGCGGCCGCCGGAGTGACCCCGCCACCCGCCGGCCGACTGGCTACAGTCGCGAGATGACCGACCTGATGGTACCGACCACCCGCCTGTACCGTGCCTGGCTCGACGCCTACGCCGAGTGGGGTCCCGGCTTACACGAGGACGGGTTCGGGCTGACGGCGGCCGACGACGTCGGCTCGCCCGCCGGATTCGCCGCGTGGGTGCGGCGACTGGCCGACGAATCGGCTCGCACGACCTATCGATGGATCATCGAGGACCACCGGGTTCTCGGTGGCATCGCGCTGCGCCACCACTCCGACGACTACGTGCGGTGGGCCGGCCACATCGGCTTCGGGATCCGCCCGTCCGCGCGGGGACGCGGACTCGCCGGCTGGGCATTGGGGCGCATGATCGATCAGGCCCGCGGGCTGGGCATCGAGCGGCTCCTGCTGGTCTGCGCCGCCGACAACATCGCTTCCGCCACGACGATCCAGCGCCGGGGCGGCGTTCTCGAGGGGATCCGCGACACCCCGCTCGGCCCGGCCAGACGCTATTGGATCACGGTGACGCCGCCGATCACCTGACACACGGCCCGCCTGGCCGATCGACATTCATCAGGCTTTCGGCCGCGCCCGGCACCACGAACTCAGCGGCCTTGTTCGGCCAGTTCGGCTTTCACGACGGCGTACGCGGTGGACGCGTCGTAGCCGCGTCGGGCGAGCATGTCGACGAGGCGGCGGGTGACCTTGGCCCGGTCGAGGTCAGCGGGCATGGTGCGTAGTTTGCGGCGGACCAGGTCTATGGCGACCTGTTCGCCCCCGGGTACCGGACGTGCGCGACACCGGCGTGCGGAGTCGTCGGACTCGTCGTCTCGGCGCCCCCCGTCATCCCGGTCCCCGCCGTCGTCCCGGCTCCCCTCGGTGTCGGCGTCGCCCACGGTCGGTACGTCCCTTGGCACGGAACCCGCGCGCCGGCCTGCCGTGTGTTCCCGGGCGAACCCCGCGTCGGCGAGTTCGGCGGTGACCACCGCGAAGGCGGTCGCCTGGTCGTAGCCCCGGCGGGCCAGCATGCCGACGAGACGGCGAACCGCCTTGTCGCGGTCCAGGTCTCGGGAGAGGGTGGCGAGTTTGCGGCGGACGAGGTCGGTCGCGCGGGCGCGTTCGGCCTCGTCGGTGACGATCGCCAGCGCGGGCTCCGCGTCGGCCGGGGCGACACCCTTGTCGCGGAGTTCGCGCTGTAACGCCCGCTTTCCCCGACCGGAGTACGTATGCCGTTCGTGTACCCACTGTTCGGCGAAGGAACCGTCGTCGACGAGGCCGACCTCGGCGAGCCGATCCAGCGCGGCCTCGGTCACCTCGACGCGGAAACCCTTCTCCCCGAGCCGTTTCACCAATTCGGCGCGACTGCGCGCACGCACGGCCAGCAGGTTCAGGCAGGCGTCCTTGGCCTGGTCGACGGTGGCCGCGGGCCGGTCGCCCGGGGCGAGCCGGCGTGTGCCGGCCCGCCGGTCGGGCTCTCCCGGCTGGGATCCGGCCGCCACCGGATCCACCTGTCGTCCATTGTCACCACCGACGCCGGTCGACAGGGAGTCTTCCTCGCGCCGCGCGGATCTGCGTCCGCGCCGGGCGCGGCGAGGTCGTGCCCCGCTCCCCCACTCTTCATGATCATCCACAGTCCGCGCAGCGGAATGAGGTGAATGATCACCTTCGGCGAATCCGGTCGGGTGCGCGCGCTGCGGATCGCCCGCACCCGACCGAATTCCCTTCGCGTCCGGGACGGCTCGTTCGTCACGAGCCGATCGGACGAGTTCAGCGGCCGTCGCCGGCCCGCGCTGCTCCGCGAGCGACGGCGGCGGCACCTCGATCCCGAGGCGAGCCAGCTGTCGTCGCATGTCCTCGACCGGATCGGCCGAGTCGCGGGGCGCGCGGCCGGGATTCGGCGTGCGCATCGACTCAGAAGTCGGCGGGCGCGTCGGCCTCGGCGGTCAGGTCGGCGCCGATGCCCAGCTTCTCCTTGATCTTCTTCTCGATCTCGTCGCGCACATCGGTGTTCTCCAGCAGGAACTTACGGGCGTTCTCCTTGCCCTGGCCCAGCTGATCGCCCTCGTAGGTGTACCAGGAGCCCGACTTGCGGATGAAGCCGTGCTCGACACCCATGTCGATGAGCGAGCCCTCCTTGGAGATGCCCTGGCCGTAGAGGATGTCGAACTCGGCCTGCTTGAACGGCGGGCTCACCTTGTTCTTGACGACCTTCACGCGGGTGCGGTTGCCGACCGCGTCGCTGCCGTCCTTGAGGGTCTCGATGCGGCGCACGTCCAGGCGCACGGAGGCGTAGAACTTCAGTGCCTTACCACCGGTGGTGGTCTCGGGCGAGCCGAACATCACGCCGATCTTCTCGCGCAGTTGGTTGATGAAGATGGCGGTGGTGCCCGAGCTGTTGAGCGCGCCGGTCATCTTGCGCAGCGCCTGGCTCATGAGGCGGGCCTGCAGGCCGACGTGGCTGTCGCCCATCTCGCCCTCGATCTCGGCGCGCGGCACCAGGGCGGCGACGGAGTCGATGACGATGATGTCGATGGCGCCGGAGCGCACCAGCATGTCGGCGATCTCGAGCGCCTGCTCACCGGTGTCGGGCTGGGAGACCAGCAGCGCGTCGGTGTCGACGCCCAGCTTGCGGGCGTAGTCGGGGTCCAGCGCGTGCTCGGCGTCGATGAAGGCGGCGACACCGCCCGCGGCCTGGGCATTCGCCACCGCGTGCAGGGCGACGGTGGTCTTACCCGAGGATTCCGGGCCGTAGATCTCGACGACGCGACCGCGCGGCAAACCGCCGATGCCGAGCGCGACGTCGAGGGCGATGGAGCCGGTCGGGATGACGGAGATGGGCTGGCGGGCCTCCTCGCCCAGGCGCATGACCGCGCCCTTGCCGAAGCTCTTCTCCACCTGCGCCAGTGCCAGCTCCAGCGCTTTGTCGCGATCGTAGGCCTGCGGTGCCATGATGTGGTCCCCTTCTCGAGGTGAGTGTCTCTCTGGTTGGCGCCCACAGTAGAGGCCGGCACCGACAAGTTCTGGCGCCCAGATTAGTCGAACACCCATTCGAGTCAAGCGACGCGCCCGGGGACACGCAGGACACCCGCCACGACCCAGCGAATCGGCGGTGCGGTGCTACCGCTGCGGCAGCACCGAGTCGTCACCCTCGGCGCGCGGACCGAAGATGCGGCGCTCCGATTCCGCGATGCGGACGTCGTTGATGCTGGCCTCACGGCGGGCCATCCGGCCGTCGGGCGCGAACTCCCACTGCTCGTTGCCGTAGCTGCGCCACCACTGACCGGTCTCGTCGTGCCATTCGTACTGGAAGCGCACGGCGATGTGGTTGTCGTGGAAGGCCCACAGGTCCTTGCGCAGGGCGTAGCCGTTCTCGACCGACCACTTGCGGCTGAGGAACTCGACGATGGCGGCGTGGCCGGTGAAGAACTCGTCGCGGTTGCGCCAGACCGAGTCCTCGGTGTACGCGGCGGCGACCCGTTCGGGATCCCGCGTGTTCCAGGCGTTTTCGGCGGCCAGCACCTTGGCGCGCGCGGAGTCGAGATCGAACGGGGGCAGTGGCGGTCGCACGGGGTCCCTCCCGGAATTTTAACTATCTAATCGATGTTGACAGGTTAGACAGTAGGGTGGCCGGGCACGGCCGTCAACCCGTGCGGTGGCGACAGTGGTGAGGAGTCGAGTTGGTAGCCTCAGGCATGCGCGATCCCCGTCCGCACACCGGCGAACCGCCGGCGTTGGACCTGCTCAACACCCGGTGGGCGGGCGCGGCGCCGGGCGATCTGCTCACCGATCTCGACGGGCTGCGGTTGTGGCTCGAACTCACCGATCTGGCCGACCGCGTTCCCGTCGACGAGCACACGCTCAACGCCCTGCACGCCGCGCGTGCCGCCGTGCACGCGGCGGTGACCAGCGGCGAGCACGGCGCGCTGAACCGCGTCCTGGCACACGGGCGGCTGCGCCGCGAACTCACCGACGAGGGCCCGCGCTCGATCCCCGAGGTCACCGATCCGGCCTGGCTACCCGGCTGGCTGGCCGCCGACAACCTGCTGCACCTGATCGCCGAGGCGCCGCACCGGATCCGCCAGTGCGCCCACCCCGACTGCGTGCTGTTCTTCTACGACACTTCCAAGAACGGCACCCGTCGCTGGCACTCCATGGCGACCTGCGGCAATCGCACCAAGGCCGCCCGCCACTACGCCAAGACCAGCTGAGCGGCCTCAGAACAATTCGTCGAGCAGCCGGTAGTACTCGAGTTTCGCGCGCTCGGGCGCCGTCAGCCCGTAGGCGGTGAAGAAGGCCACCACCGCCTCGACGCCGAAGTCACCGGACAGGTCACGCTCGGCCAGCGCGAGATCGCGGTAGCGATCGGCCCTGCCCAGCGCGCCGACATCGATCAGGGTCCCGCCCGCCAGCACATTGCCCGGCGTGAAGTCCCCGTGGGTGACGACCAGATCCTCCTGGTCCGGGCGCTGGGTGACCAGGCGCTCGTGGACGGTCTCGGGCGCGAGATCACGGTGGTCGCCGTCGAAATCGGCGGTGTCGACGAAACCCTCCACGACGTTGCGGCGCGCCTGGGCGAGCGTCACCTCGAGGCGGGCGTCGAACGGGCAGTCCGCGACGGGCAGCGCGTGCAACGCGCGCAGAGTCCGGCCGAGCAGGGCACCCACCTCGGCGGCGTCACCGGTGGCATCGGCGAGTGAGCGCGTACCCGTGTCGGCGAGCACGAGGACGTCCTCGGCGAAGGCGGCGACCTCGGGCACGGCGATGCCCTTGTCCCGCAACCAGTTCAGGCGCTCGTATTCGGCCACGGCGCGCGGTCCGCGCTTGATCCAGTACCCCTCGGCGCGGACGAGGTTGCCGCCGCGCCCCTCGTGGTCGTCGGACCAGACCGGGGTCTCGCCGAGCAGGGCGGTGATCTCCGGCGGCAGCGGCAGGGCCAGCTCCGCGAGGTGGTCGAGCGCCGCGCGGGTGGACTCGATGAGTTCGGAGTCGCCCTCGGCCACCCGCAGCCGCATGGCCACCTTGAGCATGTCGCGCGCCTCCGCGGTCCGGTGCTGTTCGGCCAGCGATTTGCCCAGGTGGTGGGCGGCGAAGGAGACGAGTTCGGGGTCGTCGAGGGCGCGACTGGCCTCGAGGGCGCGCCGGTACAGGATCTCGGCGCGGGTGGATTCGCCCTGGTAGCGGTACACGTCGGCGAGATTGATCCAGACGGTGATCCGGCGGCCCTCGGTGTCGGCCAGTTCCAGCGCCTGGTCGAGCCGGTCCAATGCCTCGGCGTGGCGGCCGAGCAGCATCAGCGCGATGCCGAGCCTGCGCAGCCCGCCGAAGTCGTCGGGATCGGCCACCGCGACCCTGGCCGCGAGGGTCTCGGGATCGGCCGGGATCATCCGCAGTCGCTCGTCGAACCGGTAGGGCCGCTCGGTGCCCGGATTCCGTGCTGTCACGGCCATGTGCTGCTCACCATCGTGATCGGGGAACATCGAAATCGGCGCAGAGCGCGCGCCACACGTCGCGGGGATCGACGCCTGCCTCGATGGCGGCGGCGCCGGTGCGCCCCAGAGCCGGAATGACATGATCGGCGAGCATCGCGTCGGCCCGGTGAACGCCGAACTCGGTGTGCATCAGCTCGTTGAACTCGGTCAATCGCACGATTCCCAACATACCCGCGCCCGGCGACCCGCGTCACCGGGCGGTGAGCGGCCCTCACCGGCCGTCCGCCGGATGCCGACCACCCGCTCCCCCGGCCATCGACTCGCACGCCGAACGGACTGCCGACGCCGACCCACCAGTCGGCGTGGCCACGCGGTCACGTTCCCCCGCGGAGCCCCCCGCTCGCCGCGCGGTGGACTCCAACGATCACGTCCCGCACCTGCGCACAGACACGATCGGTCTCCCCGGCAGCCCCCTGGCACCCAGGTCCTCGACGTCGCCGCGCGGTTCAGCGCAAACGGCGCAAGGCCCGCTCGGCGGCATTGGCCCCGCACATGCCGTGCGCGCCGGGGCCGGGCGGGGTGGCCGCCGAGCACAGATAGTGGCCGGGCACACCGATGTCGTAGGGCTGCAGGGTCTTTCGCGGCCCGAAGACCAGCTGGGGAATATCCTTGGCGCCGGTCATGATGTTGCCGCCGACGTAATTCGGGTTGCCCGTGGCGAATTCGGTCGTGGACGTGGTGGACATGCCGACCACCCGCTCACGGAAACCGGGCGCGAATCGCTCGAGCTGGGCGATGATCGCGGCGGTGGCGTCGCCGGTGTAGCCGTGGGGCACATGGGCGTAGGCCCACACCGGGTGCACGTCACCGACCGAGCGTCCCGGATCGGCGAGGTACTGCTGGCCGACCAGAACGAAGGGCCGCTCCGGCATCCGCCCGGCGTGGATGTCGCGCTCCCCCGCCGCGATCTCGGCGAAGGTGCCGCCCAGGTGGACGGTGCCAGCGCGCCGTGCCGCCTCGACCGTCCACGGCACCCCGCCCTGGACGGCGAAGTCCACCTTGAAGGCGCCGGGCCCGTACCGGAACCGGCGGTAGGCCCTGGCGACGCGGGCGGGCAGCCGGTCGCCCAGGATCCGGGCGACGGCGGTCGGCGCGAGGTCCCAGACGACGACATCCGACGCCGGCAGGTCGGCGAGCGAGTCCACCCGCACGCCGGTCTCGATCTTGCCCCCGTACTCGCCCAGTGCCGCCGCCATGGCGTCGGCGATCCGCTGCGATCCGCCTTCGGCCACCGCCCACCCGTACCGATGCCCCGCGGTGAGGATGCCGAGCCCGATGCTGGCGCTCAGCGGGCGGTTCAGCGGATGGAAGGCGTGGGCGGCGACACCGCCGAACAGCGCCCGGCCCTGCTCGCCCCGGAAGGCCGCCGCCAGCCAGGTGGCCGGTGCGGTGGCGGGAATCCCGAAGCGGGCCAGCCGCACCGGATGTCGCGGGATCCGCAGCAGCGGTCGCATGATGTCCGCGCCGGTCTGCTCGTATCCGGCGACCGGCCCCGCGAACAGCCGCCGCCACAGGCGTTCGTCGGCGCCGAGGCCGTCGGCGGTCGCGGCGACCGAACGGTGCAGTACGCCGGCGCTGCCGTCGTCGAGCGGGTGCACGCAGTCGAGTTCGGCGTGTGCCCACCGCAATCCGTAACGCCCCGGATCGAGCCCACGCAGGAAGGGCGAGCCGACGGCCATCGGATGGATGGCCGAACAGTGGTCGTGCAGCAGGCCGGGCACGATCGCCTCGCTCGATCGGGTGCCGCCGCCGATGGTGTCGGCCGCTTCCAGCACCGTCACCGTCAGCCCGGCCCTGGCCAGGGTGATCGCCGCCGCGAGCCCGTTGGGTCCGCTGCCGACCACTGTCGCCGTTGTCATCGACTCGTCCTTCGTTCGTCGGAACCGGATCTCGTGCCAGGCTATTCGGCCGGCTGGACGGCGGAGCGCGTCACCGGCGTGGCCACGTCGCGCACGTCCTCGCGGCGCCAGGTGACCCGCAGCGGGATGGGGCCGTCGGGCAGCCAGGGCTGTGCCTCGACCGCGTCGGCGACGTTCCAGGTGCCGCGTTCGATCACCCCCAGCGCGGCGTCGATCACCATGTAGGCCTGGGTGCCCTTGTGGATGGGCTGCGACTCCACCCACACCACGATCCACTCACCGGGCGCGAAGCCGACGCGCGCCTGCACGGCCCTGACGAGGTCGAGGTTGTGCAGGTGGCCGTCACCGAAGTTGAACCCGATCAGCGAGTTGCAGGCGAACTCCGCCTCGCGCACGGTCCAGCGGTCGAGCTCGGGAATGTGCTTGTACAGCAGCGAGAACAGGCCGCGCCCCTGGCTGTGCATCGAACGCCAGCCGATGGTCTGCTGCATGGTGATCTCGGCGACCGCGGGTTCGTAGCCCATGCCGATCAGCTGATCGAGCTGGTTGACGGTCGGGCGATGCTCGATGGTGTTGAGCTTGGCTTCGGCACCGGGTGCGAACGCCCACAGCGCCGAGGCCCAGTTACCCGCGTACTGGCGCATGGACGGCAGGAACGAGACCAGATCGGGACGCAGATTGCCCAGCACGGGGAAGAAGGCCAGCGCGGCGGTGATGGCCAGGGTCAGCCACGGCGAGGACATGTCGAACACGCCGTATCCGTCGGCATTCGGAAAGCCGAGGAACAGGACCACCGTCAGGTAGGCGAACAGGATGTTCCATTCCAGCGGGACCGCCAGGGGGAACGTGGAGGTGATGAACAGGTGGAACACCACCATCATCACGACCCCGGCCAGCGTCAGCCAGTAGTTCGTCGAGAACAGCAAGACCAGTGGTGTGATCACCTCGACCGTGGTGCCACCGACGTGAGCCATGAACGAGGCCACCCCGGACGGGCGGATATCGCGCGGGAAATCGCGGTAGTGCGCCCGCTTGATCGACGGGAACGGCATGGAGGGGCTGTTGGAGACCATCGGCGGCACCACATTGGTGAAGTGCTTGCCGAATTTCGAGACGCCCGCGCCGACCCATACGATCACGATCAGCAATTTGGCCGCGACGATCATGTCGGTGAAGGGCAGGACCGCGAAGAACACCAGCGCGGGCAGATACTGCTCGCCGCGCGCGGCCAGGAAGATCGTCTTGTCCCGCAGCCCGCACAGGATGTACAGCGCGATCGGGGCGATCAGCAGGGCGGGCCGCACCAGTCCGGACGTGTTGTCGGGCAGGCGTTCCAGCAGGGCGGCGGTGGTCCGGCCGGGTGCGAGCAGGGCCAGGGTCAAGGTAGCCAGGAAGCCGACGTACAGAAACACGTCCAGCACGGTGCGGGTGTCACCGTCGGTGAACGGCACCCGCCGCCACGGCCGCAGCCGGATGGTGCCGGGGCGGGCGAAGAACAGCAGGCCACCGGTCATCGGCTTGAACTTGCCCGCCAGCGGACCCCACGAGCCGGCGACACCGACCGCCTCCAGCAGCACCGTCCACAGCACCAGCTTCTGGTAGACGATCGGCTCGTTCCACCAGGCGCCGACCTCCCAGAAGGGCCCGGCACCCGAGGTCGCCGTGGCGATGAGGACACCGCCGAAGATATAGAGCACCAGCAGTTTCAGCACATAGACGGTGTGGATCATCTTCGGCGAACC
Organism: Nocardia neocaledoniensis; assembly: GCF_029868625.1. Lineage (GTDB taxonomy): Bacteria > Actinomycetota > Actinomycetes > Mycobacteriales > Mycobacteriaceae > Nocardia > Nocardia neocaledoniensis_A. The sequence continues at coordinate 8,141 of NZ_JARWOJ010000164.1, read as the reverse complement.
GAAGCCGTATTCGACCCAGTGCAGTGCGAGCGTCCGAACTCGTTCCCGCAGTGGTAGATCCAGAAATGTCGCCGTGTCCACCGGCGGGAAATCAGGTGTCTTGAACCCCATTGTCCGTTCCTTTCCTCGACCGATCGCGGGGCGCGCGCGACCGCAACCGAAATGTGTTCGTTGTCGGTGAATTACTCGGCGAGCGCGCGCAAACGCTTCTTGTCGATCTTTCCGACCGGGTTGCGCGGCAATTCCGGCGTGAGCACGATGGCCGCGGGAATCTTGAACGCCGCCAGCAGTTCCCGGCAGTGCGCGGTCAGTTCCTCCGCGCTGACCCGGGATTCCGGTGCGGCCACCACATGTGCGACGGGCACCTCGCCCAGCACCGCGTCCGGCCGGCCGACCACCGCCGCTTCGTGTACGGCGGGGTGGCGGTAGAGGGCGTTCTCGATCTCCTTGGGGTAGAGGTTCTCCCCGCCGCGGATGATCATGTCCTTGATCCGGTCGACCAGCACCAGATAGCCGTCGGCATCGAGATAGCCGACGTCACCGGTGTGCAGGCGGCCATCGATCACCGTCTTCGCCGTCTCCTCGGGCCTGCCCAGGTAGCCGCGCATGATGTTCGGGCCGCTGATCACCACCTCCCCCGGGGTCCCGTCCGGCACCGGGTTCCCGTCGACGTCGACGATGGTGACCGTCTGACCGGGCAGCGGCAGGCCGACGGTGCCGGGCTTGCGCGGCCCCGCGACGGGATTGAGCGTCGAGGCGCACGTGCCCTCCGACAGCCCGTAGCCCTCCACGATGGGCACACCGAAACGGTCCTCGAAGCGGGCGATCAGCTCGGCGGGCATGGGCGCGGCGCCGCAGATCACCCGCCGCAGCGAGGACAGGTCGGGGCGCGCCTCGGCGGGCTGGGCCACGAGCATCGCGTAGATGGCGGGAACGCCGGAGAAGTAGGTGGGCCGCACCCGTTCGACCAGCCCGAAGAACTGGGTGGCCGAGAACTTTCCGGCGATCGTGGTGTGGCCGCCGGCCAGCAGCGGCGACAGCACGCTGACCACGATCCCGTTCACGTGGAACAGCGGCAGGACGAGCAGGCTGTGCTCGGTCTCGTCGAGGCCGACGGCGTCGATGATCATCGCGCACATCGCGGCGAGATTGTCGTGTCCGAGCAGCACGCCCTTGGGCCGCCCGGTGGTGCCGCTGGTGTAGATGATGAGGGCGAGCCCATCGTCCGGGGTGGCGGCGGCGACGGGGGCGACGGGCGCCGCGAGTGCGGCGACGTCCAGGGTGACACCGGCCCGCTCCGGTGCGCCGATGACCACGGCGGCGCCGGAATCGTCGAGTTGGTAGCGGATGTCGTCGTCGGTCAGGCCCGGATTCACCGGGGTCACCGCGGCGCCCAGGCGCCAGGCGGCGAACAGCGCGACCACCAGGTCCACCTGGTTGGGCAGCACGACGGCCACCACGTCGCCGGGGCGCACGCCCGCACGGTGCAGCACGGCGGCCGCGGCGTGCACCCGATCGCGGAATCCCACGTTCGACAGCGCGGTGTGGTCGTCGGCCACGCACGGCGCGTCGGGCGCGAAAGCCGCTCGGGCATCGGGTAATTCGGCGATGTGTCGCATGATTCCTCACCGGGCAGGTTGTGATCTGAGTTACATCACTCACGGTAGGGTCGGGTCCCGGCACCGGCTACGGGCCGGGAGACCAGCGTTGTCCGCCGGTGTTGTGCCACGGGTACAAACACCGTGGTGTGGGCGCCGGCAGAAGGTACTGTTCGCGCCCATGGCCCATGACAACGATGCTCTCGTCCGCGCGGTGGCGGGCCGGATCAAGGCCGATCTGGACCGGCTCACCCCGGCGATGACCACGATGTTCGCCGAGATGATCCCCGAGTTCCGCCACGACGACGAGATCCGCAGGCTCATGGTCGCCAGCACCGAGGCCAACCTCACCGCGATCCTGGACATGCTCACCCTCGGCATCGCGCCCGACGACGTCACCGTGCCGCCGGCCGCGGCCGAGTACGCCCGGCTCTTCGCCCAGCGGGAGCTGTCGCTCGAGGCGCTGCTGCGCGCCTACCGGCTCGGCGAGCACATGTTCGTGCAGCGCGCCATCGCCGTGCTGGCCGAGCTGGCGCCACCGACCGAGGACGCGCTGGCCTCGGCGGCACGGGTGGCCGACGTGGTCAACGGCTACATCGACCAGGTGATCGAGGGTCTCATCGACATCTTCGAGAGCGAGCGGCGGCGCTGGGACGCGCGCACCGACGCCGCGCGTGCCGCACAGGTCCGCGCGGTGCTCGATGCCGACGACCTCGATCTGGCCTCGGCCGAGCAGATGCTGTCGGCCTCGCTGCGCGGCTGGCACCAGTTCGTGCTGCTGTGGACGCCACCCGGCACCGCCGATCCCGCCACCGCGCTGCGCGCCGGGACCGGTGTGCTGGCCGCGGTGTGGGGCCGCGCGCAGATGGCGGTGGAGGTCGACGAGCACACGCGCTGGATCTGGCTGGCCTCGACCGCGCGCCCCGTCCTCGACACCGCGCGGCTGGCCACGGAACTGCGGGTGCTCCCGAATCTGTCCATGGCCGTGGGTGATCCGGCCCCCGGGCTCGACGGATTCCGGCAGAGTTTCCGCGACGCGCAGCTCGCCCGCGCGGTGGCGGTGGCCGCGCGGGCGCGCGGGGTGACCAGGCACACCGACGTGGCGCTGGCCGGGTTGCTCGCCGACCGCGTCCCGGACGTGCAGCGTTGGGCCGAACGCGTGCTCGGCGGGCTGATGGGCGAGGACGAGACGGCTGCCAGGCTACGCGAGACCGTGCGGGTGTTCCTCGACGCGCGCGGCAGCTACACCGATGCCGCCGCGCGTCTGCACGTGCACAAGAACACCGTGCACTACCGGGTGCGCAAGGCCGAGGAGGTACTCGGTCATCCGCTCACCGAGCACCGTCTCGACATCGAGGTGGCCCTGCTCGCCTGCGCTCAGCTGGGGTTGCCGAGGTCCTGAGCGGCGCGGGTGGCGGCCGCGGTGTGACAGATGGCCACCGGGTCGGCCACGTCCGAGGCGCCCAGGGCCGCCGCTCGGGCCGCCTCGGTGAAGTGGGGTTCCGCCAGGATCCGCGCGACGGCCTCCCCGACGGCTGCGGCCGTCAGTGGTCGCACGAGGAGCGAACCGCCTTGGCGGGCGGCGCGATTGGCCAGTTCCCACTGGTCGCCGCCGCCGGGGACGGTCACCACCGGGACACCCGCCGAGAGCGACTTGGCGAGCAGACCGTGCCCGCCGCCACCGACGACCACCGCCGCCTGCGCGAGCAGGGCGTCCTGGCGGCCGAGACCCGCGGTGGCCCAGTCCGGCAGTTCGGCGGGCGGGGTGTCGAGCGTGGAGACGGCGGCGCGCACCCCGAGTCCGGCGAGGCCTTCCAGGACGGTTTCGGCCATCCCGGCGACGCCGGTGTGCGCCGTCGAGGGCGCCACCATCACCAGTGGTTCGGTGCCCGGCGGGAGCGGCAGGATCTCGTCGGTCGGTTCCCACAGCAGCGGCCCGATCACATGGGTGTCGGCGGGCCAGTCCGGTCGGTCCACTTCCAGCGCGGGCAGGGTGGCCACCAGCCGCGCCGCCGGGCCCGGGTCCTCCGCGGGCAGGCCGATGGATTCGCGGGCGGCGCCGCGCTGCCGGTTCCCCGCCTTGACGGCGCGGGCGGTCATCGTGCGCAGCACGCCGTCACGGACCCGGCCGCGCACACCTTCGCCCGGTGCGAGGCCACTGCCGATGGGCGGCAACGCTTTCGACGGCAGGTACAGCGGATGCGGGGAGAGTTCGACCCAGGGCAGGTTCAACCGTTCGGCCGCCATGCCGCCGCCCGCGGTGAGCACGTCCGAGACGATCAGGTCCGGCAGCATGGCGCTGAGCTCGGGCAGGTTCTCGGTGGCGATGTGGGCGGCGCGCTCGTGGATCCGCGCACCGGCGTCGGTGTCGTCGTCGGTGGGGCGCGGCGCCAGCCCCTTGAGCCTGCGCACGCTGATTCCCGCGGCTCTGGCCGCGTCCAACCAGCGCGGACCGGTGAACAGCACCGGATCGTCCCCGGCCGCCAGCAATCGCAGGCACAGCGCGATCGCGGGAAACGCATGCCCTGGATCGGGCCCTGCCACCACAGCTACTCGCATGCGGCCAGCCTGCCACATCCGGATCCTGCGCCGGGTGCGGCGTCGCGATCTCAGCCCGCGAAGGTGAACAGCTCGAAGCCGACCGCGTGGGCGGCCGGGAAGCCTTCCTTGGGACCCGTTGCCATGGCGACGATCTCGTTCACCTGCTCCTCCACCGGTACCGAACTCAGCACCTGCAGGTAGCGCCGGTGCGCCGCGAGGGAGGCGCGCGCCTTGTCCAGCTGCCCGCTGACGTCGACGGCGTGCGTCGCGACCGGACCGATCACCGCGGCCCACCGCGCCGACCACGGCTCGAGCTGGGCGATCTCGGGAAATATCCACTCGTTGCCCGCGTCGGAGATGGCGTCCATCGCCGAGCGGCCCACCGCCCGGTGATCTGCGCTGTTGACGAAGCCGGGCGCCCAGGTGTCGCCGAAGTTGAACAGCACCACCATCTCCGGGCGGTGCCTGCGGATCGCGGCGGCGATGTCGCGGCGCAACGCGAGTCCCGCCTCGACGCGGCCGTCGGGATGGTCCAGGAATTCGACGGTGTGCACGCCGACTTCGCGGGCGCCGGAGATCTCCTCGACCTCCCGCAGCGGACCCGCCTGGGCGGGCGGCATCCCAGCGATACCGGCCTCGCCCCTGGTGGCGAGCAGATAGCGAATGTCCTTGCCCTGCCCGGTCCACCGGGCGACGGCCGCGGCCGCGCCGTATTCGATGTCGTCAGGATGCGCGACGATCACCAGTCCGCGCTGCCAGTCCTCGGGTAGCTGCTCCACCCGGCCCATGCTAGGCCGCGACTCACACCTTGGTGAGTGGACCGTTGTCGTTGGATCCCGAGATCGCCTTGTACAGCAGGTACACCCCGGTACCGATCGCGGCGATGACCAGAACCGGCAGCAGCGCCTTGATCAGCGCGCTGACGATCCAGAACGCGATCAGACCGACCACGACGATGCCGATGACTTTGAAGACCATGATGATGTGCTCCTCGCCTGTGCTCCCGGCCGCCGTCCGGCGATCCGACACCTCCGATGCTGCCATCGCGGGGTCGAGAAATCACCAGGTCAGCGCGGATATCCGGGTGTAGTTCAGGGTTCACCCCGAGTCCGGGAGGCCACCCGTCGCGACCCGCCGTCGGCCGCCGCGCCCGTGCGGCGCGGGCTCGCGCGCACCGCAGGCTCCCCGGCCTGCCGCACCGAAACGGCCGCGCCGGCGGGGCACAGATCCCATAATCGGGGCGTCGACGCGAGAAGGAGCCCCATGGAACCCATCGTCACGATCGCGAGTGGCGCGATCCGCGGCCGCACCGAGGCGGGTGTCACCCGGTTCCTCGGCGTCCCCTACGCGGCGGCACCGGTCGGCGCGCGACGGTTCCGGTTGCCCGAACCCGCACCGGCCTGGACCGGGGTCCGCGAGGCCACGCAGATGGGGGCGACCTGCGCGCAGTCGCCCTATCCGGCGCCGATCCACGCGCTGATCGGCAGCGACGGGATTCCCGGCGACGAGTACCTCAACGCGAACGTGTGGACCCCCGATCCGACGGCGAGCGGCCTGCCGGTGCTGGTGTGGATCCACGGCGGCGCGTTCGTGCGCGGGTCCAACGCCAGGGCGATCTACGACGGTTCGGCGTTCGCGCGCGACGGTGTGGTCATGGTGTCGGTCAACTACCGGCTCGGGATCTCGGGGTTCGCCGCGCTCGACGGCGCGCCGCTCAATCGCGGCCTGCACGACCAGATCTTCGCGCTGGAATGGGTGCGCGACAACATCGCCGCGTTCGGCGGCGACCCGGACAACGTGACCGTGTTCGGCGAGTCGGCGGGCGGGATGAGCGTGGCCGCGCTGATGGCCGCGCCGCGTGCCGCCGGGCTGTTCCGCCGGGCCATCATGCAGAGCGGCAACGGTGCCGTCGGCGCCGACGCGGAGGACGCGCGGCTGGTCGCGGCCGCGCTGGCCGCCGAACTCGGCATCGCGCCGACCGCGGCCGCCTTCGGCGAACTCGGCCCCGACCAGCTGCGGACCGCGCAGAACGCGGTGGCGCTGGCGATGATGACCGATCCCGACCCACGGCGCTGGGGCGCCTCGGTGATCCAGCAGGGCATGGGCATCATGAGCCTGTTCCCGGTGATCGACGACGACATCGTGCCGGGCCCGCCGACGGAGGTCCTGGCCGCGCATCCCGAGCGGGCCGTCCCGCTGATCGCGGGCACCACCGCCGACGAGTTCCGCTTCTTCACGGTGCCGACCGGCATCACCGCGGCCGTCACCGCCGACACGCTCCCGCTGGTCCTCACCCGCTACGGCATAGATCCCGCCGTGGCGCGGACGTATTCGACGCACCGGCCCGACGCCTCCCCGGCCGAGATCTTCACCGCGATCCTCACCGACTGGTGTTTCCGGGCGGGCACGGTCGACTTCGCCACGGCCAACGCGGCCGCCGCGCCGACCTATGTGTACGAATTCGCCTGGCCCACCGATCTTCCCGGACTGGGCGCCTGCCACGTGCTCGAGGTGCCGTTCGTGTTCGACGTCCTCGCCGACGCGCATTCGATCACCGGACCGAACCCGCCGCAGGCACTGGCGGACGAGATCCACACGGCCTGGGTGAATTTCGCCACCCACGGTGACCCGGGATGGGCGGCGTTCGAGCCCGACACCAAGCTGGTGCGCATCTTCGACACCCCGGAGTCCTCGACGGTCGCCGATCCGCGGGCCGCCGAACTCGCCGCCCTGCGCCAGACGATCGCCTGACACGACGCCGGCCCCGTCGCGGGGGCGACGGGGCCGGATGTCGTTGCGCGCGTGGCGCTACCGCGGGCCGACAGGTCGGTCGGCGAGATCGGTCAGCGCCTGGGCCCAGCCGTCGAGCCGATCGGCGGCTTCGCGCAGGTCGGCGACGATGCCGTGGAACTGGTAGGCGACCACGGTGTCTTCGGGGACGGCGAGGATGCGAGCCGCGGCGGCGACCAGCTGTTCGTATTCGACGACCCCGGTCTCGAGGCGGGCGAGCACACCGGTGATCGTGGTCTTCAACGCCGTGACGGTCTCCGGGTTGGCCCGGCCGACGGTATCGGCGGCCTGTTCCATCGCGACGATGTCGGTAGCCAGCGCGTGCAGGGCGGCCGCGCCGGAGCGGGCGGTGTCGAGCAGGTCGCGCAGTTCGTCCTCGGGCAGTCGCCGGGTGGCCGCGATCTGGGCGCCGAGGCCGTGCAGGGCCCGCTCGGCCCTGATCAAGCGCTGGATCGGGCTGCGGGCGGCCGAGCGGAGGCCGGGAGACTTGCGGGCCACGAACGCGGCCTGCGGCAGCGGCTGCCCTCGCAATTGGAGGTACCGGCGGGCGCTCAGGGCCGTTCCGGTGACGAAAGCGACCGCGCCACCACCGATGACGACGACCGCCCACGCGGGCGCCGACACGACGGCCAGCCCCACCGCGCCGACGGTGGTGATGCCCGACGCCGTACCGAGCTGGAAGCTGCGCCTGCGCACCCGGCGCCGACGGCGCAGTTCCCGCTCGCGCGGGTCGGCCCAGCGGCGCACCGCGACCATCGCCTGCTCGCCGACCTCCCGCAGGGTCGCGGGCACCCCGCCGGACGCGGTCGACCGCACGAGCGCCGCCGGATCGACGATCTCGGCCCGCTCGCGCCGTGTTCTCCCGCTCATGTCCTCATCCTTCCGCCGCTCCGGAGCACCCGCAGCGCCCCCAGGTCTACCACCGCCCCCTGACAAGCGCCGCCGGCCGAGCCGAGCGCCAGGCGCCACGATTCGCAGCCCCGGGCGCGACGCCCCTCCCCGATAGCGGCCCACACGACCCGACCTCGAGGAGGGTCCGCCGACGTAGTCGGCGGGGGGGGGGGCGGGGGGGGGGGGGGGGGGGGGGGGGGGGGGGGGGGGGGGGGGGGGGGGAGGGGGGGGGGGGGGGGGGGGGGGGTGGGGGGGGGGGAGGCGCGGGGGGGGGGGGGGGGGGGGGGGGGGGGGGGGGGGGGGGGGGGGGGGGGGGGGGGG
>NZ_JARWOJ010000163.1 GCF_029868625.1 Nocardia neocaledoniensis | reverse complement strand
GGGCTGAGAATCAGCCGCGGACGACCTTGCCCGCCTTCAGGCAGGAGGTGCACACGTTCATCCGGCGGGTGTTGCCAGGGGCAACCTGCGCACGCACGGTCTGGATGTTCGGGTTCCAGCGACGGTTGGTGCGCCGGTGCGAGTGCGAGACCGACTTCCCGAAACCGGGGCCCTTGGCGCAGACGTCGCAAACGGCAGCCATGTCGCGAGCTCCTTCATGTCATAAGCGGTCAGCGCGCACGGATGCCCGCTGTACCGGAAACTGATGTCGTCAATGCCTTGCCGACTCGCGTCGGCCAGCGCAGACCGGGATCGGCCGCGCGAGGCAACCCTGCAAGGGTAGCTGGCCGGGCCGTGATCTTCCAAACCGGGTGTCCCGGTCGACACGCCGGGCACGGCCCGGATGACGGGCCCGTCCGCGCTCAGCATACCGCTGTCGGCCGCTGCCGCTAACCTGGCGTGCGTGCTCGGCGGGCGGGCACGCGGAACGGGGAACGAGGTGGCGGTGTCGCACGTGCGGAAGGCGCTCGACGGCGCCGAGCTGCTGGCCTGGGCCCGAACCTGCCGCACCGACCTGGAACTCCGCCGCGCCGAGATCAACGCCCTCAATGTGTTCCCCATCGCCGACTCCGACACCGGCACCAATCTCCTGGCAACCATGCGGGCGGCGGTCGCGGCGGCGGAGGCGGTCCGCGACGCCGCGCCGACGGGCACCGAGGTCGCGGCGCCGAGTGGCTCCGGCCCCGCGCGGTCGGCGGCCGAGGTCGCGAGGGCACTCGCGCGTGGTGCGACGACCGGCGCTCGCGGTAATTCCGGGATCATTCTCTCGCAGGTGCTGCGCGGGATCGCCGAATCGGTGTCCGACGGTCCACTGACCGGCGACCGATTGCGCACCGCGCTGCACCGGGCCGCGGTACTCGTGCGCACCGGGCTCAGTTCCCCCGTCGAAGGCACGATCCTGACCGTCCTCGATCGCGCCGCGGTGGCCGCGGCCGACTCGCCGGAGCCGGCGCTGGCGGCCGTCGCCCGGTCGGCGGCCGAGGGCGCCGCCCGCGCGCTGAACGAGACGCCCACGCAACTGGGCGTGCTGCGCGCGGCCGGAGTCGTCGACGCCGGGGCGCGGGGACTCCTCGTGCTACTCGACTGTCTCGTCGGGCAGATCTGCGGCGAAGCGCCGACCCGCGACACCTATACCCGCGCCGGAGCGGGCGACCGCGGGCACGTCGGTGCCGATGACCGTGCCCGTCAGGCCGACGGACCGCGTACCCCCGGCACAGTGAGCGCCGGTCCGTCCGCGGTAGTCGTGGCGCAGGAGACCAGAACGGACGGTGCGGACGAGGCGATGTCGCGTGCCGCCGACCTCTGGGACGAGCAGGATCGGCCCGACGACGCAGACCCGCATTTCGAGGTCATGTACGTGATCTCCGGGACCGACGAGGTGGCCGCGGGAGGCCTGCGGGACCGGCTCGCCGTGCTCGGTGATTCGGTCGTCGTGGTGGGCGACGGCGACAGCACCTGGTCGGCGCATGTGCACTGCCGGGACGCGGGTGCCGCGATCGAGGCGGGGTTGGCGATCGGCACGTTGACCGGTATCCGGATCGAGAGCTTCGCCGTGACCGCACCGCATGGGGGCGCGCATCACGACGCCGCCTCGCCGTCCGCCTGTGACGGCGGCTCCGTCGACGGCGCCCGGCACGCGACCCGCGGCGAGGCGAACGGCGGTCCGCTCGCCGCCGCGTCCCCCGCCGCGCCTGATGCCGACCTCGGCGCGCTCGCTGCCGACACGGTCTCCGTACAGACCAGCGCCCAGGTCCTGGACAACCCGGCGCGGGTCCACGACGCGACCGACGGACAGCGGCCGGGCACGGACGTTCTCGCCGATCGCGGCATCCTCGCCGTGGCATCGGGCGCGGCGGCCGCGAGCCTGTTCGAGGACGCGGGCGCCGTGGTGCTGCGCGGTGACCGGCAGCTCGATACGTCCGCGCTGCTCACCGCGATCCGTGCCATGCCGCATCGGGAGGTGCTGGTGCTGCCGAACGGGGCGCTGCCCGCGCAGGAGCTCGTGGCCGCCGGTGTCGCCGCGCGTGACGGGTCACGTGACGTCCTGTTGCTGCCGAGCGCGTCGATGGTGCAGGGGCTGGCCGCGCTCGCGGTGCACGACCGGGGCCGGATCGCGGTGGACGACGCGTTCGCGATGTCGGAGGCGGCGGCGACCACCCGGTGGGGCGCGCTGCGGGCGGCGCGGGTGCGCGCGCTGACGATGGTCGGGATGTGTTCGCCCGGTGACGGACTCGGCCTGGTCGGCCACGACGTCGTGGTGATCGACCCCGATGTGGTGGGCGCCGGCCGCATCCTGCTGGACCGGATGCTCGGTCTCGGTGGCGAACTGGTGACCCTGCTGATGGGCGCCGACGCGGGCCCGGACCTGGGCGCGGTCCTGGCCGAGCATGTGACGGCCGGTTTCCCCGGTGTCGAGGTCGTGGTGTATTCCGGTGGGCAGCAAGCGGATCTGGTGCAGATAGGGGTCGAGTAGATGGCGACGTTGAGTGACCGGCTCGATCACGTGCTCGGGGTGAAGGCCGCCGACCGGCTGACCGAAGCGTTCGACATGACCACGGTCGAGGACCTGCTGCGCCACTATCCGGTGCGCTATGCCACCCAGGGCCAGCCGCTCACCGAGGAAGAACCCGAGGAGAGCGCGCACATCACGGTGATCGGCCGGATCACCAAAACCGAACTGCGCCCGATGAAGAACCGCCGCGGCTCCCTGCTGAAGGTGCAGCTCGACACCGGCGCAGCCCGCCCCGTCGAGGCCACCTTCTTCAACGGCGACAAGGTGCGTTACCTGGTGAAAGAGGGCGTGCGGGCGATGATGTCGGGCACCGTGCACTGGTGGCGGCCCGACCGTTGGAACCTCTCGCACCCCGACTACCTGATCCTGCCCGACAAGGCCGAGGCCGGGGTCGAGGAACTCACCTCGGTGCGCGGCAGCGGGGCGCTGCGCGGGCTGGCGCAGAGCGCGAAAGGCGCGGGGGGAGTGGACGCCGCGTTCTTCGAGCGCGAGTTCGTCCCGGTCTATCCGGCGACGGCCAAGGTGCAGAGCTGGGACCTGCTGGCCTGCATCCGCCAGGTCCTCGACCAGCTCGACCCGATCGAGGACCCGCTGCCCACCGATCTGCGCGAGGACCGCGGCCTGCTCGAGGTCTCCGACGCCCTGCGCCTGATCCACCTGCCCGAACACAAGCTCGACATCGAGAAGGCCAGGGACCGGCTGCGTTTCGACGAGGCGCTGGCCCTGCAGCTGGTGCTCGCCGAGCGGCGGCACGAAGTAGAAGGCCGCACCGCGCCCGCCTGCCCGCCCGTCACCGACGGGATCGCGGCCGCCTTCGATGAGCGGCTGCCCTTCGAACTCACCGAGGGCCAGCGGCAGGTGATCGACGAGATCTCCGCCGACCTGTCCCGCACGCGCCCGATGCATCGCCTGCTCCAGGGCGAGGTGGGTTCGGGCAAGACGATCGTCGCGCTGCACGCCATGCTGCAGGCGGTCGATGCCGGTCGCCAGTGCGCGCTGCTGGCGCCGACGGAGGTCCTCGCGGCGCAGCACTATCGCTCACTGCGGGGCATGCTGGGCGAGCTGGGTACCGCGGGCGAGCTCGGCGCGGCGGAGCGGGCGACCAAGGTGGTGCTGCTGACCGGCTCGATGTCGACGGCGGCCAAGAAGGCGGCCCTGCTGGACGCGGTGACCGGCGAGGCGGGCATCGTCATCGGTACCCACGCCCTCATCCAGGACGCCGTGGAGTTCTTCGATCTCGGCCTCGTCGTCGTCGACGAACAGCACCGCTTCGGTGTCGAACAGCGAGACGCGTTGCGGGCCAAGGCCAACAACGGCATCAGCCCGCACCTGCTGGTGATGACCGCGACCCCGATTCCGCGCACCATCGCCATGACGACCCTCGGCGACCTGGAGACCTCCACCCTCACCCAGCTGCCGCGCGGTCGGTCCCCGATCGTGTCGAGAGTCGTTCCGCGCAAACTGCATCCGGGCTGGGTGGACCGCGCGTGGGAACGCATTCTCGAGGAAGTCGGCCAGGGCAGACAGGCGTATGTGGTGTGCTCGCGGATCGGCGAGGATCCCGACGCGCCGCCGGCCAAGGGCAAGAAGTCGGCGGAGGAGAAGGAGGGGCCGACCACGCAGGCCGCCGTCGACATGTACGAGACGCTGAGCGCCGGGCCGCTCGCCGGTGTGCGGGTCGGGCTGCTGCACGGTCGGCTGCCGTCCGACGAGAAGGACCACGTGATGCGGCAGTTCAACGACGCCGCCATCGATGTCCTGGTCTGTACGACGGTCGTCGAGGTCGGTGTCGACGTGCCGAACGCGACGGTGATGGTGATCGTCGACGCGGACCGGTTCGGCGTGAGTCAGCTGCATCAGCTGCGCGGGCGCATCGGTCGCGGCGAGCATCCCGGTCTGTGCCTGCTCGTCACCGACGCCGCGCCCGGTGGTACCGCGATGGCGCGGCTCGAGGCCGTCGCGGCGACCACCGACGGTTTCGAACTCTCGGTGCTCGATCTGCGCCAGCGCAGGGAGGGGGATGTGCTCGGCGCTGCCCAGTCCGGGACCGCGAGGTCGCTGCGCCTGCTGTCGCTGCTCGACGATCTGGAGGTGATCACCGCGGCGCAGGAACTGGCGCGACAGGTGGTCGCCGAGGATCCCGGCCTGGTGAGACACCCCGGCCTGGCCGGGATGATGCACGCCGCGGTCGACGGCGAACGCATCGAATACCTCGCCAAGTCCTGATCGCGGGCGAGGGCAGGCCCGCGCCGGCGTGGCGCGGGCCTGCTGCTCAGCGCGGCAGTCGCGGGTACGGCAGATCGGTGCTGGTGTGCTCGGCCACCGCGAGTGGCCGGCCGATCTGCGGGAACGCGCGCTGCGGGCAGGCGGGCCGCTCACACACTTTGCAGCCCGCGCCGATCGGCACCGCCACCTGTGGGTCGTCGAGTTGCAGGCCCTGCGAGTAGACCAGCCGGTCGGCGTATTCGATGTCGCAGCCGAGCCCGATGACGAAGTTCTTGGCCGCCGTGCCGAATCCCTGCTGGGTGGCCGGGGTGGTGCGGGCGATCCACAGGTAGCGGCGGCCGTCGGGCATCTCCGAGATCTGGGTGAGGATGCGCCCGGGATGCGCGAACGCCTCGTGGGTGACCCACAGGGGGCAGCTGCCGCCGACCCGGGAGAAGTGGAACGCGGTGGCGGACTGTCTTTTCGAGATGTTTCCCGCCCGATCGGTGCGGACCAGGAAGAACGGCACGCCGCGCTGTCCCTGGCGCTGCAGGGTACTGAGCCGGTGGCAGACCGTCTCGAAACCGACCTCGAACCGCAGTGCGAGCAGGTCCACGTCGTAGCGCAGTTCCTCGGCCGAGCGCAGGAAGCGGCCGTAGGGCAGGATCAGCGCGCCCGCGAAGTAGTTGGCCAGCCCCACCCGGGCCAGGGTGCGGGATTCGCCGGTGAGCGCCCGTGATTCGGCGAGCACGTTGTCGATCTCACGGCCGTAGAGCAGCAGGCCGAGGGTGGTCGCGATCTGGAAGGCGCGCTGACCGGGGCGCAGCCGCCGGGCGAGGGTCAGCGTGCGGGTGTCGGGATCGTAGTGGCGTTTCGGGATGGTCGGATCGGCCCCGTCGCCACGGACCAGGACGGTGACGCCCGCGCGCTCCTCGGCGACCCGGGCCAGCTGCCGGTCCAGCGAGCCGATCGTCAGCCCGGATTCCTCGAACAGCTGCTCGGCCGCGTGATCGAGGGTCGCGATGTGATTGCGGTGGTCGTAGAAGAAGTCCCGCACGTCCTCGTACGGCATCGGGGCGCCGGGCGCGCCCGCGTTGTTGTCCACCCGGGAGGACAGCAGATCGAGCTGGTCGGTGGCCGCGCGCAACCGACGGTGCATCGCGATGACGATGCGTGCGACCTCGGGCAACCTGGTCGCGAGTTCCTCGACCTCGGTGATCGGCGCGGTGTCGCCCCCGCCCGCGGCCTCGACCAGGACCTCGTGCAGGTCCGAGACCAGTCGCGCGTCGGAGTCCGCCGCGAAGAACTGCACATCGAGATCGAAGGTCGAGTTCAGTTTCAGCAGAACCGGAATGGTGAGTGGGCGCTGATCGCGCTCGAGCTGATTGAGATAACTGGGCGAGAGATCCAACGATTTCGCCAACGCCGCCTGAGTCATCCTTCGTTCTTCACGCAGCCGTCGAAGCCGGGCCCCCGCGTACATCTTCCGCACGTCGGAGATCCTAACGCTCCTGGTTCGCAATGTTCGCTCGAACGGACGATCGGACACGGAGAAGTCCAGTCCTGCAAGGGATTTTACCTGTTACTACCCGTGCGTAACGTGCGAAGCGCCGAATCGGGGGCATGCGCGGGCGCGCCCGCCGGTCGAGGCGGACCTGTCTCGGATGTCGGGGCGGCCGGTTGGGCGCGTGCCACGCGGTTGCCGAGGGAGTTCCCAGAGCGAACGGGTATCACCGTACAGACTCTCCTCGTCGTTGTTCGCAGAATTCGCTGACTCGGCCTTTCTCGCACGCAAAAATACGCCTGTTCAGTGTGTTCTCGGCGGGTGCATGGGTGCGTAGCGTGCGAATCAGAGCCGGGAGCGACCGGCTGGATCGGAGGAGCAGTGAAGACCCACATCGTTCGCAGCGTCGGCGCCGCCGAGGATTTCCCGCGTGCGGGACACCTCGCCATGCTCGTCGCCGAGGTGGCGGCGGACCCCGTCCCGGTGCCGGGAGAGGCCGTCGAGATGATCGTGAACCGGATCATCGACAATGCCGCCGTGGCCGTGGCCGCGGTCCTGCGCGGGCCGGTGCGCACCGCCAGGGCGCAGGCCATGGCGCACCCGGTGCCCGTGGGGGCCGCGCGGCACGGTGCAACGGTTCTCGGACTGCCGAGCGCACAGCGGTTCTCGCCGGAGTGGGCCGCCCTGGCCAACGGGGTGGCGGTGCGCGAGCTGGATTTCCACGACACCTTCCTCGCCGCGGAGTACTCCCATCCCGGCGACAACATCCCGCCGATCCTCGCGGTCGCCCAGCACCGGGGATGCGGTGGGACGGACCTGATCCGCGGGCTGGCCACCGGCTACGAGATCCAGATCGACCTGGCGCGCGCGATCTGCCTGCACGAGCACAAGATCGACCACGTCGCGCACCTCGGCCCGTCGGCGGCCGCGGGTATCGGCACGCTGCTCGGCCTCGACACCGAGACCATCTATCAGGCCGTCGGCCAAGCCCTGCACACCACGACGGCGACCCGCCAGTCGCGCAAGGGGGAGATCTCGAGCTGGAAGGCCTACGCGCCCGCCTTCGCCGGGAAGATGGCCGTCGAGGCGGTGGATCGCGCGATGCGCGGCGAGGGCGCCCCCGCCCCGATCTGGGAAGGCGCGGACGGTGTGATCGCGCGACTGCTCGGTGGCCCCGACGCCGAATACCGAGTGCCGCTGCCGGGGCCGGGCGAAGCGAAGCGCGCCATCCTGGACAGCTACACCAAGGAGCATTCGGCCGAATACCAGAGCCAGGCGCCGATCGACCTGGCCCGCAGGCTCCGCGAGCGGATCTCCGACACCGACCGGATCGCCTCGATCGTGCTGCACACCAGTCAGCACACACATGTCGTGATCGGCACCGGCTCCGGCGATCCGCAGAAATTCGATCCGCGCGCCAGCCGCGAGACTCTCGACCATTCCCTCCCGTATATCTTCGCCGTCGCCTTGCAGGACGGCACCTGGCACCACGAACGCTCGTACGCGCCGGAGCGGGCGCGGCGCGCGGACACGGTCGCGCTGTGGCGCAAGATCTCCACCGTCGAGGATCCGGAGTGGACGCGCCGCTACCACGCGAGCGACCCGGCGGAGCGGGCGTTCGGCGCGCGCGCCGTGGTCACCTTCGACGACGGCACGGTGCTCACCGACGAACTCGCGGTCGCCGACGCGCACCCGGCCGGCGCGCGTCCGTTCGGACGCGAGCACTACGTGGCGAAGTTCCGCTCGCTCGCCGACGGCATCGTCGCGCCCGCGGAACAGCGACGCTTCCTCGCCGCGGCGCAGCGCGCGCCGGAGCTGGCGCCCGGCGAGCTGGATCAGCTCACCGTCACCGTCGATCCCGCGCTGTTCGACCGGCTGCCCGCCGCACGGGAAGGACTCTTCTGATGAGTGTTCCGGCATCGCTCGCCGCGCACACCACGGCGGCGGACAAGCGCGCCGCCTTCCGGACCGGGCTCGCGTCCGGCGAGTTGCAGCGGCTGCCGGGGGCGTTGAATCCCCTGGTCGCCACGCTGATCCAGGAGCTGGGCTTCGAGGGTGCCTACGTGTCGGGCGCGGTGGTGTCGGCGGAGCTGGGGCTGCCCGACATCGGCCTGACCACGCTCACCGAGGTCGTCGAACGCGGCCGCCAGGTCGCCCGTGCCACCGAACTGCCCGTCCTGCTCGACGCCGACACGGGCTTCGGTGAGCCCATGAACGCCGCCAGGACGGTGACGCTGCTCGAGGACGCGGGCCTGGCCGGCTGTCATCTGGAGGACCAGGTGAATCCCAAACGGTGCGGTCATCTCGACGGCAAGGCGGTCGTCGGCACCTCGGACATGGTCCGCCGGATCAGGGCCGCCGTCACCGCCCGCCGCGATCCGGGATTCGTGATCTGCGCGCGGACCGACGCCCGCGCCGTCGAGGGCGTGGACGCGGCGATCGACCGCGCCAAGGCCTACGCCGACGCGGGCGCGGACCTGATCTTCACCGAGGCACTCCTCGACGAGGCCGAGTTCGCGAAGTTCCGTGCCGCCGTGGCTGTCCCGCTGCTCGCGAACATGACCGAGTTCGGCAAGGGCCCGCTGTTGTCCGCGCGTACCCTCACCGACCTGGGCTACAACGCGGTCATCTACCCCGTCACCACCTTGCGCCTGGCGATGGGCGCGATCGAGGACGGACTGCGCGAGCTCGCTGCGGCCGGTACCCAGGCGGCGCTGCTGGACCGGATGCAGCACCGCGCCCGGCTCTACGAACTCCTCGACTACCGGCGCTACGCCGCGTTCGACTCCGGCATCGTCGATTTCACGGTGGGTGAACGAGCATGAGCGGCAGTGAACCGAGTCCGGCCGTGGCGAAGGGGCTGGCGGGGGTGGTGGTCGACACGACCAGCATCTCGAAGGTGGTGAGCGAGACGAATTCGCTGACCTACCGCGGCTATCCGGTGCAGGACCTGGCCGCCCACCGCGGCTTCGAGGAGGTCGCCTACCTGCTGTGGTACGGCGAACTACCCGACGACACCCAGCTGCGCCTGCTGTGCGAGCGCGAACGGGCCCACCGCCGGATCGACCGGTCGGTGCTCGCGCTGATACAGAAGATGCCCGACACCTGTCATCCGATGGATGTGGTGCGCACGGTCGTCAGCTACCTCGGCACCGAGGACGCCACCGCCGAAAGCGCGTCGGAACGCGAAAGACTGGCCGCCGCACTGCGGTTGACGGCGCTGCTGCCGACGGTGATCGCGGCCGCGATGCGCAGACGGCGCGGACTCGACCCCATCGCCCCGCACGCCCAGCTCGGGTTCGCCGAGAACTTCCTCCACATGTGCTTCGGCGCGGTGCCGGACCCACGACTCGTGCGCGCGTTCGAGACCTCGCTGATCCTCTACGCCGAGCACGGATTCAACGCCTCCACCTTCGCCGCGCGCGTGGTGACCTCCACCGGCTCGGACCTCTACAGCGCGGTCACGGCCGCCATCGGCGCGCTGAAGGGCCGCCTGCACGGCGGCGCGAACGAGGCGGTCATGCACACCATGCTCGAGATCGGCGATCCCGCGCGCGCCGCGGCCTGGGTCGGCGACACCCTGGCGGCCGGGCACAAGGTGATGGGATTCGGCCACCGCGTGTACCGCGAGGGCGACTCCAGGGTGCCGACGATGAAGGCCGCGCTCGACGAGGTCGCCGAGCTGACCGGCGGACAGCGCTGGGTCCGCATGTACGCGGCGCTGGCCGCCGCCATGGCCGAGAAGACCGGCATCGCACCGAATCTCGACTTCCCCGCCGGGCCCGCCTACTACCTGCTCGGCTTCGACATCGAGATGTTCACGCCGCTGTTCGTGATGAGCCGGATCACCGGCTGGACCGCGCACATCGCGGAGCAGTCCGCCGCCAACGCGCTGATCCGGCCGCTGTCGGAGTATCGCGGTGTCGACCAGCGGCCGGTGCCGGTCGGCCGGGTCCCGCGCTGAATCGGCCGCGACCATGAGCGCGACCGCCCCGGACGGAGAATCCGTCCGGGGCGGTTTACGCGTGCGGCTCGGTCACCCGAGGCCGCGGTGGCTCACCGCAGCGCGGCGGCCGCCGTCACCAGGTTCCGCAGCGACGCCTCGACCTCCACCGGCCCCCGGGTCTTGAGCCCGCAGTCGGGATTCACCCAGAGCCGCTCGGCGGGAACCGCTTTCAATGCGGCCGTCAGCGAGGCGGTGATCTCCTCGACCGAGGGCACCCGTGGGGAGTGGATGTCGTAGACGCCGGGACCGACACCGAGCGCGAAGCCGGCCGCGTTCAGGTCGTCGAGCACCTCCATGTGCGAGCGTGCCGCCTCGATGGAGGTCACATCGGCGTCCAGGCCCGCGATCGCCGAGATCACCTCGCCGAACTCCGAATAGCACAGGTGGGTGTGCACCTGGGTGGTGTCGGCGACGCCGGCGGTGGCGAGCCGGAACGCGTCGACGGACCAGCGCAGGTAGGCGGGCTGGTCGCTCGCGCGCGGCGGCAGCAACTCCCGCAGGGCGGGCTCGTCGACCTGGATGATCCGCGCGCCCTGGGCTTCCAGACCGACGGTCTCGTCCCGGATGGCCAGGGCGACCTGCCGTGCGGTGTCGGCCAGCGGCTGATCGTCACGGACGAAAGACCAGGCGAGGATGGTCACCGGGCCGGTGAGCATGCCCTTGACCGGCTTGTCGGTGAGCGACTGGGCATAGCCGATCCACGACAGCGTCATCGGCGTCGGCCGGGAGACGTCGCCGAACAGGATCGGCGGGCGCACGCAGCGGGTGCCGTAGGACTGCACCCAGCCGTTCCCGGTGGCGGCGAAACCGTCGAGCAGTTCGGCGAAGTACTGCACCATGTCATTGCGTTCGGGCTCGCCGTGCACCAGCACGTCCAGGCCGAGCCGCTCCTGCAGGGCGATCACCTCGGCGATCTCGGCCCGCATCCGGCGCACGTACTCGGCCTCGTCGATCTCGCCCTTGCGCAGCGCGGCACGGGCCAGCCGGATCGCCGAGGTCTGCGGATAGGAGCCGATGGTGGTGGTCGGCAGGAGCGGCAGGTCGAGATGTTCGTGTTGGAGTGCGCGCCGCGCGTCGGCGGGTGAGCGGGTCAGATCGCTCTCGTCCAATGCCGTCAGGCGGGCCCGGACGCGTGCGTCGTGCAGTCGTGGGTCGGCGCGGCGGGAGGCGGCGGCCGCGCGGGCGGCGGCCAGTTCGGTGGCGACCGCTGTCGTGCCTTCGGTGATCGCGGTCGCGAGAACCTTGACCTCATCGACCTTTTCGGCGCCGAAGGCGAGCCAGGACCGCAGCCGATCGTCGAGCCCGGTCTCCGGGGTCAGCGAGTACGGGACGTGCAGCAGTGAGCACGAACTCGCCACGGCCACCGCGTCGGCACTGCCGAGCAGCGTGCCCAGTGTGGTGAGCGCGGCGTCGAGATCGGTACGCCAGATGTTGCGGCCGTCGACCACCCCGGCGACCACGAGCTTGCGCGCGAGCGCGGGCACGGCGGCCACCGCGGCGGGATCCGTCCCCGCCGTGAAATCGAGTGCCACGCCCTCGATTCCGGTGTCGGCGAGCGCGGACAGCGCCGCGTCGGGATGGCCGAAGTAGGTGGCCACCAGGATCGCGGGACGGTCGGACGCGGCCGAGAGCTCGGTGTAGGTGTCCCGCACGAGGGCGATCTCGGCCTCGGTCAGGTCGGTGACCAGGATCGGTTCGTCGAGCTGCACCCAGCGTGCGCCCGCGTCGGCGAGCCCGGCCAGCAGCTCGCGATACAGCGGCAGCAGGTCCGGCAGCCGGTCCAGCGCGGGTCCGTCGGCGGACTTGGCCAGCTTCAGGAACGTCAGCGGCCCGATCACCACCGGCCTGGCTGGCACGCCCAGTTCGATCGCCTCGGCGAGTTCGCCGAGCAGCTTGTCCGGGTGCAGGGCGAAGGTGGTGCCCGCGTCGATCTCGGGGACCAGATAGTGATAGTTGGTGTCGAACCACTTGGTCATCTCCAGCGGCGCGACGGTATCGGTGCCACGGGCCGCGGCGAAGTACCGGTCGAGCGGGTCGCTGATGGCGTCCACGCGCGGCGGGAGCGCGCCGAACAACACGGCGGTGTCGAGCATCTGGTCGTAGTAGGAGAAGGTGCCGACGGGCACCGAATCCATGCCGGCCGCGCGCAGTTCGGCGTAGTGGGCCGCGCGCAGCGAGCGGGCGACAGCACGCAGGTGCTCGGCGTCGGCCCGGCCTGCCCAGTAGGACTCGATGGCGCGCTTGAGTTCCCGGTTCGGGCCGATCCGCGGCAAGCCGAGAACCGTTGCGGTGAAGGGAGAGTGCGAAACAGTCACGGAGATTCTCCAGTGTCTCGTGCGGGAGCCAGCGCCGTTCTGCGGGCACACGTCGACACCTCCGGGACCTGTCGTGCGGGCACGGCGGGTCGGCACAGGTGGTCCGCGCGCCCGATCCACGAGGCGGTGGCCGCCGGATACGGCGTATCCGGCACAGTCGGCAGGTCTTCGGACTCGCCGGCACCGGTCGTGTGATCGACCGACCTACTGACCGTCGCTTCCCAGGTGTCGAGCCCAGTGCTGATGACGGTGGTCGTTCCGGCATACCGCTGCGGGACAGTCCCGGATTCCCACCGGGTTCCCTCTCCGCCCGGCGCGGGTCGTGCGTGTCCGGGCGTCGACGCCCGCGCGGGAGGTCGGGGCTCCGACTCTTCCACCGCGCCGGCGAACCAGCTGCGGCACCCAGCATAGGCCGTGCCGACGGCCCGGGCGAGCCTCCCACCCACCGGGAGGGTGGTGACCTGCGCGGACCGGCCGCACGGTAGGGGCGTCGCCGCGGTGAGATGTGACGGCCGGGTGAACGCAACTTCGCAGGTGGGCCGGTGTGCGGTGTGAAGATTGCTGCGAAGCCACCTTGCGTGCCGGAGGTCGGGTCCGGTCCGGGTACCGTGGTCCAATGTTCTCGAAAGTCTTGGTCGCCAATCGTGGTGAAATCGCCATTCGCGCCTTCCGCGCGGCATACGAGCTAGGCATCGGAACGGTCGCGGTGTTCCCGCACGAGGACCGCAATTCCGTGCACCGTTTGAAGGCGGCCGAGTCGTATCAGATCGGCGAGGAAGGGCACCCGGTCCGGGCGTACCTGTCGATCGAGGCGATCATCGACGCCGCCAAGAGCGCGGGCGCCGACGCCATCTATCCCGGCTACGGCTTCCTCTCGGAGAACCCCGACCTCGCCGCCGCCTGTGAGCGCGAGGGCATCACCTTCATCGGCCCCTCGGCCGCCGTGCTCGAGATGGCGGGCAACAAGGCCACCGCGATCGCCACCGCCAAGGCGGCGGGGCTGCCGGTGCTGAAGTCGAGCGAGCCCAGCGCCGACATCGACGCGCTGCTGGCCGCGGCGGAGGCGTTCGAGTACCCCATCTTCGTCAAGGCGGTCGCCGGTGGCGGTGGCCGCGGCATGCGCCGGGTGGCCGCACCCGAACAGCTGCGCGAGTCGATCGAGGCGGCCTCGCGCGAGGCCGAGTCGGCCTTCGGCGACCCGACCGTGTTCCTCGAGCAGGCCGTGGTGAACCCGCGCCACATCGAGGTGCAGATCCTGGCCGACCAGCACGGCAACGTCATGCACCTGTTCGAGCGTGACTGTTCGCTGCAGCGCCGCCACCAGAAGGTGATCGAGCTCGCGCCCGCCCCGAACCTGGATCCCGCGCTGCGCGAACGCATCTGCGCCGACGCGGTGGCCTTCGCCCGCCAGATCGGCTACAGCAACGCGGGCACCGTGGAGTTCCTGCTCGACGAGCGCGGCAACCACGTCTTCATCGAGATGAACCCGCGCATCCAGGTCGAGCACACGGTGACCGAGGAGATCACCGATGTCGACCTCGTGCAGTCGCAGCTGCGGATCGCGGCGGGGGAGACCCTGGCCGACCTCGGCCTGAGCCAGGACGCGGTCGCCATCCGCGGCGCCGCGCTGCAGTGCCGCATCACCACCGAGGACCCGGCCAACGGATTCCGCCCCGACACCGGCCGCATCACCGCCTACCGCACCCCGGGCGGCGCGGGCATCCGCCTCGACGGCGGCGCCAACCTGGGTGCCGAGATCGGCGCCTACTTCGACTCGATGCTGGTCAAGCTGACCTGCCGCGGCCGCGACCTGCCCGCCGCCGCCGCGCGCGCCCGCCGCGCGCTGGCCGAGTTCCGCATCCGCGGCGTGACGACCAACATCCCGTTCCTGCTGGCGGTGCTCGACGACCCCGACTTCCAGGCGGGCCGGGTCACCACCTCGTTCATCGACGAGCGTCCCGAACTGCTCACCTCGCGTGGCTCCGCCGACCGCGGCACCAAGATCCTGAGCTACCTCGCCGACGTCACCGTCAACAAGCCGCACGGCGAACGCCCGACCACGGTGTACCCGTACGACAAGCTGCCCGCCATCGACATGACGGTCGAGCCGCCCGCCGGTTCCCGCCAGCGCCTGCTCGCACTCGGCCCCGAGGGCTTCGCGAAGGCGCTGCGGGAGCAGAAGGCGCTCGGCGTCACCGACACCACCTTCCGCGACGCCCACCAGTCGCTGCTGGCCACCCGGGTGCGCACCAACGGCCTGCTCGGCGTCGCGGGCCACGTCGCCCGGCTGACCCCGGAACTGCTCTCGATCGAGGCATGGGGCGGCGCGACCTACGATGTGGCGCTGCGGTTCCTGCACGAGGACCCGTGGGAGCGGCTGGCCGCGCTGCGCGAAGCGGTCCCCAACATCTGCCTGCAGATGCTGCTGCGCGGGCGCAACACCGTCGGCTACACGCCCTACCCGGAGCAGGTGACCCGCGCCTTCGTGCAGGAGGCCACCGACACGGGCATCGATATCTTCCGTATCTTCGACGCGCTCAACAACGTCGACCAGATGCGCCCCGCCATCGCCGCCGTCCGCGAAACCGGCACGGCCGTGGCCGAAGTCGCGCTGTCCTACACCGGCGACCTGCTCGACCCGAACGAGTCGCTCTACACCCTGGACTACTACCTGAAGCTGGCCGAGCAGATCGTCGACGCGGGCGCCCACGTGCTCGCGATCAAGGACATGGCCGGTCTGCTGCGCGCGCCCGCGGCGGCCGAGCTCGTCACCGCGCTGCGCTCGAACTTCGACCTGCCGGTGCACGTGCACACCCACGACACCCCCGGCGGCCAGCTGGCCACCTACCTCGCCGCCTGGCAGGCGGGCGCCGACGCCGTCGACGGCGCGTCGGCGGCGATGGCGGGCACCACCTCGCAGCCCGCGCTCTCGGCGATCGTGGCCGCGGCCGCGCACACCGAGCACGACACCGGCCTCAACCTGCAGCACGTGTGCGACCTCGAGCCGTACTGGGAGGCCCTGCGCAAGGTGTACGCGCCGTTCGAGTCGGGCCTGCCCGCGCCGACCGGTCGCGTCTACACCCACGAGATCCCCGGCGGTCAGCTGTCGAACCTGCGTCAGCAGGCCATCGCGCTCGGCCTCGGCGACCGGTTCGAGGAGGTCGAGGCCAAGTACGCCGCGGCCGATCGGCTGCTCGGCCGCCTGATCAAGGTGACCCCGTCGTCGAAGGTCGTCGGTGACCTGGCGCTGGCGCTGGTCGGCACCGGTGTCGACATCGAGGACTTCGCCGCCGACCCGGGCCGCTACGACATCCCGGACTCGGTCATCGGGTTCCTGCGCGGCGAACTCGGCACCCCCGCGGGCGGCTGGCCGGAGCCGTTCCGGAGCAAGGCGCTGGCCGGGCGGAGCGAGCCCAAGCCGGAAACCCCGCTCACCGCGGCGGATCAGGCCGGTCTCGACGGGTCATCGCAGGAACGCCGCGACACCCTCAACCGGCTGCTGTTCCCCGGCCCGACAGCCGAATTCCAGGCGCACCGTGACAAGTACGGCGACACCACCGGGCTCTCGGAGAACCAGTTCTTCTACGGCCTGCGTCGCGGCGAGGAACACCGTGTGCAGCTGGAGAAGGGCGTCACCCTGCTCATCGGCCTCGAAGCGATCTCCGAGCCGGACGAGAAGGGCATGCGCACCGTCATGTGCATCATGAACGGGCAGCTGCGCCCGGTCGCGGTGCGCGACCGGTCCATCGCGTCCGAGGTGCCCGCGGTGGAGAAGGCCGACAAGAACAACCCCGGCCACATCGCCGCGCCGTTCGCCGGTGTCGTCACACTGGCGGTGTCGGAGGGCGAGGAGATCCACGCAGGCGACACCATCGGCACCATCGAGGCCATGAAGATGGAGGCGGCCATCACCGCGCCGCGCGGCGGCATCGTCGGCCGGATCGCGACGGCCAAGGTGCAGCAGGTCGAGGGCGGCGATCTGCTGGTGGAACTGGCTGCGCGCGAGTCGGAATGACGCGCATCGTCGCGGGCTCGGCCGGGGGGGGGGGCGCGGCGATGCGGCGGCGGCGGGCGTCGGCGGTGGCGAGCTCGGGGCGGGGGGCGCGGCCGACCAGGTACAGCGCGTGGTCGAGGGCCGCCGCGCTGCCGGCCGA
>NZ_JARWOJ010000162.1 GCF_029868625.1 Nocardia neocaledoniensis | reverse complement strand
CCCACGACAGCGCCGCCGAACAGATGCCCGCGTTCGCGACGACCACGTCGAGGCGCCCGAACTGCTCGATCCCCGCCGGGATGGAGACATTCCACCGGTGCAGTGCCTCGTAGACGGCGCCGAGGTCGGCGCCCGCCGCGCCGGAGAACGCGCGGCGGGGCTCGTCCCAATGGACCGCGGCGGGTCTGGCCAGGGGGATGATCGAGCCGGGCCCCGCGTTGTCGACGAAGTCGTCGAAACAGTGGCCGCCCGAGCGTGCCGCGATCGGGGACCGTTCCGTGACCGCCGCCGCGACCGCCTCGCGGACGTCCTCGGTCGTCGTGGGCGCATAGATCTTGGCCGGTCGGGCCTGGAATCGGCGGTTGTAGCCGCGTGCGGCGAGTTCCTGATAGCCCGGATCTCCGGCGCCGAGGACAGGCGATGCGGCCCGGGCCGGTGGTCCGCCGAGCGCGGCGATCGCGCCACCGGCCGCGGCGGCGGTGATCAGCGTGCGACGGGAGAGCGACATGGGAGTTCCTTCCGCCCAGCAGCGTTCGCTCGGACCTTAGCCGACTGTTCGGCGGCGATGCGGGACATGCGGGGCGTGCGCGGCGTGCATCCTGTGCGCGATGGCAGTGACTGCATTATGTCGACCCTGCCGCCCCTTGGCCGGCGGGCGAGGTGGTCACCGGGGCGGGATCGACCGGCGGGCGGCGGGGTGTCGCGGACAGCAGGTGCGCCCCGAGCGCGGCCAGGGCGTACAGGGCGCCCGTCAGGCAGGATGCCCACCATCCCCACGTGGTGTACGTCCATGTCGTGGTGACCGCGCCCAGGGCCGAGCCCAGCGCGTAGAACACCATGTACGCGCCGATGACGCTGCCGGCCCGATCGGGCCGCGCGCTGGTCAGCAATTGCTGGCTGGTGACGTGGACGGCCTGCACGGCGAAGTCGAGGGCGATGACGCCGACGGCGAAGAGCAGCAGGGTCGATCCCGTGGTGCCCAGCAGAAGCCAGGACGCGACAAGGAGCGCGAGCGACCAGCCGGTCGTCGTCCGGGCGTGCCCGGCATCGGCCCAGCGACCCGCGCGGGCGGCCCCGAGCGCACCGGCCAGCCCGAGCACGCCGAACAGGCCGATCGCGGTGGATCCCAGCGACCACGGTTCGGCGCCGAGCGGCAAGGCCAACCCGCTCCACAGCGTGCCGAACGACGCGAACACGAAGAACGTCACCAGCCCGCGGCCCAGGAACAGCCGATCCCGTGTCAGCCGCGCCATCGACGCCATGACCTCGCCATATCGGGGCGCCGATACCCGGGGATCGGGCCGCAGGACGAGCCGCGCCGTCACCGCGAGCGCCACGCACGCCAGCGCGAGAACGGCGTAGACCGCCCGCCAGCCGACCGTGTCGCCCAGTGCCCCGGCCAGCACCCGCACCCCGAGGATGCCGAACACCACCCCGGAGGTGACGGTACCGATAGTGCGGCCCCGCTCCCTCGGCGCGGAGACCGCCGCTGCGTAGGCGACCGTCACCTGCACCACCACCGCGAAGAATCCCGCGATCGCCGCGCCCACCGCCGCGACGACCGCGGTCGGGGCGAGTGCGACCAGGGTCGTCCCGGCCGCGGTGAGCAGGAGGTGTCCGACGATCAGTCGTCGCCGATCGACCAGATCTCCGAGGGGAACGAGCAGAAGCAGCCCGCCGACATAGCCGATCTGCCCGGCCGCGACGAGCCACCCCAACGATCGCGGTGCCAGGCCCAGGTCCACACCGACATCGCCCAGCACCGGCTGGATCGCGTAGATCGTCGATACCGCCACGGCACACACCCCGGCCGCGACCCATCGCTGTGCGGTATCCACGAGCAACCTCCGATCAGTAGCAAAATGAAACCATTTGAGCGTATGACAGAATGGTTTCATATCGCAACCTATGGAGGTGGGCTCGATGGCGCTCGGCGTGGACCAGGACTGGACCGACCCGCACTGCCCGGTCGCCAGAACGGTCGACCTGATCGGGGATCGGTGGTCGCTGCTGATCGTCCGCGACGCCATGGACGGCGCCGCCTCGTTCACCGATTTCCGGCAGCGGCTCGGCATCGCGCGCAACATCCTGGCCGACCGGCTGCGCCGCCTGGTCGAGCACGGCATCCTGACGACGAGCACCGCGCCGGGCGGGAAGCGCCACGTCTACGCACTGACCGCGGCGGGCGGAGATCTGTTCACCACGATCGTGGCGTTGCGACAGTGGGGTGAGCGTCACGCCTTCGCGCCCACCGAAACCCATTCCACGCTCACCGATCTCGACGGCGGGGCCCTGCTCGAGCTGCGTCCACGCAACCGGGCCGGAGCGGAGGTGGACGCCGAGACGACGCGGGTGCGGAAGGTCTGATGCCCGGCGGCTGACGACGTGCGGGGGCGGTCCGGATGTGCTGTGATCGTGCGCGGGAGGGGATGCCATGCACGACGATGCCCACGACCGCCCAGTGGGTTCGCGGAACCGGATCGATCGGCGACGGCTCGCTGTGGCCGTCCCGGCCGGCCTGCTCGGAGCCGTCGCGGGGTCGTTCTGGTCGCGCTGCGTCTTCGTCGTCCTCCGGTCCCGGATCTCGGACGATCCGCTCGCCGACCCGCACGGTTACGGACTGATCTTCGGTTCCGTGTTCGCCCTTCCGGCCGCCGCGATCCTCATCGTGGCCCTGTCGTTCGTGGTTCCGCCGGGACGGGCGCGCACCCGCGTGGCCCGGATCGTGGCGCCACTGGTGTTCGGCGCCTCCCTCCTGCTGCTGGTCGCGCTGGTCACGGCGTGACCGCTATCGGGTGACCGGCGCGGGGGCGAAGGTCGCGGCGAGGTGGCGGCTGAGCGCCGCGTCCGTCGGGGAACCGACGTAGCCGAGGTAGCCGTCGGGGCGGATGAGAAACAGCGTGCCCGGCTCGGGGCGGTACCGGCGGGCGAATTCGCCGTCGCGATCGCTGAGGAGCGGCACGACCGTCGGTACCGATGCCGTGCCGGGCGCGGTGACGACGTAGGCGTCGACGTGGCCCGCGGCCTGGTCCCGCAGCCGGTCCAGTATCCGGTCCAGATCGGCGATCCCGGCCGTGGAGTCGGCATAGACGAGGGCGGTGTGCTCGGTGCCGGTGAGCAAGGTGAACAGCCGGAACGGGTCGGTCACCGCCGAGCGGGTGAGGCCGGTGGCGTCGGGCGCGCGGGTACCCGCCGCCGGCATGCGGGTCCCGGTCGGTGACGCGGTCACCAGGGGACTGTCCCGGTAGTCGATCAGTAGTTGAGCCTCGCGCAGCAGGAACCGGTCGGGATCCTGGTCGGTCGTCCCGACGCCCTCCTTGGCGTGGCGCACCGTACGCCCGACCACCTCCTCGCCGACGGGACGGCGCTCGGCGTCATAGCCGGCCAGCAGGTCCGGGGCCCCCGCGCCCGCGACGGCGAGCGCGAGCTTCCAGGCGAGATTGTGGGCGTCCTGGATGCCGGTGTTCATGCCCTGCGCACCGGTGGGCGGGTGGATATGGGCGGCATCGCCGGCGACGAAAACCCTACCCCGCGAATAGGAGTCGACGATGCGGTGACTGATCCGGAAGACAGAAGACCACCGCAACCGCGACGCCGTGACCGGTTCGGGTGCCAGGCGGTCCAGCACGGCCTGGATATCGGCCAGCTCCGGTCCGGGACCGGCGCGGAAACCGTGCTCGATGCCGTCCGCCGCGGCAGCCGCCGCCGGCTCCGGGGGAACCTGCATCGACACCCGGTAGCGGTGGTGGCCGGGCAGCGGGATGCAGACCAGGCTGTCGTCGGTGACGCCGTCGGTCTGATGCATCGCCCGCACTGCGTAGCCGGGTGGTTGCGACCAGTCCAGTTCCACATCGCCGAGCATGTACTGCTCGGCGAATGCGGCGCCCTCGAATGTCAGCCCGAGCGCCTTGCGGACCGTGCTGTGCGCGCC
This sequence comes from Nocardia neocaledoniensis, assembly GCF_029868625.1. Lineage (GTDB taxonomy): Bacteria > Actinomycetota > Actinomycetes > Mycobacteriales > Mycobacteriaceae > Nocardia > Nocardia neocaledoniensis_A. Next base: position 3,069 of record NZ_JARWOJ010000162.1, on the reverse strand, counting down.
GTCGCAGCCGATCAGGTACCGGGCCCGGACAGTCTGCTCACCGCCGGGTCCGCGCAGCACGGCGTCGACACCCTGCTCGCCCTGGGTGAACCCGACGAGCGTCGTCGCGCGTTCGATCCGGGTCGCCATGGCGGTCAGCCGGTCCGTGAGGATGCGTTCGGTCTCGTACTGCGGGAGGCCGACGAACTGGAACGGCACCTCGGGCGGCAGGGTGAGTTCCAGCCGCCCCGCCGGCGCGCCGTTGACGTAGACGAGCTGCCCGCGCAATCGGATCGACGCGTCGAGGAACTCTCGCAGCAGCCCCATCGATTCGAAGACTTCCAGCGTGCGTGGCTGGATCCCGACCGCTTTCGCGTAGCGGGGCGGTTCGGGCAACGCGTCGATGATCCGGCAGCGCACCCCGCGCCGGACCAGCTCGATGGCCGCCACCAGTCCGACCGGACCGGCGCCGACGAGGAGGACATCCGTCTCGGCCATACGACATCACCTCGGGCTCGGGAAACCGCGTGAGTGTGTTCGCTGATCGTACGCCCGGCGCGTCAGCCACGGAGTCGCAGCACCGCGAGCACCCTGCGGTGATGGGTGTCCGACGGCGGCAGGTCGAGCTTGGTGAAGATGTTGCCGATGTGCTTCTCGACGGCGCGTTCGGTCACGGTGATGGCGGCGGCGATCGCGTTGTTGGTGAGCCCCTGGGCCATCAGCTCGAGGACTTCGCGCTCGCGGGGAGTGAGCCGGGCCAGGGAGTCCTGCTGGCGGGAGGCGCCCATCAGCTGGCTCACCACCTCCGGATCGAGGGCGGTGCCGCCGGTGGCCACCCGGTGCAGCGCGTCGACGAAATCGCCGACATCGGCCACCCGATCCTTGAGCAGATAACCCACCCCGCTCGCGCCCGCCGCGAGAAGTTCTGTCGCGTAGCGGGTTTCGATCCACTGGGAGAACACCAGCACGCCCGTGTCGGGGAATTTGCGGCGCAGCTCGATGGCGGCGAGCAGCCCCTCGTCGGTGAAGCTGGGCGGCATCCGCACATCCACCACCGCGACGTCGGGGCGCTGGGCCGCCACCACCTCGCTCAGCGTGGTCGCGTCGCCGACCATCGCCACCACCTCGTGGCCGCGCTCGGTGAGCAGGCCGGCCAGGCCGTCGCGCAGGATCGCGCTGTCCTCGGCGATGACCACCCGCAGCGGCGCGGTCACTGGGGCCCCGCCGTCGGCAGCACCATGGTGACCACCGTCGGACCACCGGCCGGACTGTTCACGGTGAGGGTGCCGTCGACCGCGCGCGCCCTGGCGGCGAGACCGGCCAGTCCGCTGCCGCCGGCGAGGTCGGTGCCGGGGTAGGGTGCGCCGCCGATGCCGTTGTCGCGCACGGTGATCGCGAGGGATCGCACACTGTCGGGCAGGACGGTCACGGTCGCGTGGGTGGCGCGTGCGTGCTTGACCACGTTCGTGAGCAGTTCGGCGACCGAGAAGTAGGCGATCGCCTCGATCGCGGGGCTCGGACGCCGGGGCAGGTGCACACGCAGCTCGACCGGGATCGCGCAGCGGGCCGTCAGCGTCTCCAGCGCGGGGCCGAGCCCGAGTTCCAGCGCGGGCGGGTGGATGCCACGGACCAGTTCGCGCAGCTCGGTCAGCGCGTCCTTGGCGCTCGCGCGGGCCTCGGCGACGAGGTCGCCCGCGTCGCCACCGACGGCCAGCCGTTCCTCGGCGCGGCCGAGTGCCATCGCGATGGTGACCAGTCGTGCCTGGGTGCCGTCGTGCAGATCGCGTTCGACCCGGCGCAGGGTGGCGGCGGCGTCGTCGACGGCGGCGCGCCTGCTGGCGCGCAGCTCGGCCAGTTGCCGATCCCGCGGCGTCGCTGCGAGCAGGTGCGTGATCAGCATCCGGTGCGGCCAGCAGGCACCCCGGATGAGCCACGGCAGCGCGAAGCACAGCACGATGCCGACGGCCGACATGGCCAGCACGCGCGGCCAGGTGTCGACGTAGAACGAACCGAACTGGGCGAGGCTGTGCCGCTCGACGCCGCCGGCGTCCACCTGGACCGGATCGAACAGCACCCAGGGGATGGGCGAGATCGCCGTGAAACCGACCATCGCGGTCACCACGAGCACCAGGTAGCCCACCACGACACCGAACACCGACTGCGCGAGCAGGAACAGTACGGCCCGCCAGCTCGGCCGATCGGTGAAGGCGGCGCGCAGGAACCCCAACAGGCCGCGCCCGCGGGTGAAGGCCGGTGGCGCGTCGACCTCGACATCGAGCAGGCCCGCGCCGAGGGACCGGTAGATCCGGCCCCAGACCCGGCCGCCGAGCAGGACCAGCGCCAGCACGGGGATACCGATCAGGAAGATCGACGCGTAGAGGCCGCCACCGAACCCGAAGAACAGGTAGCACACGGCCACACAGCCCAGCACGAACGACAGCAGCAGGTACGCGAACTCCTTCCAGGTCCTGGCCTGAATCGGGGCCCGCAGGACGGTGGCGAGCACACCGCCACCGCGCTCCGCGTCCGGCGGCGGGACGTCGAGCACGGCGGTCGGTGAGCCGGAGCTGTCGATGACGAGGGTCGGCTCGGCAGGTGTGTCGGTCATGACTCCCATGGTTGTCGCGGCGGCGCCGGTTCTCGATGGAGCTGGCCACCGACTCGGTGGTGTAGCCAGCCACACCCTTTCTACCCGGCGCGCGGACCGCCGCGTGCGTCCCGTCGGCTCGGCCGCGCCGCCTCGATCCGTGTCGCGAGCTCGACCAGGTCGGCGGCGGGTCCGGACGGTGGGGAACGGCGGTGCCAGATGGCGCGGAACTTCCTGGTCAACGGGACGGAATCGGCCAGCGGCACCTCGTAGAGGGTCCCGGCGCGGAGCTCGTGCGCGACGATGAGCCGGCTGACCACAGCCGGGGCCGTCCCGCCTCGCGCGGTCGCGAGAATGGCCGCGGCCGAACCGAGTTCGGCGGCGAGCTGCCCGGCGTATTCTGGTGTCGGCTTGCCGCACACCAGCACCACCTGTTCGGGGTCGAGGTGGTCGGCGGCCAGTGCTTCCCTGGCGGCGGCGGCCGCGTGCTCGACGAGTTCCGG